>NZ_CP102798.1:3060027-3390040 GCF_028356935.1 Lysinibacillus sp. OF-1
TCTACCCCTACCACCTGTTTATTTTGAGGTGTATCAATAACCATGAATGGTATACCTTTAGGTTGTCGTAATTCTTGTGTTGAACTACTTAATGAAATTATGACACCATCTGTATCATATATAATTAATGTTTTCAATATAAAAACCTCCTCTTATCCATAAACTTTTACAGTATACCAACCACCATTTTTATAGAAATATGATTCTATTGACGTTGGGCTAAGAGACATAGGGAAACCGGGCATATAGTTCCCACCACCAAAATATTGCCCGCTTGGTAATTCTGATAAATAAACATTATAAGATTGTGCACTATTATTAATAACAATTGTGGTAAACGGAAAATCCCATTCAAGTTTTACAGCAGCATCTTGTCCATAAATACTAAAAGTCCTAAACTGTTTAGGTTGTACATTACCTGTAATACCGAATATCGTTTTACCTGCTATGATATTACTAGCAATTAAATTAGAATCCCCTTCGACATACCCAGTGCCATCATGTAACCCTTTAAGAATAGTCTGTTTAGTCGTTGAAGGTTTAATGATTTGTTGCCCTATTTCCACCTCACTTTCACCCTGTAAGATAAAAGCCCCTGTACCTGTGAATACTGCGGGATTTGTAACTGTGGCATTGTATCGCAAAGTATAAATAGCATCTTTTTTAAAATTCTTAACTAGGGCACCATTAGAATTTAGTACCACTTTTTGCGGCAGACTACCAACCTTAATTACAACATTACTAGTACTAGCTGTCGGACACTTAAGTACCAGACCCATACCGTCTACGTAGTCAGCTATTACATTACCAAGCGTGACACTGTATACATTCGACGCAAACGTCGGTGTTGTATGAAAAGGATGCTTCACATAATCGACTTCATGATTTTTAAGTTGTTGTTGCACATTTTCTAGACCAGAAACAACCACAGATACTTTGTCATCTACATACTTTTTACTAGCATAAATAACTGACGGATCAACTTTTAGAGTAACTGCACTTGCATTCGTGACTTCAAAAATAGCTTTGATATAGAGATCTTTGGAGCTCCCTTCAGCAAAGTTAGGCTTGTACGTTAATGGTAATTTACCAATGGCCAACAAAACATTATTGTCATCAAAAATACCGAGCTCACGTATTTCAAAACCACCCACGTTTCCTGGTATTACTGTTTCGACATTTACCCAATTCGGGTTAGTTGTATCACCGGTAACAGAAGATATATTGCCAATCCACACTTGATTACGAAGGGCTGTAGCCTCTTGTGTGGGCGTATAATAGGCACCATTCCCATCTCCTACTCCTAACTTTGCGAAATTTACTTGTGTTTGATTAATTACAGCGTTGGCAATCGCTGCTAAACCCGCATTTGTGAGTATAGTATAAAAATTTTCGCTCACTTTAATTTCCTCCTTTCGGATAAAGTGTTAGTCGTTCTACATTTGCTGTATTAGCAGCCGCAACCCTAACCTTCGCATTTGTTGATAGATTTGTAACAGCGTGTGGATAAACAACAATTTCCTCGCCTGTTAAAGTAGCTGTCCCTACGTGGACCTTATTTTGCTTTGAAGTTAGAATAATATCCAACACTTCAAGCCAGGAACGATTGTTTTTGTACGTTTTTATTAAACGTTCTAAAAGTCTAATTGTGGTATCATCCACACCCTTATCTGATACGTCTATACGCGCTTTGAAATAATAAGGGTCACCTTCATATTCAAACCACTCTTCTATACGTCCTTGCAAATTCAGTAGTTCAAATACACGTAACAAAGCGAATTTCGTGCCTTTTTTTCGATGCACATGCAAAGCATTTCTTACAACGTTTTTCTTTTCTTCCAGTGTAAGCCCTTCGTAAAAATCAACATGTTTCTCATAGGCTAAAAAGTCGACTAGCAAGCTCGGTGCATTAGTTAATAAATATAGATTTGAAATAGCTCTGAACTCGTCATACAACTGTGTAATTTGAATTTCAAAAGCTTCAGTTAAAGCAACTGTGAAGGGATCGTTTTGTAAAGAATAGGGTAATAGTTTTGTTAGATCAGTCATCAATGAACCCCATAAACGTTAACTTTGGTTCATTCGCAACTGCAATTTTTGTCTTTTCAATTTCTGTATAGTTCACCCCAATTATCTCCACACGCTCTGCTAATTTTTCTGATTCTGTACTTTTTAACCTTTTCACCACTTCACTCGGATTGACATCACGCCCAAGCTTGGACCGTTGCCAAATCAAATATGTTTGATATTCAGTGTCGATTTTCTGCATGAGCTCATCTGCTACCGTTGCTTTGCTGTTTGGTAGCCAATACTGTACTTCCAAATCAAAATTTTGTACTTTAGGAATAGTCGCTATTACATTGTCAGTGAGAGGTCTTATGTTCTCTGCAGAACAAATGGCCAAGATTTTATCTAAGTGTTGTTGTGTAGGAATCTCCCCATTTTTAAGCAAAGCAACAATTCGCGTCACGCCTGGTGAAGGACTATCTACCTCCACATCTGCTATGTCTTGACTAGATGTCAATGCGTAATATTTATAAGCCAACTCAGGACCAGCCACTGAAAATTTCTCAGGAGCCAATCGGATACGCTCCGCATACGGATCATCTTCTTCTATTTCTGCACCACCACTTGAAATAACCGTGTTAACAACTGACTTAACATAGGGTAAAGGATCAACCAGTGTAACTGTCTCACCAGGTAAATAATCGTTGCCGATTTCACCTACTTCTGTGCAAGTTACTGGCAATTCAATGTAATTAGTATCAATGGGCACAACAGCAATCTTGTTAGTCTGAAAATACACCTCTGCAATTTTTACCCTTGTCCCTTGTGGTATTGGCAGGGCCACACCTCTAGTAGCCTCTAAATTAAATCCTATTACTGTGGTAGCTGCTTTATCTTCTAATCTTGGTGTATCTAACTCATCACCTTTTAAATCCAACATATCGTCCGATGCATACGCCAACAGATTTTGTTTCAACGCATGTTCAGCTCGATTTCGTTCAAATGATACAAAAACGGCCAATGATTCAACGAGCTTCCGTCTTGGATCAGCACGTTGAAATTCTTGTCCTGTTTTATCGTTTATATGCTGCAGCATTTCACTGACAATTTGGTCAGGTGACTTATCAAAAAACGTTATATCAGGTAAATTAAATCGATTCGCCATTGATAGACACCTGCACTTTCGCTTTGACTAATCCTTGTTCCGCTACGCCACTGACCTCAATTGCTTCTACGTTTGCCCTTGGTTCATAACGACTAATTGCTTCAACAACCCTTGCGCTATAAATGGCTTTAATAATTGTAATAGGCTTATCGACCACTGATTCTATACCAAAAATACGATCTAAAGGACAGTCCATTGCAACAGTAGACATAATAAAAGCGACATTCTGCAGTATCTCCTGCACACCTGTCGCTCCATAATCTATTTCTTTCATTGCTTCTATTTCATACAATTAACTCACCCCTTTAAACGTAGAATATTTATTACTAGCCGTTATATATTTTCCGCTTCCAAGGTGATACCAATCGCCTTTTTTCTCATACACAGTCAATGTATTATTTTTAAATGCACAGCCAAGGATTTTATAATTTGTACCTGGTCCATTTCGGATATTAACTGACTTCACCGCTATTGTAATGGTGCCTGTCTTTTTCTTTGATGTGTTGCCACTTTTATTAGCATTTGAAGATTTAGCTGTACTTTGAGTCGTTTTTTTGGTTGTTTTTATTGTGATTGGATATTCCATCATATCTACCGTTGCTTCGATACTAAGCACATTCCCACGGTTATCGATATTTTTATAGTTTTCGTTAATTTTGGTTATCACAAATGCATTGTTCGAAAAAGGGCGATTCCCTATAATCAGTACAGCTCTTTTCCCTTTTTTTAAATAGTCACGCCATTTTTCCAGCTCTTTAACAGGATTTACACCTAAATCCGCTCGAAGTATCATATCAAACGTAATCGGATCAACTTCTGGTCCATCAAACTCTAAAATTGGTTTTTGATGTTTAATGGCATGCTTAGTATATCTAGCTTCCGTAATCCTATTTAGATTGTCGAATGTGTTGATTTTATTTTGCGACACTTCAAACACTAAATCCCCAAAGGTTGCGATTATGGCCATAAAATCACCTCTATTCTAATTCACCTAACATATAACTTTTGTCTTTGCCATTAGAGAAAGAACAGACAACAAATGCATTTATTTCTGGTAATGTTGTATCTTTAAACACCTGTATTTCTCCTGACACCATATCATTACTTTCTAAACGTTTCACACGGATAGTTCTGGCCACAGGATCAACATTCACAACTTGGCATTCTTCTAACATCAATATCCCTCCAGGCATCTACGTAAATGTAAAGTAGTATACAAATCATTTTGAGTCACCTTTGAAGCAATGTATTTACCATTTAATTTCCCAAACTCCACTAAGTTGAATGTCATACCTGCATGCAAGGGGACTAACGAATATACTTTCAATGTAACAGTGGTAGCCTCCCTATTTTTTTCTCGAAGCTTTTTCTTAGCTATTCGCAAAGCCTCTGCTTGCGATTTCACCTCTTGCTTCACATTTAATACGCGTCCAGTTTTAGGTGGGTTTTTAGGTGTAAATGTAGCCGAAGTGGTTTTCTTCTTTACTGTATGGGTCACTTTGCAAGCTTTATATGTGTCCGTTAATGTATTTGTAAAGCTGCGCTCAATCACTTTAATTATGTCAGTTTCTTTACTTTTACGCCTAATATAGTACTTAGCTTCTTGTTTCTCATAATCCTGTTCATTCAAAACGACAATACTGTTATTAGCGATTTTTAAACAAAGTCCTTCATCTTTACACAGGCGGTAAATAAAAGCCAAATCAGTTTCGTTATCCTGTTCAAAACGATCTTTTGTAGGGTTTTCTGATGATTGCCATACAAGCTTCATACCATTTCTATTTGCAACCTCATTAAATACACTTTTTAGTTTTGCTTTTTCCCAAGCTTTACTCTTATGCTCTCCACGTAAACTCGACTTCTCGGACGTGGCCAAAGCCATGATGGTTATGGTTGATTCATTTCCGCTAATCGTATCTACTTCAAACTTTCCGATTTTCTGTTTAAACGAATCCCCTTCCCAATTCAGTTTCTCAATTTCAGCTTGAATAAGAGATCCTTTTGACGGAAACCATTCTCCTAGCCACAAGGCTTCTGTATCCTCTAGTTCAATATTCAAATCATCAATCTCTCCTGATAAATTATCCGTATATGTCCAAGAAATTAGGTGTTTACTTAACGTTTCATTGATATTTTGATGGTTGTAAAGAATATTGAGCCGTGTACTTTTAGCAAGCTTTACATTCATAGTTCATCATCCTCCCCTAACCACTCTGGCCGTTCTGTCACATCTTCAAGCAGAACATCAGGAACGTTCAACACAACCCCACCATTAAAAATCAATGTGTCTTTGAATTGAGGATTTGCATCAAACAAAAGAGGAAGCAAATATTCGCTTCCCCACAATTTGTATGCTATTAAATCCCACGTTTCGCCTTGGGTAGTTTCGTAACTATTCATATTGCGTCCTCCTAGATGTGCCACCAGGTACTGGCGCGTTCTTAATACGTGAAGCTAGATTATTTAATTCAGCAATCACATTTTGAGTAGCCGTTTGAATACCTTGCATACTACCAAACAATCCAGTGGCGTTCGCGATAACGGATGCTAGCGTGGACATGTTAGTAGTTGATTGATCAGTAGCTGTTTTCAACGAATAAAACGATGTAACAAATGAGGTACTAACTTGACCAGTGTGCATTGTCAAATTGCCCATGTTAGCAGCTGTAATACTCGCACTAGTTTGTAAAGATGTGAAAGAGCTTCCCACCGTTGTACTAGCTTGTCCAATCCCTGTTGCTAGCTGTGACATGTTTTGATCGACTAGTTTCGCATTGATTGATATGGCTGTGACAGCTGTACTTGTAGTATCAAACGTAGTCGCTAATTTAGTAGCAGATGTATTTAAAGCCGTGGTATCAAGACCTTTTGTAGCATCAGCACTTGTACTTGGTGCCTTACTTGGTGTCGGTTCAGATTTACTTACAGCTGTAGTTTTAGGTTCACTACTACCTCTCACTGTATCTACTGCTTTGCCTCCAAACCATCTACCGCCTACATATCCAACAGCTCCACCTAACAAACCACCTATAGCTGTACCAACACCTGGTGCAATGGCCGTTCCAATAGCAGCACCTAATTTAGCGCCACCTAGACCGCCCGCTAGACCTCCAGCCGTTTCCCCTGTCGCCTTTACTTTGTCATTGGATTTATAAATGCTATACGCATCCATAGCAAGGCTCAGCGGCAACATAGCTCTACCGCCCGCCTTACTTATCTTACTCCACGTACCACCTGTCCTAGGAGTAGCCGCAACAGGCGTAGGTGGTGTTGGTGGTGTCGAAGTTGATCTATATGGTGTGACAGTTCCTGATCTACTCGGACCTACATTACCACCGCGAGAGGGCGCTGGACTCGCTGTTGCTGTTGTCGGTGCTGTTCCACTGCCATACGGTGTAATCGTACCCGTTCTACTTGGCCCCACACTACCGTTAGGAGATGGTGTTTGACTTGCTGTCGCTGTTGTTGGTGTTGTTGGTGTTGTACCACCACCATATGGCGTAATCGTGCCTGTTTGACTCGGCCCAATACTACCACCATTACTTCCTGAATTGGATGGTGCCGGACTTGCCGTCGCTGTAGATCGTGCGTTTGTATCTGTAGACGGTGAACGATTTGCTGAACGTCTAGATTTATACAAATCTTTACCCCATCTACCCGCACCAATTGCCCCTTTAACAAGTGTTCCTCCACCCATCATCCAAGCTGCTGCACCTAGCCCTAGTGCTCCGCTAAAATTACCATCAAGAGCACTCGAAACCGCCCCATTTGCCGCTCCAGTTAGCCCTGCAATCCACGCCTTTCCTGCAATTGTTCCCAATTGCGTAAAAATCCGCCCCATTGCCTCGCCACCTGAACCAGATAACCAAGATTCTACTTTCTCAATGGCTGTATTTAACATGTACTCTACTTTTTCGCCCACATCCATATTACTAAACAACTCATACTTTTGAAGTTCTTTGTTATATTGATTTATAGCTTTTTGGGCATCTGCAGGGTCCATGTTTGGTTCTATTTTTGGTTTAATTGGTTTCGCATGAAATGGTGCGGTAATATCGCTTAGAACTTTTGCAGTTGCTTTACCAGCCTTTTCGATTCCTCCCATATTATTTTCAATCAATGAGGCAATACCATCGAACGTTTCCTTTAATACATCTAAAGATGGAGTAGCAAATGCAATTTGAGCAGATTCAAGCGCACCAAACATTTGCTCCTTGGCACCTGCATAGTTGTCTTTCATGATCTCAGCTGTTTTTGCTGCAGCACCACCACTATTTTCAAGTGCTTTTGTCATGTCATTAAGCTTTGCTGGACCAGATGCAAATAAACTGATCATGGCCGTCGCCGCTTCTGTACCAAAGATAGTGGAAGCATATTGGACCTTTTGAGTATCCGAAAGCTTTGCTGTAGCCTTTTCCCAATCCTTTGATAATTGAGTTAAACTTTTAAATTTCTTATTGGAATCGACTGCTGAAATATTTAGCGCCTTTAACGCTTTTTCTGCTTCCTTAGGAGGACTAGAAAGACGAACTAAAGACATTCGCAGTGCTGTCCCCGCTTGTTCACCCGCGAGTCCCTTATCAACTAACATACCTGTGGCAGCTGCTAATTCTTCAAGCTTAATCCCTAAAGTATTTGCTACTGGTGCAGCATATTTAAAAGAGTAACCTAAATCACCAACGCCAGCAGCCGTTTTATTAGCACTCATGGCCATAACATCCGCAACGCGACTAGCCTCGGATGCTTCCATGCCATACGCATTAATAGCTGATGTAACTACATCTGATACAAGTGTTAAATCTTCCCCACTCGCTTCTGTAGCAGCTATCAGCCCTGGCATAGCAGCAATGATTTTATTTGCGTCAAAACCCTTGGCACCAAGTTCATCCATAGCGACTGCTACCTGTGATGCAGATAAGCTTGAGCTAGCTCCCAATTTCAAAGCTTCATCATTTAAAGCTTTCATTTCCGCTCGCGTAGCTTCTGTTTTTGCACCTACTTTAGCCATTTGAGCTTCGAAATCAGACGCTGTGTTTAATGATGATGCAGCAACAGCTGTGGCGGCGAAAGCTGAACCAACAGCTGCGCCTCCTGCAACCATTTTTGCTGTATTCATGCCATTGTTAAATGTACTCTTTAAAGCCGTAATACGCCTTTGGCTATTTTCGAGTTGCCTTAATTCACGAGACAGCCTAGCCGTGCTCTCAGCATACTGTGATTGGTGAATAGTCCCTTGCCTAAAATCACGACCTAAACGATTCATTTCTTGTTGTACAGCTCTCGCTCTACTACTTAAATCGTTTAATCTGGTTGTAGCACCTCTAAAAGATGAAGTTAAAGAGCTTCCAATAGCACCGTTTATTTGAACTGTAGTTTCAAATGTTCTCGACACTAACTATCAGCTCCTTCCAATTCGCCAAATGCCTCTAACCAGGCATTCAACTCACCTACACTTTGTTTCACCCAAAATTCCATGCTACCAGGAACACTTCTACCTAATTGTATAAATAGTTTTCTATACTCCTTAGCGACATCGCCACCTACCACTGAATGAAAAAATTTCTTGTTCGGAAGGACACCTCTAAATAATCAGCTCCATGTAATTTCTGTAGATCATCCTCAATGATTCCTGATGCTCTAGACATCAGTTTCAAAAGCACTGTTTGATTCCATAAATCGTCAAAACTTGTACCTTGTGACCTTAACTCTGCATCAATTTTGAGAATTTGACTTCCTGTCATACTAGTGAAATCCAACTTCACTTCATTTAAAAGCGCCCCATCGATTTCGACAGGACGCTTAATTGGTATTGTAATGATTTCTGGATTTTCATATTTTGCTTTCACTTCGCTTACTGGAATAACTGCCTTTTCTTCTACACTTTCATTTTCCTGTTTTTGAACAAGTACTTGTTCTTCAGCATTTTGTTTTTCGATTTTCATTAGTAATCTCCCCTATCAATATCATTTTTACATTCCTAATGCAGCACGTAATTTCTCCATATAATCAACATCACCGACACGGTAAATATAATTCAATTTATCAATTTCAATTAAAGTTTTGCCGTTATATTCCATCTTAATATATAAAACTTCAATTTCTGATGATCCTTCGTAAGGTGAACCTTTCGCAATCTTTCCTAAGTCATTATTCATTGGAATCCCACGTATAACGATACGGTTAACACCAAATTCATGTTTCCCTTTTGCCCCTTCTAATTCTTGGTTTGCTACTCGGAAATCAACTTTTATTACTTCTGGTTTTAAAAATTCTATTAGCTCATCATTAATTACTCGCCAGTTAATAGTAGCTTTCATTGATTCTAAGTGACTGAAGTTTGGAGCATCATATTCCCCCATAAGCCCACCGCCACTTACAGTTTCAGTTTTAGGATTTAATGATGGTAATTGTAAATCTGATACTCCCTTTAGTTCAGGACTGCCATTTACGTATACTCTAAAATCATTAACTTTTTCAGGTATTCTAGCCATTAATATTTCCCCCTTTCCTTAGTTAAAAATGGTGTCATAGTATGACGTATCCACTTGTAAAATGTTTTCGATTACTTGGGCTGGAGTTGGTTCAGCAACATAATAACGGAAAACCACTTTACCATTTAGTAATTGTTCATTTGGATTATCTTCTGCGCGGGCTTCTACTCTTCCACCAATAATTGCTCCGTCACCTTGTAACCCATTCATCCACATGTTCATTTCGTCTACAATCTCATCAATCAAACGTCTGCGGATTGGGCCATCTACTTTCTCCCAAGTTTTTAGCACAATCGAGTTACCAATGAAATTATGCATTATACGTGTTGCGTGGAATTTGTCTTTCACGTCAGTTACATCTGGATAAGCTGCTGTGTAATTTCCCCAGGTTACAAATCCATTCACGAAATTTAATGCTGTTACAATCCCTTGATCATTTAAAATCTCTGCCTGATTCGGTTCTAACTCAACCTCTTCATAATTGTTTCCTTTTTTGATAACAATCTTATCAATCGGAATAGGTTTATTTGAGGCAGATTCATAGGGATAGTTGTTGTTTATCAAGCAAACTTTTAAGACGTTACAAGCTAATAAAGTTGATAAGTGATACACCTTGTCCTTCCTCATACCAAGTGGCCAACAAACTGCTTCGTTTTTACCTGTGTAGCTATTATCATTTTTCCATTCGAACACATCTGTGAACACTGCAGTTTGCGTTGTATCAACATCTGTTAGGGCTACTGCTTTAAAGTACGTATTAATCGAAGTTGCTTTTGCTCTCATAACTGCAGCTACTTCTGGATCTGATGAAAACTTAGGTGCAAGTAATAGACTTGGGACTGATCGCAAACGCGGAAATACTTTATTAACACATTCCAAACCAGACGCTTTACCTGTTGCAATGTCATAACCACCAATTAGATGTTCTTTTGTAACAAGTGAAGGATCTACCACATCATATTCAGCAATTACAGCTGTTTGAGTTGTTAAAAATGCAATCATTAAAAGTCCATCTTCATTAAAAGTAGCAATGTAATCTTCATCCTCTTTTAAAGTAACACTATCTACAATCAACTTTAGTGATTTTTTCAGAATCCCTTCACTTTTCAATGTTGCTTTTTGATTTTCAATCGTTACAACTTCTTGTGTAACACTCTTTTTATGCACCGCAGGGTCTAATACGTTCACAAAGACAAATGGGCCTACGCCAAATTCCACGAATGCTGCGTCTGCTACTTCACATAAATCATAGTTTTCCCAGTCTTTCGAGTAGCCAAAATTCTTTTTAAAATCTGTCAAAGAGGTGCATTTGATAGGTCTATTCACATTGTCAATGCCCTCAGTTAAATTAATAGGTGCTGTACCAAACACAACTGGTACAATACTTGATACTACAGAAGGTGTACCAGGGCTTGTTGGCATTTCGTACACGCGTGAACCATGCGGCATATTACTTCACTCCCTTAAAATATTCGATTACCTTGTTATAAAACATTGATTCTACTGTACTAGAATCATTTAAACGCATTTGAACCATGTTCAATTCTTGAATAGGCACAAACAATTGTTTAAATGCAGTGCATTTTTCTATATGTTCCTCTAAATTTTTAGGGTAGCCGCCTTTAAAAACAGAAAAACGTTGTACCCCTTTAACCTGTGGGCCAACGTAAATTAATTGTTTTTGCTGTTCTTTTGTCTTTTTAATAGCATCCCCTACCTTCTCTGGTGATGCTTTTTCAGATACTTTAATCGTCATCTAACACACTCCATTCCCAAGCTACCTGTGGTAAGTTAAACTGCACTTCCATGACACCATGCCACATCGGTTTCATTTGTTCCTCAAATAATGCCATGCTTATTGTGCCTGTTATGGATGCAGCTCCAACTACTCGCTTTTTTCCCAATGATATTTTAATTCTGTTCATGACATTTAATGTGTCACGCCAACCATGTTGCTCATCTCTGCTATATGTTCCAATTACTAACTTTAGTGTTGTCACATTTTCTTTATGTTGTTGGTCCTCTTCCCCTAAATAACGAACTATAACAAAAGGATAGTCCTCCTGCTCTGTTTCATCTCCTCTTCGAGAAGAGTTCTTTTTAGGTGGTAAATAACCATCATACACAGTTGGGGCTTTTTCTATATTTTCATCTTTTGTAGGTAATCGCATTTCTTTTAATGCCTCATTCAGAAAATCTACAAGATCATCAATTAGAGTAGTATTTAACATCATGCTCCTCCTCTTAACAGTCGATCTAAACCATGCTCTATTCGATTGTTAAGGACTGTTTGGCCGCGATCAATAATATCTTCAATAAGTACATCTTTCCCCATCATTTGCGCTATGGAAGGTCCATATCTACCCTGTATAGGAAGGCGACTTCTTCCTACACGAGTAAATACGTTTACATGTCCATTTCCAGTTCTTGTAACAAACCCATTGTCAATTTTCTTTCTCGAACCTTGCCTTAAAACACGCGCTGTTACCTGGTCATTTTTTGGAGAAGAAGGTCTTACATCGAATTTCATAATGGGTGTTACCGGACCACTTGCTCGTATTTGAGCCGAAAGACTGTTAGCAGTTGCTTTCCGAATTTTAATTCGTTTCTTAACATCCTCAGCTTTAACAATATAATACTTACGGATTGCTACACTACTACGAGTTCTTACTGCCGTTGCTGAACGATTGATAGCACGCCAGAGTACGATTTTAGCTTCTCGTGGCGTGTTTTCAAATAACCGTTCAATTCTTTCAACGTTTTCAAGTCTTATTTGGATCATTAAATCTACCCCCTAACTTTCGTGGGCTGACAGAACAATTTTAATAACTCCATTCTGATCTTTTGCTTCTTCAACATAATAGCCTTGGCCATCTAAAATTAATTCACTATCAACTTTAGGGATATAAAAATCACTACTTTTAACGTAAACAGTTTTATAAACCTTAAATATTTCTTGCGAAGCATCTAATTGATCACGTCCAAAGCCTCTTAAATCTTCTAAACTGCTGTCTACAACTATTAAATCTAAATTTTGGCCATCTAATTCATGTTCATCGGCCATTTCATCGACATTAAAAAAAACGTCCAAATCCTCCAAAATGAAGTCTTTAAACGTCTTATTCATCGTGATCATCCTCTAATAACAAATCAGCTTTCCCTTGTCTAATGACAGCTTCGATAATATCATCTTTACGTGTTAAACCCGTTAAATCAACACCTACTTCTTTCGCTTCGCGTTTCAATCCTTCAGCATTATATTCATCATCAAGTGCAGAACGGAATTCTTCAAATACATCTGGCGGAATCACTTTGACATCATTGGCCACTTGTTGCTTTTTTAATTCCTCTTCAGGTGAAATGACATATTCAGCAGACTTCAAACGGACTAAACGGTTTTCTTCGGATTCTGTTAACCCTTCTATAATGTCACCCTTTTTATACGTGACATTGTTGTGTCGAATAGCTTGCTTTGCTCTAATCATGTACTATCCCTCCTTAAAGGACTTTCGCAACAAACCAACTATTAATTTCTTTTGGAATTGGTAGTGGTTTTGAGCTTAGTTGTAACATTTTACGATCAGGATTCTTCTCAACCCACGTATCAGGCACACGTTCTGTTTCGTATGTTGTAAAATTATCTTTATCTTTAATAATTGTAATGGCCGCATATGCCATAGAGAAATCAGCTTCAGATGAAAGTAAAGCTAGTGAACCAGCTGGCACTAAAGGCTCTGCTTTTTTCGTCTCTTCATTGAAATAATGAGCGTTATAAGAATATAAATATCCCACTTCCGAAAGATAGCCAATGTATGTGGCACCTGAAGGCAACTCATTAATGGCAATTTGGCCAATAGTAACATTACGGATATTTAAAAGCTTTAAGATTTCCTCATCTTTCAATAGCACATCTGCTACATCACTTGCCATAATCACATGGTCTGTATTCACAAATCCTGTTTCTTGTACAGTTTTGCGCCAACGTTTTAAATCGTCCAATTTAGTCGAAGTTCCTGCAGACCATAAATTTGCACCTGACAACGTTTCGCGATTGGTATGGCCAAATGAAATTAATTTTTCGATACCATCACCTTTTACATCAATTTCTCCATTGAAAATTGCTTGTGCACACATTAATTCTTCACGGCGTGTAACCATTTGGTCTAAGTCCTCTAGATCATCCAGTAACTTTCTAGCAGCTCGTTGATCTGGCGTTTGTGAAGAATAAAGGTTTTCTCCCATAGAACGCTTTTGTATGTCAGCTGCTGTTGTCACTTTAAGAGGTGCAACAAGAGGAGGAGAAAATGTTTCTGTACGATACCCACTATTTTCAACAACCTTACCACCAATTTTTTCACTTACATATGGTGCGACTTTCAAGCCCCCAATTTTAATATCTACATCGACCTTTGCAGTAGTCGAAAATTCTTTATGTTCGAAAAACTTATCACGTAAAAACGTGGTAGCTTTCGGCATGCGATTAACAAACTTTAACATTGTGCGTGGTTCAAATAAATCTACTGCCATGGATTATTCCTCACCTTTCGTTTGTGGAATTGCTGCAATTGTATCGCGTAATGTAATCCCAATATTACTTAATGCTTTTTTATATTCAATAACATTTGAATCTGTTGGTAAGATGATCTTTCGTGAGTTAAATTCGCCACGTTTGTAACACACAGCTGCTTTTGTTTCACCTGCAGCAGTCGCTACAGCATCGGCCATAATTCCGTATACTTCTGTTGGTACGCTTTCTTTAGTCATCGCAACGGCTTCCCCTTCGGCATCCAGCGCAAATACTTGTCCTACTGATAACTCTTGTTCAGCTGCAACTTTGATAGGCTCTGTTACTACTTTATCTTGAAAGCCTGCTAATAGGTTCTCATGTTCTAGTGCATACATTTTTTGATTCCCCCTTTATAAAATGTCATCAAGCAAATTATCTACTTCAGCATCTGGATTTGGTGTAGGTGCTTCTGAAGCTTCAATTTGATTTAATGGCTTTGCATCCGCAATACGATTTTGTAGCTGTTGTTGTGTTTGTTCTTTTTGTGCTTTCAAAATTTCCATTGCTGTGTCTGCAGCTGAAGCACCTGTTTCAAATTTCGCTTTGTTTACAATAGCTTCAGTACCAGGCTGTGATATATTTTCAATGTCTTGAATGCGTTGACGTTCATTATTTACAGCTGCTTTTTCAATTTGATTAACAAGCTCTGGATGCTCATTTTTTAATGTCTCTAAGTCCATCTTTTGACTTCCTCTCTCGTTTTGAGTAATTGAATTCATTGTCGAATTCATGGGGTCCACCTTTAGTTGTTGGCGAAGTTGATCTAACACACTTTTAGGAATAGCACCTTCCACTAGTGAAGGGTGTTCAATACTAGCTACGGCATCTAGTTCGTTTTCAAACATGATGGCATCAATAAAGCCATTTTCCTTTGCTTCACTAGCAGTCATCCAAGTTGTACGATTCATCATTTGTAATAACTCTTCTGCTGTTTTAGAAGTCTTGGAACGATATGCATTGGTAATTGTTTGATTGACTTTTTGTAAAAAGTCACTCGTAGCATCCATTTCGTTGTAATCTCCCCATGCACCAGTTAAAGCGTTGTGAATCATCAACTGAGCTACTGGAGACATTTCTACGTGTTGTCCTGCCATGGAAATGACACTAGCTGCACTTGCTGCCATACCTACAATTTGAACTTTAACTTTTCCGTTAAAGGATTTTAAAGCCGTATAGATTTCAGCTGCAGAAAAAACAGATCCACCACCTGAATTGACAACTACAAGTAACTCCCCATCTTGGTTTCGTAAGGCACGATCAATAGCCGTATTTACTTTACCTGGACTCGTTGCAGGAATTGCGAAATAGTCATAAATCCACTGGTCTGCATCATTGATAATTGGTCCCTTAATCTCAATCTTCATCGTTTTCTTTCACCTCCTTCTCCTGAAGAACTTTCAAGGCCTCTAAATACGCCAAATCAAGTCCAGCATCTCGTCTAGCATTTTCCTCACGTACTCGTTGGTAATGATTACGCCAGAAGTTACCACTTGTCATTTCTACCGTCTCTCGCGCTCTCGTACTAAAGCCCGCTTCCACACGTTTAATCGCTGCATTTACTTCTTTGAGTGGATCTAACTGTCCTTGTGATGGTCCATTCCATTCAGCAGTACTATAAGCTTGCCTTATTAATGGATTTTCCAAAAAACCAGGTGCATGAATGCGACCTATTAAAATGGCCTCTGTCAACCATTCTTCATAGATGGGTTGGCAAAAGCGACTTGCAATGAATTCTCGACGCATTTTAAACATCTTCCACGCCTCGAGCAATGCTGCCCTTGAAGCTGAATAACTCGAAGTAAAATGCTTAACAAGAACCTCATATGGAATTTCTAGTGCTGCACCCATTTGACGTATGATTGCTGTTACAAATGGATCAAAAGAGGCATTATTCCGTGCTGGATTTGACATATTTGCCTTTTCACCTGGATTTAACGCTATTACAGAGCCTGCTGCAAGTTCCACTGTCATATCATCCTCTTGATCAACCTGTTCTTCTTCAGGTATTCCTTCACCAATAACTTGACCAGAACCATCTTCATCTTCAGTAGTTTCAATAAATACCGTCATTAGTGATGAAATCAGAGCAGCTGTTAATTCTGCTTCACTATAACGATCTAATTGTTTTAAGCTTTCAATTACTGGTGCTAATATTGGGACTCCACGCCTTTGTTCTGGTCGTTCAGATTCCATAAGGTGCAAGATATTTTGACGTCCGCTTAATTTCCCGAACTTTTCAACACGTTTCCATTCTTTTTTGCCAGAGTCCATTGATAAAGGATGTATATTGCAAATATGATAGGCTGCAACTTCACCAAAAGTCCCTAGTTCAACACCATTAATAATGTTCTTTGATGCATTTGTTGGACTTGATATGCGATCACTTTCAATTAACTGTACCCGTAACCCATACCAATGCTCCTTATGGTACCTGTGTGGTAACGTCACAAATGTTTCTCCACTTGCCAGAAATGACAAAAACGCAATTTGCTGAAGCTCATAAAAATTGTGCATTTGCATTGAGTCACACATCAACGACTTTGCCCACAAAGAGAATTCTCTTTCAACATGCGTTTCCCATTCATCTGCTTGTTGTTCAGTTATACCTAAAAATTCATGGTCTATTTGGCTATTTAACACTAAACCGTACCCAACAACATTTGTACGAATGGTTTTCAACGCACCTGTAGCTAGTGGGGTATTCATATACAAGTCGCGTGATCGCTCTCGTAGCATTTCTAAGTTCTCGTCAATATCTTCTTTCGTAGAGCCGCCTTTTGACCGCCATCCCCGCATTGATTTCTTTTGTTTACTAGCACCACTATTGGAATAGCCAGTGTTCAATATATCTAGTTGTTTACGTGCTACTTGACGTTTCACAGCTCGAACTGGTGATACAACGGCTATTGCACGGTCTATCATATTCATTTTCGACTATCCCCCTCTCTATAAATCTCGTGGCATGATTCGAATGGTTCTCCGTCTATTGCGCCCTTGTGAAGCCGCTTCCGCCTTGGCTAGTTCTTTTTGCCAAAACCTTATTTGCTCTCTTACCTGGGCTAAATTAGCACGTTCTAAACGTCTGTCATCAATTGCATAGCTTTGTCCACTGGCAATAGCAGATTCAGCCGCTAACCACATTTGCAGACGCTCTCGACATTCCTGAACTGTAAAAGCCATTAACTACACTCCTTTCGATAAAACGCCACGTCTACGTTTTTTCTTTCTTTTGGTAACTTGATTAAATACGTTTCCTGTCAAATTGTTTTCAGCAAGAAACTTCATGTCTGGGTTTAATATCCGAAGGGCTGCTAATGCATAATTCCTCAAATCAAGGGGTTCATTCCGAATACCTGAAGATTTTTTAACCCATTCTATTTTCATGGCACCTTTAAAAAAACGAGTTACTTTTCGCTCTGATGTCAATCCAATAAAATAAGCCTCGTCATATCCCTTCTCCTTTTCTACAGGGAAGAAACAATAACCAGGCTTATTTTCAAATTCATTTTTTAATCGAGAATAAATTATATCCTTACCTTCATTTACACCAATCGAGAATAAATGGATTGATTGCCTTCCTACTTTTGAAGGTTTATTGATAAAAGCAATACCTGGCCCACCTCTCCCTTTGATGGCAAATATCCTCCGATGTTCTCTAGCTTTACAAAAATCATAGACCTCATTTGTGTAGTGCCCACCAGAGTCAACACATGCAGCTGATATACTTAAATTCACACCATCATTACGTATAAAGTCCTTCATTAAGAAAGAGTCGACTTGATTCCATACAGCCTCTTGACCAGGATCACCATAAAAGATTTTATAGTAAATACCATATGAAATTTCATCAATACCCCATCCAACCACCTCAACTTCTAATCGATCATCTTGAACATCGACTCCAGCTGTCAATACTAATGCGTCCTTTGGTACTTCACATTCATAACGGATACGTCGGGAAATGAGTTTATCATGATCTTGGTCATTCGTTTTTTCCTCCCATGACTCACCAAGCGTTGTATTGACCCATGTTTTTAAGGTCTCTGTACCTTTTCGTTTGGCCTCTTTAAACTCATCGATAATCTTTGCCCATTTTTCCCAAGGGGATGCTAGTGCATTTAAATGAAATCCACGTTTCTTTGCCTCTACATTTCGTGCAATCCATTTACCAGGACGTGCTTTCCATTCGACTTCAGTATGTTGTTCTTTACAACCCATACATTCCATCGTTACTGTTTCAAAACGTATTTGAGACCAAACATAGGGTTGAAACTTTCCACAACTCGGACAAGAAACACACCATTCTTCTTTCGTACTTTCTTCATACTCCGCTTCAATACGTGATGCACCTTTAACTGTCGGTGTAGAAACCGAAATCCATTTACTGTTCCAAAAAGTCTTAGTTCGTTTCTGAGCTAGGGATAATGGATCTCCTTCAGTTCCTGCAGATGGTGGGAATCTGTCCACTTCATCAGCTAAAACAATACGTACTGGCCGTGATGCTAAACTTGCAGGTGAATTCGCCCCCACTAAAGTAAGATGTCCACCAGCAAACTTCTTTTGAAGTAAAGTGTTGTTTCCATCCTTCGCTTTTGGACTATTAACTTTTTTTGATAAAGAAGGTGTATCTCGTATCATTGCCGCAATACGATCCTTAGAATAGGCTTCTGCCATTTCAAGCGTAGGCTGCATTAGCAGCATTGGTGAAGGATCATAGTCGATATGATAGCCAACGATGTTATTAATAACTTCTGATTTACCAACTTGGGCAGATGACATCACAACAATTTCCTCAGTCTCTGGATCATTGACCGCATCCATTATTTCACGTTGATAAGGTGCACGGTCTGTATCCCATTTCCCATGTTCTGCAGAAGATTCTTTAGATAACACCCTATGTTTATCTGCCCACTGCGAAACAGTTAATTTAGGTGGTGGTGCGACAAGTCTCGCAACTTTCTTAAACAATTTCATGGTCTGTTTTCGGACCATCATCATCACCTACAACTTCAACTTCCTCGTCATCGTCTTCAGTAAAGAACATAGAAGGATCATATTCAGCTAACTCAATTAACGCTTGGTTAATATCCCTTTCTAACAGAGCCTCAATAGCTTTCGGATCATCCTTACTTGCTAACAATGGTGCTACTTTAGAAGGTAACGATAGCATTTTTGACCGGAAAGACATCACCATATGATTAAGCACCTTTTCAACCTCATCAGCCTTGTGCATTTCCTTCTTGATATGAGCAAGCTCAATTTCAGCTTTCTCTCGTTTAGCTTTTTCGTGAAGCCACTTTTCATATTCTAGAGATTCCATTACTTTACTCTCGTCGATTCCATCGTAAGACATCTTCAAGAATGTTACATATCGACTTACAGTGTCAATGAGGTCATATCGTCCATGAGCAATACGAGCGATGACACCATCATCAACTAAATATCTAACATTCCGTTCTGTCATATTGAACATTTTAGAGATAATTTTTGTATTCACAACTGTTTTATCATCTAGTTTCGTCTTTGCTGTTTCTGACATTTCCTCACCCCATTTTCTTCTAATTAACATTGACCATCTCGCGGACGGAAGGAACACTTATTTTCAGCATATATCTAGACCGTTTTTGGGGCTCGCGAGACCCGCAGGCTTCTTATATATGGCCAGGAGAACCTAAATATATAAAAAAGCCATACAGCAAGTACTTGAATTGCTTACCCATCACTCAAATATAGGTCTATCTTTAATGATTGCTAATGCCTGCTGCTCAGTGAATCCTTTCTTAATTAATCCATCGTATTTATGTTTAAGAAAGGTTGCCTTCGCATCCCACTCTTCAATTGCATACGGTAATACCTCTTTCATTTTTTCAATGCTCTTTTCATATTCATTACGTGTATCTAACTTAGCAACATTACTAGATGGTACTCCAGTTATTCTTGGTTTATCAGGCATAATTAGCATCTCCTTTAAGGCATAATAAAAGTCACAGCTTGTATCACCGTGACTTTAAATCATCTGATTTAATTAAATTAGAGAGTCCTATATCTTTAACATAGGTTGTGCCACAATCAGCACATACACATCCTCCAGGTGTCTTAACAAAAACTTTTTGACTCACTTCTTCGCTCCCACACTCAGGGCATCTTTCATCATATCTATTCATTG
Organism: Lysinibacillus sp. OF-1; assembly: GCF_028356935.1. Classification (NCBI taxonomy): domain Bacteria; kingdom Bacillati; phylum Bacillota; class Bacilli; order Caryophanales; family Bacillaceae; genus Lysinibacillus; species Lysinibacillus sp. OF-1. Next base: position 3,080,424 of record NZ_CP102798.1, read on the forward strand.
CATCGCCCCTTTCACTTGACCATATCCATTTATCACACACTAACATACTAGCACAGATAAAACTGGAAAGTGTTCCAATAGTGTCCCATAATTGTTCCATTTTTGTTCCACTATTATTTTCCGTTATACTTTTCCAGCCTATCCACAGCTTTATTCACACATCCACCACCTTAACATAACATATATTCTGTTAACGTCATTTGATGTTCAAAAACCTATATATACCAACACTTCTCTTCTCCTTTCCCATTTGACATTTACAGTACATATTTGAAGCTATGTCTTTATCTCACTAAATCATTGAAATGTTATCCGCAACTTACAGTTTCCGAAAAAGCCCAAAATAAAAAAGCAATCCAATTTACAGATTGCTTTTATCCTCTAAAGTCTAATTTGCCGTATGCTCGATCAATTGCATCTTGGTTGACCCCTATATACTTTAAAGTTATGTATGGGGCACTGTGACCATATATGTCTTGTAGCAAAGCCACATCTTTTGTTTCTTGATAGATATGATACCCAAACGTTTTTCTCAACGTATGTGTCCCTATTTCTTTTAATCCACACGCTACAGCTGCTTCTCTTAAAATATCATATGCCCTAACACGGGTTATCGGTTGGTTACGCCCCTGCCTTGATTTAAACAAATAATCATCCATATCCAAGTCATTGCAATATAAAGCGATCATTTTCTTTAAATGGGGAACTATAGGAACCCGTCTTTTAGTTGTGTATTTACGGCTTTTCTTTCTTGATCTCTTTGTCTTTATTTCAGTTACATAGAAGACATCTTTATTAAACACATCAATCTTCTTAACGGGCAATATATCACTAATACGTAACCCTGTATAAATACCAAAACAAAACAATAATTCATCACGGCTATTTCTATTACTTAAAAACGATTGTACTTCTATCACTTTATCAATATCACGTATGGGTTGGACAAAATTCATTGTACCACCTCAGCCACTTGATACACTTCAATACCTAACCCTATTGCCAGCTTATATAAAGCACGATTCCTCAAACGGTAATATTTGCTTTTAGACATGCGAAGTTCTGTATAGATTTCATAGTTGTACATTGGTTCTGTCTCTAAAAAGGCCAACGTGACTATACGTCGTTCTATAGATGTTAATCTACTCAGGCCTCTATTAAACCAAGCAAAGAATCTCTCATACTCTTTTTCTTTATCTACACATTCGATGGCTGCCCCTTCCACACTGGACTGCTTAACATTCGAAAAAGTCGGCATTTCTAACGTATATTTTGCTGTGATTGAAGGCATAAAATCATCAGGTGTCGTCAACATGTAAGTTCGATATTGTCTAAATATGTTTTCAATCTCCTTTTGTGTCGCTTCTCCATCAATGTTTTGCAAAATCTCTATCATAGTAGTGGCCACCTTTCTTTAAAAATAAAAGAACAGCAAACACAATGCTCCTACATTGCGCCTGCTGTCCGTCGGTTCTTCCGTAAGGACCATTATTTACTTCTTTTAATCCGTATACGCTGTGTTCTTTCTACATCTAACACCTGTTCATTTTTCCAGTAAATAACGTCTTGACCATGTGTCCTTGGTTCAAGTTTTGTTATTTCTCCTTCTTGTACAATATAGACACCATCTTCCGTTTTTTCATTCATGCATTACTCCCCCTTTATTCTCTATTAATGAGTCCATTTCAATCATTTCATAGGAGGTTGAAGCTGCAATTATCGGTCTGTGCACCAATTGTTCTAACACTATTTCTATCTCATCGATAAGCACACCTTTTATTTTACTCCTTGGGCTTAAAGGCAGCTCATCAAAAGTTATGGGATATGGAATATCAATTTCCATCTCTCTGGCCAACCGAACGATATTATCGGCATGTTGATTGTTAGCAACAACGATATACAACCATTCTTTATTCGATCTTTTTATTAAATCCGTTGTTTTCCCACACAAGCGTTTACCGCCTATTATTACCCCCATATATTCAACTCCATTTGCTCTTATTTTTCATTAACTTTAGGATAATCTGCAACTCTTTCCCAACGATTTATTCCGTTCTCAATGTTTTCAGACATCCTATCAAACCATAAATACCTTATCGTTTTTTTATATTCTTCATATCCATAAATTTCACTAATTTCAGATCGCGTAATATAAAAAGGCTGCAATTTTATGGCCCATTCTTTTAACTCAGTCAAGGTCATTACATCCATTTCGTCCAACGTTGGTAATGTAATAGTTTTGATCTCCATACTAACTAGTCCCAGGCGCCGTTTCGTTTCATTACTTCTACTATCTCATCAATCCAAGGTTCGTCAGTATTGATCACGACATAAGAATTAAACGGCTTTTTCCCATCTTTCTCACGTCCCGCTTCGATATTGCCCAACAATGCGTCCAGAAATGGCGCTACCTCATTTAAAGCAAACTCGCTGTTGTACTTAACTAAATCAACTATTTTGATTACTGTATATTTTCGCTCCTTCCCTTCAAGAACTGTACCTTCAAATGTTACTTCTTCTTTCGCTGCTTCCAAAATGGCTACTACTTCCTCGTTAATCCGCGGATAATTGTTGTTCATTTTCATTCTCCCTTCTGCACAATATTGTGCGATTAATTCGCACATTAAATTGTTAAACTATGAAAACTTTCAAATGTACCAACATGTTCGCCTTCATAAAATTGATTTGAGTCTAAACAGAGACGATCTGCATATATCTCACCTTCAGCATCCACCCAAGGCTTAGAGTATACATCATGACTACTTTTACAACCCATATACATTGTTTGAATAGTTGCGTTTTCGGGAAGTTCCAAGGTTCCCCATTCATCTGCATTTTCCCATTCCAAACATTGACCTACCACAACCGATGCTTTAAACCTTAATTTTACAGACAACCCATCACACGATTCTTTATCGCAATACAAGATTTCTTCTTTACTGTGATGAATACTATCGCAAGCATCACAAATATAAACATAAAGTAAATCCATCTATCTTCATCTACCTCTCTGAACAATATCTTTCAAGAACGATTCCTAGCTCTGATTTCTGCACGTCGTTCTTTATGCTCCTCCCAGTAACTTTCACGATAAGATTCTTTCATGCGATATTTTAGTTTTTTATCCTCTTTGAAAATTTCTAGCCAATCTTCATTCCATTTGGCTCTCAACGTAGCCATTGTGGACGGTTTAGGATTAGCGTAATGAGTTTGCACGTTATCCAGAAGCTCATCAATAGTCAGCCCTGTACGATGAAAATATAAGCATTCTTTTATTTTCTCGATTGTGAGCTTATATTCCGTTATTGTTTCTCCACCCTTAGAACCACCTATATTCATCAAATGAATTTCATCATTGATACGATCTGCAATATGATAATGTTTGGATGGTCGTTGCCTCTTTCCCCAATGAACTATTCTTACACCATTTATTTCTGCTAAGGTTTTTCGATTTGCAGTATAATACATTAAACCAATGCCTAATCCCTTGATCCAATCTAAGATAAATTCGCGATGTTGATTTTTCGGCTCTGGTACAAGAATAAATACATAATCAACTAGGCCCTTGCGACTTATTGCTTGCTCAATCACTTTGAAATTCAGCGATGTTTTCATTTCTACACCTACATAAACGTTTCCATGTTTGCCTACCACATCAATATCACTGACCTCAGCATATACTTGCTGGCAACCCATTTTTTGATACAAGAACTCCTTTAATGGTTCAAATAAATCAGATTCTTTCACGCTATCACCCTCCTTCCTGACGCCTTCCTCAAAATAATGTATAGGTAATCTTATTTTGCATAAATTAAAATCGAGTGTTTCGCACACACTTGCCGTGGCGTTAGTTGACCGCCACTGCCTCTCTCTTTTCAGGGTCACTACCAGCTCAGTGACCCTTTTTCCGCTTCTGAATCTCTAACGTTAGCCGAATTTACAGGTATCAATTCCGTTATACAAACCTAAATTCTCGCAGCCATCATCAAAAGCCCAACATCCTTCGTCTTGGTCAAATCTGTAACAAATGATTTCGCCATCTTCATTGATTACAGGAGCAGTCCATGTGTCATAGCAAGGTCTTTCAGGATTCCAGTAAGTCATTACTTCTCCTAAATGGGGATGATGGATTTTACCCCATTCAGCCCCATTAGACCATTTCAATTCCTTTCCCACCTCTGCTGTAGCGTAATGAACTGTTTTACAATTACACTCATTTTCATGCCAAGTATCTTTCTCTGAAAAAAGCACCTCATTTTCTTTGCAAAGATATATTTTTACTTTTACAACGTCCATCACCAATGCCCCACCCCACTAGAACGCATTTCACTAGCCTCTTTTTGTTTTTTAGACTTTGAAATATTTTTAGGTTGGCCATATTTCTCTTTTACTTCCTCTCGAGTCATACCATGTTCAATTCGACAATGGGCTGCTGTAATAACGATACCTATATGGTTGCAACCCTCAACAGGACACTTAATATATCCTCCTTGTGTAGCACTCCAGTACAGTCCTGCCATCATGACACCCCTCCCTCTAAGGTAGCGCGCATTTTGTCCATCAATTTATGAACAGCATTTGTATACTTGGCCTTAGTTTCGCTATCCCCAATTCCGTCAAGCGAGCGCAATGTTAAATCAAATTCGTTTACCAATGACTCAAAACGGATTTTGAATTTTATCTCCGCAGGATCCGTTGACTCATTCATTTTGCTCCGAAGATGGTCCAACTCTTTTTGAATATCTTCTGGCACAACTTCAACAGTTGCCGCTTCGATTGGTTTGGCTTTCAAGCTCTCTTCTAACTTTTTCGCCCTGGACTCAGCAACGGCCAGCTCTTGCGTTAACCTATTAATCTCTTTTTCCGAAACCTCATTCTCAACAGATTGTTCTTGAGCATTTTCTAACTGTTGTTTAAGGTCCTGAATATCCTTTTCTAACAGACTCTTTTCTTTTATGGCATCCGCTTCACGCTTGGCCATTTCTTTTTCAAGTTTCTGTTTCTCCTTAATCACCTTTTGAAGCTCTCGTGTAGACATTTCATCAACATCGTTTTCTTGCAAAAATACCTCTCGATCTTCCGCATCGATTCCTAATAAGGCAACCGCTTTTGAATAACTCAAATTCCCAAACGCTTGGGAATTTGAACTATACTCTACATGGATTTGCATTAAGTTATTCGCCGTTGATTGGCTGTACTCTACATTTTCTTTTAACCAATTGCCCCACTCACCATGAGGTAGTTGCTCTTTAGCCTCAATAAGTCTTTTTCCTATTTCAGAAGATGCCTGCAGCATCATTGTTTGTGTTTGAAATTTAATGGCATTTATCTCAGCTGCAATAACATCAGTAGATCGTTCCGTGATTAATTGCGTCATACCACTTCCCTCACTTTCGTTTTTTTGAACATGACTTCTTCGAACACTTCCATTAATTTATTAACCTCATCGGTTGGTGGATCATTATCGAAACCCCTAACCTGTCTAACACCTTTCTTTTTTACATCTAATTCAGCCGTATAGAACGGAATGTAGGGAGTACATTTTTTTCGAATAGCAAATAAATCCGTTTTCCCTTCCGCATAACTTTTCATGTAATTTCTAGCGACACAGTGTTCAAGTACTTTCCCTTCTTCTACTATTTCTTTGCTATTAAAGAATGGACGTATAATAAGGCCTGAATATTCAAATTCATATTTACTCAATTCCTCGACCCTTTTAGTTATTTTTTCATTTAAAGCAGCATCTTCTATAGCTTTAATTTGGCCCGTTGTTTGTTGGTGAGCTTCATGTAGGTTTTTAGGAAAAAATAGCCTCTCATTGAGTTTCATATCGAGTTGTTGACATGCATCTAAATAATCTAACCATTCTACAAACACATAACCCGCAAAGTAACTTTTGCTCCGCTTTGCCTGTTTCAACGCATAAGTAAGTATTTTTTGAAGTGAAGCGTGTTCTCTCAATTTCTTGATGTCATCAACCCTACTATTCAACCCTAGTTGCGAACAAATATCCCCCACTTCTTCTACTTTCACCCTTGACTTTTCACCCCTTAATTGTTGCAAGATGTAAAGCCAGCTTGTTTCCCAAGAATGACTGCTATCTCTAATAGCCCGTATATCAGATTTATTCAGTTTAAACAAACCTTCAAGTGACTTCGCTCGCCAATTGACTGTCCTATAGGTGTTTCTCCCAGTTAATTTACTTTCAACAACGGATTTGAGACCAAATTTCGTTAATAATTCAACGGATGGATACTTACTAGCTAGACCGAAAAACTTCAATAAATCATAATTTGTGTATTTTTCCCATTGACTGTAATGTAACGTTGTATTTTTTACAGCTTCTTGGATATTTTTTATACTTTCGTATTTTTTCATGTTTGTCGAAGGTGAAAATGTTGTTTTCTGCTTGTATACATTAACCTTTCCAGCGAAAGAACGTAGAGTAAACATTGTTGTTTCTTCTGGCCCAAAAATATAATAAATCTTATCAAAAAACTTAGTTTCAACCTTGGTATAATCACCAGAATAATTCCTAGCGACATAAATTCGTCTCGCGATCAAAACACTTGAGTCCATGGCGGATTTCTCATACCATTCCACATAAGCAGCATCATAAAGTTTAGAACGCCCTCTACCAGCTTGTTTAACCATACATCTCGAATTGCATTTCTCACATTTTCGTAATTCATTGTGTTTAAATTTGTTATCTTTATCTTCAGAATTGCTATAGAAAGATTGTTTACAGTGTGTGCAATAGCATTGTTGTAACCCCGCTACCGTTTTTACAAATAAATATCGACTGCTTTTTAACACATCTTCAATAACGTACTCTTTAAGTTCCTCGCTAACAGAGGTAGGGAAATGAGCTAATAAACGCTTTGCTTCTTCCTTCATAAATAATTCACCTCCTTACAGAAATTCATCTAGCGAAGCTTCAAAACGTGGGGCTGCTCCACCTGATAAATTAACTGAATTAGTAGCTTTCGGAACGTCTATTTGTTTAATTGGTTTGTCGCCTGTAGTGATGTCAAAATATTTAAGTACAATCTCAAAACCTTGATCACTAGTTAACACTCCGCAATTATTCACTTGTGCCTTTTCAGCTTCCTTACGCACTTCCTTCATGCTGCCAATGATCGTTTTACCTTCAGCCATAAACTTTTCAGCTGACGATGGATTGTCCTTTAAAAAATCCATCAGAAAATTACCTACTGCCGCAATATATGGATTAACCCTTTCCACTCTAAGTTCTGCGCCTAATTTCGCCATCGCTTGTTCAACCATCTTTAATGCCTCCTGTTCCTTCTCCTGGTAATCCGCTTCAAAAATGTTCATTTGCCCTTCCTGAATCATTTCAATGTGATGGTCCTTCTTCTCCATCCTTATCGCCTCCACGATTAATTTTTCTTTTGATAGGGCTATCAATCCGCTTCATTCGCACATATAGGTACGCCCCACTCACAAACTCGCTATAGTTAACCTGTATGTCATTGAATTTGTAGCCTTTATACATTTTTTCGAATAGTTCCTGTGCACAGATTTCTTCAGTAGCAATACGTTCAGCACGCTTACGAGTCATTTTGCTATCAGCAATCGACACCTTGGGCTCTTTCAGATTTCTGCTAACTGTATAACGTTTTGTAGGATTCTTGCTCTTGTCCTTTGTGATGTAACGCACTAATCCTTCTAGCCCAAAATCATTAGGCTGTAATCTACGTGTTTGAACTATGCCCCCGTTATTCCATAAATCTTCTGCTACATCCCTACTAGGAAAGTTTGTAATCATATGATGATGAACACGCACTTTTTTTCCTGCATTATCAAACTCTGTTACATAGATATATTTCAACTCAAAATTTTCATATTTCTTCTGCTTCTTTAGCCAACGTTTTAGACGTCTAATAAAATTTTGCATATCTTTTTTCGCTTGTTCATGATCAGCAGGCAATTTCCCATCCGAATATGTCCAAGTTGCCCACATATCCTTATCAGTGAAGTTAACGTGCGCCTTTCTGATTAATCGTTTTTTAGTATTTTTGTCATTCAGATTTTGTTGAGACTTGCTGCTACTACCTTCCTTTTTACCGCGCTTTCCTACTGGAATAGCCCAAATTGGGTATGCTTCTACCTCCAACATATCTCCACTTCTTATTGTTTTTACGCGATACTTACTAACTTGCTTATCACGTAATCTCTCAATACGCTCCTCAATGCTATCTTCATAAGCGCTACTATCTATCGCAAATAGATCTTCATAATCTTCCGCACTATATTGTTGCATCATGGTGTAATCCTCCTAACCACTTATCTAATCTACTAACTACCTGTTGGATATTTATGGTTGGTCGTAAACTTAATACCCATTACAAGTCCGCTAATTGACTAGTGCTACAATACGTGCTATTCTGAAAATAGGTTATATAGCAATAGTCAAAAAAGAGCCGCGCTTACTTTTTCCAGGAGTCCAGTACGGCTTTTTTTATTTCTGTTTTTAAGCCTTAGCGACACTCTGCAAAGGCTTTTATTCATGGTGCTGGTATAACGCGTGTTCGCCCTGTGAATCGATGAACAATCAACCAACTTTCAACTTGTTTCTTACAAATTAGCCAGTTATCAGGATTCAACCTTAAACTAGCAATATGCATTTTTTGTTTTCTTGTTAAATTGTGACCTTGTTTCATTAGTAGACACCCCCTTCCAATTTTCGGATGGCAGTTACTAGACACTAACTCTGCTTCTTGTTATACTTTCATTAAGTCAAATTTCGTTTGCTGTTTAATCGTTGGAGCGATTAAGCAGCTTTTTTATGCCTTTAACTAGGACTTGCATCATACTTCACCACTTTAGACTCTTTCCCTCGTTTTTCTAGTTGACTAGCAATCTCAAACAATTTATTTCTTCGATATGCTTTAACCTGATTTTCTAATCGATTGATATAATCAGCTCTTTTTCTCAGAGCATCGATCCGCTCCTTCGCTAAATCAAAGTCACCTCTGCGAAAATGGTGATTAATCGCTGTTATTAAATCCTTGCAGCATGCATTTTCTTTTGCTAATTCCAGTTCCAGTACATCAAATCCACCTATAACTTTTTTATTTACAAAATCCACAAACACCAGGTTTCTCAATGCCTGTCTATAAGCATTTTGTAATTGTCCTAACATTCTTGTTCCTCCAATACTTTTTTAGATGGAACAGGGGAAACCATACATCCAATATTTAAAGGTTTCATATTTTTAATTGCTTCATTCAACTGTTCCTCATTGAAAATTCCGTATTTTTCTAATGCTTTTTTGATTTTTTCTAGTTGAGTTTTCTCTACAGCTTTCATTTTTTACCTCCCGAAAAGGATTTGACGTTGCTACCGTCCCTTCAGCTATGAGTCCGAATATTTATACCGTCATTGGCTCGGTATCACAGCGCATTAGTTTTTTATGTATGATGTTTCACATCAAGCAACTTGTAAATTATCAACATGAGGGTCAAGCCCTTTTTACAAGTTGCTTGACATGAGCGAGCATTGTACTCGCAAATGTCTCTTGTTTTTTATCCTTACAAAACAAGTCATTCCTATTTTTCCAACTCAAGCATCTCAACTCATTCATTCTTAGGACACTTTTTCTTTTTTATCTTCTTTTAGTGATTGTTCTAACATCATCCCTGTCATTACCCCTCTAGTAAGATTCAATTGATCTTCATTCAATTTCAGAAATAGCTCTAGAACTTCTTTCATAACCTCTTCTTTTTTACTGTTCTTTTTCATTTATTTCACTCCTTTCACTCAGATTTAATAAAATCGCCTCTTTACCTAACTAATAACCAACTCATACAATCACCTCTGGTATAGATAGTTTTTGTATCTTCTTAAAATATTTAGTAAGCATTGGGTTGTTGTAACTCTTTGAAATAAATATATATTTCTTAGAATTAAAAGTCAACTCTTTTTCTATTAAAAATATTGCTAAGAAATATTTCATAAGGTACTATTATAAAAAAAGGGGGTGGGTCTAACTTGAATGAGCGTCTAAAACTACTTAGAAAACACTTGGGATTTACTCAAGCAGAAATGGCTGAAAAAATGAATTTGTCTCAAACACATATTTCCGCTTTAGAAAACGGATCAAAGGGAATAACAGATAGATTGATAGACGATATCTGTCGTATTTTTTATGTCAATGAAGAGTGGTTACGTACTGAAAAAGGTGATATGTTTGCAGAACAAGCTATTGACGAGGAATTTGCTGAACTTATTGCTGAAGCGACTTTAAAGGGGAATGACAGTATTAAAGAGTTAATGATTATGGCAAATAAATTGAATGATAGACAGTTAAAAATCTTAGTGAATTTCTTAGAAACAATGATAGAAGATAAAAAATAGTAGATTTTTTATATCCCAAATTAGAACTAATTCTTAATTGTTAAAATTATTAACAAGAACAAAAAAGCAACTCAATCGTGAGTTGCTTTTTTTACAAACTTATCTGATAAATTATTTAATAGGCCTAATGCCTTTTCATTATCAATTCGTAATACCTTTTCGATGATGTCCGAATGTTCCTCAATTTTATTCCCTTGGTAATTTTCTGTCATTTTTATAAACCTTTGACGCAACTCATCTTTAACTGGCATACAATCACCTCTGTAGTTTTTTCGTTAACCTACCCATTCGACCAAACAGTCATATTTACTATTCGCACTCTGTTCTCTCTAACCACCTCTTATTTCATTATACAAGAACATATGTTCTTATCCAAGAATAAATTATGTATCTAATAATATTCAATAATGACAACATTCGACATTATTGTATTAATAATATTTTATATCCAAATACCTAATATTCATAATTATTTTGTACGACTAGCTTCGACATTTGAAGAAATATTTTCCTCTATATACATTTCCTCCGTAAGTGATATATTATTTTTTGTCGATTTATGTGAAATTTTGACACAATGTAATTACTGTCATTTATCCATTTTTTCAAAGATTTTCAATTTTTTTGTTATTAATAACAAATCTATATAAATTATATTGAAATTTAGTTCACTCCATGATTAATATACTATATGAAAGAGTTTACTAGTTTCCTCGCTCTTTCCTTAATAGAAAGGGGCCATATTATTGAAAAAAGCAGCATTATATGTACGTGTAAGTACACTACACCAGATTGATAAGGATTCTTTACCTTTCCAGCGACAAGAGTTAGAAAATTACGCTAAGTATGCATTAAATATTGAAGATATTGAAATTTTCGAGGATGCAGGCTATTCTGCCAAAAATACTGATCGTCCCAAATATCAAGAAATGATGAAGCGTATACGTAATGGGGAATTTACACATCTACTTGTGTGGAAGATTGATAGAATCTCACGCAATCTTAAAGATTTTTCCGAGATGTATGAGGAATTAAAAGAATGTAAAGTAACGTTTGTTTCGAAAAACGAACAGTTTGATACTTCTACTGCTATGGGCGAAGCCATGTTAAAAATAATTTTGGTGTTCGCTGAATTGGAACGAAAATTAACTGCTGAACGTGTATTCGGTATTATGCTATCTCGTGCCGAAAAGGGCTTATGGAATGGCGCTACTGTTCCGATTGGCTATGTATGGTCAGAAGAAAAGAAGTTTCCTGTGGTTGATCCAGATGAATCTAAAATTGTTCAATACATTTACAAGTTGTATGAATCTTTACGTTCAACAATTAAAGTTGCATACCGTTTGCACGAAGAAAATATTGCTACAAAGCGAAATGGGCAATGGACTGCAAAGACTGTACGTGATATTTTGCGTAATCCCTTCTACATAGGAACATACCGCTACAACATGCGTGAAAGTGGTGGTAGCAGAAGGCTAAAAAACAAAGAAGAATGGATTGTCGTTGAAAATAATCACCCTGGCATCATTGAAAAGGATCAATTCGAACGTGTTAACCAGCTGCTATCCGATAATTATCGAGGTTTGACAGATGTCCAACGTGCCGATATTCATAAACACATCTTTTCCAAAATGCTATACTGCGGTAAATGTAACGCACTACTAACAGCCGGCTTAGATGTAGCTCGACAAGATGGGTATCGTCCTTCTCGTTATACATGCGCTACCTCTGGCGGTGCAAAACGATGTAGCAACTACGTTAGTGATATTATCATCGGACCATTTATTTTTAATTATGTTTCAAATTTAATTAGGCTACAAGAACGTATAACACCTAAACATTCGTTACGTGACATGGAACGTTCTCTACTTAGAGGTAATGCTTTTATTGATGTAGTGGGTATCGATAATGAATCATTAAAAGAAACTTATTTTGCACTCACTAATAGTATGTCTGACCAGGAATACTCCTTAGCTACAAAAGATGAAATTAACATTTCAGATATTGAGGTTGAACGTTTACAAAAGGAAAAAGCGAAGTTTGAAAGAGCGCTCACTCGATTAGAAGATTTATATTTGTTTGGGGAAGAAGATGGGATTAGCCAAAAGGATTATATTTTCAAAAAACGTGATCTTCAAGCGCGCTTGGAGGAAATTGATGCTGAAATTAATACATTGAAACAAAAACATGAGGATAAAACCAGTGATGTTTTTGTTGATAATGCCCAACATTTTTTAATTACCAAAGAGATGCAGCAAGCCCGCAACGTAGACTATCGTGAGTTATCGGAGGTAGTTGGGCGAGAAGCCTTATCCGATTTTATGCACACTATAATTGATAAAATCGTAGTATTAGATAAACGTGTGCAATCAATTACATTCAAAAATGGTATTACACATATATTTGCGTATAAATCATTATTACAGAGTAAAACAGTTGCACCAGCTCGGATGCAATACAAGAATTACGAAGGCGCAATATTGGATTACCTAAAAGAAAACGGACCCACTTCTCGTGCCAATCTTCAGAAAGCCACAAACATTTCACGAGATGGGATTTTTACATTACTAAGTGAATTAATCGAGCGTGGTATTGTTATAAAAACTGGACAATCTACAGCTACAAAATATCATTTTAACAGCACAAAAATCACTTAAAAAGAATATTTAAGTGATTTTTGTGCTATCTTTGCAAAATGCTATCAATATATGACAATAGCACTCTTTTCAATGATTCTAATTCTAAGGTTGTCTTGTATGCTTTTGGATTCAATTTGTATTTATAACCATGTCTTAGGCTAGTTAAATTTTCTATTCCTAAATTTATCTTATTATCTATTAGTTCAGGTAAAACCTCTAATCCATTAAATCGCATTAACATTCTTACCGAATTGGTAGTTTCCTCAAAGAACGCAACTGTATCTTGTGCTGGAATTAAGATTGTTCCTAAACTTTCAATTAGTTCATCGTCATCTGCTTTTAAAATCGAAAAATCAAAATATTTCGAAAGAAAATATTTCGGACATTCTATTTCAAATTTAATATTCCTTTTTGCGCATTCTTCCTGAAAATGTTTATCATTTTTCAATAGGCTGAAAACATCTTGAATATATACTAATTCATTGTCGTACAAAGTTTCAAAATGATCAATAATTTGTAATTCAGTGATTATTAACAAATCTAATGATAATTCTTTTAGTTCAATAAGATCATAATCAAATAATTCAAAGGATTCTATATCCAAATAATTCAGATAGAACTCATCAATTATTCTATAGGCATTATCAATAATTAACATTATTTTATAAAATTTCAAATCAGATATATAAGCAAAATGAGTAATAGCGTTACGTATTTTGTTTATTTCCCTCATTGTTTCAACAGTACAAGAATCTTTTAAATCATATAGAAATTCGATTCTATTAACAGATTCTTCGTAGTTAATCGTTTTAATTCCGTATTTTTGAACTAACGAAACAAACTTATGCAAAGAACCTTTTAAACCTAAGTTTTCTTTTTCCTTTATAACTTTTAAAATATCATTCGACTTACTAAGATCAAATATTAATAAATCATTGTGGTCAGCTAAAATTGCTTTATTAAATATCTCTAAAGCATGCTGCAAGAACATTACTGTTACTTTTAAGTATGTACCCGCTTCAGAGTCGTATTTATTATCTATGCTTATATATTTTTTGTAATTTTCTAGTGAAAATTTATAAGAATCCACTCCATTTTGAAGCATCTTAAAATCCATTTTTATACCTCCTAAATATTACATTGTCACTAAAATAATGAAATAGGACTTGAAAAAAATCACTTAAAACCCAACATTTTAAGTGATTTTCCCAAGCTGTCCAGACCTTGATATTACTGCATTCCTACGCAATCATATCTTTATATACTACTCCACAGCCAAGTGTGTGAAAAGCCACTTTTGACAAGGCTGAACACCTCTTTCATTCAAATTCATAGGATATGGCAGACAGTGCGTATAATGGCGCTGTTTCTGCTCGTAAAATTCTTGGTCCTAATGACATAGTTTGAGCGCCTGCATGTAACAGCGCTTCTGACTCTTGACGAGAAATGCCCCCCTCTGGACCAAAGATTATAAGCATTGATTTCGACTTCTTATCATACACGTTTTTTAGCTTCTCCGCAAACCTTGTGCGCTTTTCAGCCTTTGCATCCTCTTCATCTGCAATAAAAACGGCATCGAATTGATCTATTTGTTGTAGGAGCTGTTTAAAGGTAATTGGTTCAAAAACCTCTGGGATATGTGTACGATGGGCTTGTTCTGCGGCCTCTTTAGCAATTTTTTGTAATCTTTCTTGCTTTTTTGCCCCTTTTTTCTTGTCCCATTTCACAATGGAACGTTCAGCTTCAAATGGCTGTAATGCAAACATCCCAAGCTCCGTCGCTTTTTGTGTAATTAGCTCTAGCTTATCGCCCTTTGGCAAGCCACAAGCTACTGTTACATAAATAGGTAGCTCTGGTGAAGGTATTGTTTGACCAGTCGCTTCAATCACGACCTCATCCCCTTCAAACCCTTCGATTGTACATATATGAGCGGTGTTTTGTGCAACAACAACGATTTTGTCGCCCTGCTTCATCCGCATTACTCGCTCAATATGGCGTGCATCTTCTCCGCTAATACGTGCATTTTCTATGGCTGTTTCAATAAAATAACGTTGCATGCTACACAGTCCTTTCTAGCAAGACAGGAAAACGCCAAATCACAAGCACACGGCTTACGATTTGGCGCTTCTTCAGTCAGGTTATAGCGGTCGACGAGCAATAATAGCTACCCAATCTTCCATTAATAATACTTCTTCAATCACAAAGCCTGAAGCTTCTAGTGCTGCTTTGACATCATCACGTTTTGCCCCGATAATGCCTGAAGTGACATATAATCCACCTGGTTTCACAATTGTAAATGCGTCGTCAGTGAAGGACATAATGATTTCGGCCAAAATATTAGCCACCACCACGTCTGCTGGTTCTTTGACAGTATCTAATAAGTTACCATGGAATACCTCTACCTTATCTTCTACTTTATTCAACGCCACATTTTCTTGTGCCGAACGTACAGCTACCTCGTCTAAATCGAGAGCATGCACACTTTTAGCACCAAGTAATGCTGCACCAATAGATAATACACCGGATCCTGTACCGATATCGACAACTGTATCCTCTTCTTTAATGACCTTTTCAAGTCCTTGTAAACACATCACCGTCGTTGGATGTGTACCTGTACCAAAAGCCATACCAGGATCTAATTCAATAATCAGTTCATCTGTTGAAACAGGTGTATAATCCTCCCATGTTGGTACGATTGTAAAGCGTTCAGAAATTTTGACAGGATGGTAGTATTGCTTCCAGGCAGTTGCCCAATCTTCCTCATTGACTTCAACAATGGAGACAACATTTTCACCGATATCAATGTTAAAGTTCGTCAAGTTTGTGATGGCTGCTTTAATTTCTTCGACCGTTTCATTTAAAAAACTAGACTCTGATAAATAAGCTTTGACAATGACGCCATCTTTCGGAAAATCATCTTCATTTAGCGCATAAATTTCACCATATTGATCTTCACGTGGCTTCGCAAATTCTGCAGAATCTTCGATGACAACACCACTTGCACCTGCTTCATGCAAAATATTCGAAATTGCTTCTACCGCTTCATTTTTTGTATGAATGGATAATTCAGACCACTTCACGTAGCTCTTCAGCTCCCTCTAATTATTCACCTTGGAATTTTTTCTTAATTTTATCGAATAGTGAACTACCTTGTTCTTCAGGGATATCGCCACTAATTTCAGCAAATTCTCGTAGTAATTGCTTTTGCTTTTCTGTTAATTTCTCAGGTGTCATGACTTTGACCGTTACATACTGATTCCCCATACCATAGCCATGAACATTTTTAACGCCTTTATCTTTAAGACGGAATTGGGCACCTGACTGTGTGCCAGCTGGGATACGTAATTTGACTTTACCATGCACTGTAGGCACTTCAATTTCATCTCCAAGTGCGGCTTGAGGGAATGTCAACTTCAACTCGAAGTAAATATCGTCCCCATCACGTTCAAATTCTTTATGCCCTTGAACACGGAACATAATATATAAATCCCCTGCAGGACCACCGTTAATACCTGGTTCACCTTGACCCGATACACGAATTTGTTGTCCATCATCCACACCTGCTGGAATCGTCACTTTAATTTTCTTGCGTTTTTGAACTTTTCCTTCTCCACGACAAGTTGAACATTTTTCTTTAATGATTTTACCTGTACCATGGCAAGTCGTACATGCACGACGGTTCATCATGCGACCAAACGGTGTATCCACTGCTTGGTTGATTTGTCCAGCCCCATTACATGTCGAACATGTTTCTGGCTGTGTGCCTGGCTTCGCTCCTGAGCCATGACATGTTTCACACGTTTCATCTTTCGGAATTTCTATTTCTGTTTCTTTCCCAAAAATAGCTTCCTCAAATTTAATATTCATGCGATATTGTAGATCATCGCCTTTACGTGGCGCATTTGGGTCTTGACGGCGACCACTACCACCGAAGAAAGAGCTGAAAATATCCTCGAAGCCGCCAAAGCCGCCGCCTCCAAAGCCACCACCAAAGCCCGCATTCGGGTCTTCATGACCAAATTGGTCGTAGCGTGCTTTTTTCTGGTCGTCGCTTAATACTTCATATGCTTCAGCGATTTCTTTGAATTTTTCATCTGCACCCGGCTCTTTATTAAGATCAGGGTGATATTGTTTTGATAATTTACGGTATGCTTTTTTAATTTCATCTTTAGAAGCTGATTTTGTTAAACCAAGCACCTCGTAATAATCGCGTTTCTCCATGATTCACACTCCGCTCTGTTTGCATAAAATCTATTGTAACATGCAGTTGTTAAAACTGCCTTATTTTTTCGATTAATCATCCCATAAAATTGAGGTTTTCACTTCCTAGCAGCTAACGTATGCAACTATTCCATAAATGGTGTCATTTACGTGAAGCGATCACAACATCATGACAAAAGCCAAAGCCGCAAGCGGTCTTTGGCTTTTTCACTTAACTGTGTTACTTCCTATTTATCATCTTTTACTTCTTCGAAATCAGCGTCTACAACACCGTCATCTTTTTTACCAGCGCCAGTGTCTGCACCTGCGTCGCCACCTTGAGCCGCTTGAGCTGCCGCTGCCGCTTGCTCATAAACTTTCATCACTAGTGGCTGTAATACGCCTTCTAATTTTTCTTTTGCTGCTTTAATGCCTTCTAATTCACCAGCTTCAAGCGCTTTTTTCAATTCATCACGAGCGTCTTCAACAGATTTTTTCTCATCTTCTGTAATTTGCTCGCCTAAGTCAGCAATTGTTTTATCCACTTGGAATACTAATTGGTCTGCTTCGTTGCGAAGATCTGCTTCTTCTTTACGTTTAGCATCCGCTTCAGCATTAGACTCTGCGTCTTTTACCATGCGTTCAATTTCTTCCTCTGATAAACCAGAATCAGATTGAATCACAATTGTTTGCTCTTTGTTTGTACCAAGGTCTTTCGCTTTGACAGATACGATACCGTTTTTATCAATATCGAATGTTACTTCGATTTGAGGTACACCACGTGGTGCTGGTGGAATATCTGCTAATTGGAAGCGACCTAATGTTTTATTGTCAGCTGCCATTGAACGCTCACCTTGTAGAACATGAATATCTACTGCTGGTTGGTTATCAGCTGCTGTAGAGAATACTTGTGATTTAGAAGTAGGAATTGTTGTGTTACGGTCGATTAATTTTGTGAACACGCCACCCATTGTTTCAATACCAAGTGAAAGTGGTGTTACGTCAAGTAATACTACGTCTTTTACATCACCTGTTAATACGCCACCTTGTACAGCAGCACCCATAGCTACTACTTCGTCAGGGTTTACACCACGGTGAGGCTCTTTACCAGTTTCTTTACGTACCGCTTCTTGTACTGCTGGAATACGCGTAGAACCACCAACTAAAATAACTTGGTCGATTTCAGAAGTTGAAAGACCTGCATCAGATAATGCTTGACGTACTGGTCCAACTGTACGATTTACTAATGGTAATGTAATTTCGTCAAATTTTGCACGAGTTAAAGAAATTTCTAAGTGTAAAGGACCTGCTTCACCAGCTGTAATGAATGGTAAAGAGATTTGTGTTGATGTTACACCAGATAAATCTTTTTTCGCTTTTTCAGCGGCATCTTTTAAACGTTGCATCGCCATTTTATCTTTTGATAAATCAATACCGTTTTCTTTTTTGAATTCAGCTACTAGATATTCAATAACCGCGTCATCGAAATCATCCCCACCCAGTTTGTTATCACCAGCTGTAGCTAATACTTCAAAGACACCGTCACCTAACTCAAGGATAGATACATCAAACGTACCGCCACCAAGGTCAAATACTAATACTTTTTGGTCTTGGTCTTGTTTGTCTAAACCATAAGCAAGTGCAGCGGCAGTTGGTTCGTTGATGATACGCTCTACTTCTAGACCTGCGATTTTACCAGCATCTTTTGTAGCTTGGCGTTGTGCATCATTAAAGTAAGCAGGAACTGTAATAACTGCTTTTGTTACTTTTTCCCCTAAGTAATCTTCTGCATAACCTTTTAAGTATTGAAGAATCATAGCCGATACTTCTTGTGGTGTGTAATCTTTATCTTCTACTGTTACTTTATCAGCTGTACCCATTTTTGATTTAATAGACATAATTGTATTAGGGTTTGTTACAGATTGACGTTTCGCTACTTCACCAACTTGACGTTCACCATTTTTAAATGCAACAACAGATGGTGTCGTACGGTTACCTTCTGGATTTGGAATTACTTTTGGTTCTCCACCTTCAAGTACAGAAACGCAAGAGTTTGTTGTTCCTAAGTCAATACCAATAATTTTGCTCATTAAAATTTCCTCCTATTATGTCAACGCAAGGGATGCGTTTTCTAACTAATTTTAATTGACTAAATAGTACAAGGACTATTCGTTCACAGATACCATTGTTGGGCGTAAAACACGATCCTTTAAGATATACCCTTTTTGGAGCTCGCGTAAGACAACACCCGTCTCTTTTTCACTATCTTGTTCTTGCATAACAGCTTGGTGAATAGTTGGATCAAATTGCTCACCTTCAGCTTTAATGACTTGTAGACCTTCTTTTTCTGTCGCTTCAATTAAAGAGCGGTACACCATTTCAATCCCTTTAATGATGGATGCAGTTTCTTCAGAAGTTGTCTCTACTTGTAGAGCACGCTCAAAATTATCAAGAACTGGCAATAAGTCAGATAGTAGGTTTTGCGCACGGTACTTCTCAGCAGCCTCACTGTCTAACTGATGACGACGACGCATATTATCGAAGTCAGCACGTAGACGTAGGTGACGATTTTCCTCGTCATCTAGCTTTGCTTGTAGCTCAGCCAGCTTCGCCTCATACTGTTCTTCAATAGATAATTCTACTTCTTCTTGAACTTCTGATTGTGTTACTTCCTCTGCTGTCGTTTCAGCTTGTACATCTTCTTGTACTAAATCTTTGTTTTCCGTTGTTTCCGTCACTTGAATCCTCCTCATTATCATTCACTACGATTTTTCATAAAGGCTTGTGTTAAATCCAAGCGCATTATGTCTAATAAAGCCACGACACGCTTATAATCCATACGTGTTGGGCCAATGATAGCAATGGCTCCCTGTTGGTCATCACCAATGGAATAGGTAGTGGTAATGACACTGCAATTTTCCATTTCTAATTGTTTATTTTCTGAGCCTATCCGAATATGAATACCTGATTCGTTCGGATGGAAAAGGGACTGCACTTGGCTAGTCGTCTCCATCAAGTCCAAAATCATGCGAACTTTATTTAAATCATGGAATTCTGGTTGGTTGAACATATTCGTTTTCCCACCATAGAAAATTTTACTTTCTGAATTATGCATTGTTGCTGTTACGAGCGCGCGAATAAAATCATCCGCTGATCTAATATGTTGCTGTAACACGGCTAGCACTTCAGCTTCAAGGCTTTTATGGAGATCTTCTAAGGATACACCAATCAGGCGATCATTTAAGATATTGACCATTTTCTCTAAATCAGAAGCGGTAAAATCTGGCGGTAAGTTGAACATGCGATTTTCAACATGCCCATTATTCGTTACGATAATTGCTACTGCTGTATCGCTAGAAAGAGGGACAATTGAAAATCGTTTGACACGATGCCTTTGAACATCAGGTCCTAAAAGTATGGAAGTATACGATGTCAGCTCCGATAGAATGTTGGCTGACTTTCGGATAATATGCTCTACTTCTACTAGTCGATCATTAAAAATTGATTGGATTTGTTGAATGTCCTTCGAATTAATGCCTTGAGGACTCAACAAATGATCTACATAAAATCTGTAACCCTTTTCTGAAGGCACTCGACCAGAGGAAGTATGTGTTTTCTCTAAGAAGCCTAATTCCTCTAAATCCGCCATTTCATTTCGAATAGTGGCTGGACTAAATGTAATCCCTTGTTTTTTGGAGATTTGGCGAGAACCTACCGGCTGTGCAGACACAATAAAGTCGTCTACAATGACTTGCAATATCTGTAACTGCCGATTTGTTAGCATGATTATCACCTCTGTTAGCACTCGACTAAGAGGAGTGCTAATACTATTATTAAGTTATCAAATCCCACATTTTATGTCAACGATATCGCTCAATCTTCTAGCAAAAATTGTTGAAAAACTTCATTGCCCACAAAACGTCCTTTTCTAGTTAGACGAACACCCACCTTATCTTGTTCTAAAAGATCTTTTGAAACTAAATCTTTTATAACAGTCTCATAATGAGCAGCCATTGGTGTTTTAAATTTTTCTTCATATATAGTGTGCATAACCCCCGCTGTTTTTCGCAGCCCTAAAAACATTTGTTCTTCTCTTTTTTCCGCTGGAGATACTTCATGTTCATGAACAATAGGTAGCTCATTTACAAAAACAGCATCCATATATTTTCTTAATGGACCATGATTGGAGTAACGTATGCCCTTTAAATAACCATGGGCACCCGCCCCAAACCCTGCATATTCATCATTATCCCAATAAATCTTGTTATGCTCTGAATGGAAGCCTGGTTTTGCAAAATTACTAATTTCGTATTGTTGAAGTCCATGTAAAGCCATTTGCTGCATCAACACATCATACATATCTGCTTCGAGATCTTCCGTTGGTAAATACAACTTGCCTTTTGTGTATTGATTATAAAAAATCGTTTTTGGCTCTACAATAAGAGAGTAGGCAGAGAAATGGGGTAAATCAAGGGCAAAAGCTTTGTCTAATGAGTCCTTCCATTGAGCCATCGTTTGCCCAGGTAAACCATACATTAAATCAATGCTAATGTTTTGAAAGCCAATTTTTCTAGCCAAAGCGATTGTTTCATAAACATGGTCATTACTATGAGTGCGTCCAATCTTCTGTAACAGCCCTTGGTCAAAAGATTGCACACCCATGCTTAGACGATTGACACCACCATCAAACAACACTCGCAATTTTGCCGCAGACAATTCATCCGGATTAGCCTCTGATGTAAATTCTGTCACACTCTCCATCGGAATATACGTATGAATATACGTTAGTAGTTTGTCCAATTGCTCCGGTGATAAAGCAGTTGGTGTCCCACCTCCAAGAAAAATCGTTTCGATATTACGAAAATTGTCCGGATATTTTTGTGTGGCAAGAGCCATCTCTTTACCAAGTGCTTCTATATATTCATCCACTGGTTGGTTTTTAAAGTAAAATTTATTGAAATCACAATAATTACAAATTTGATGACAGAAAGGAATATGAATGTAAACACCTCGTGCCATAGCAATCCCTTCTTTCTCGTTAAGTCTTTTCCATTTCTACATTATAACGAATCAATAGAAGGAACGCTATGAAACCATCTAGCGAGTTTTCCATACATATCTGCAAGGGTAGCTTCCTTGTCATTTAGTTCTAGAAAAAAACAAACTGCACTCCGATTGTTAGCCCGTTTCTAACAAATCGGAAGTGCAGTTTTTCATATATAACAAATGACTACAACTTTATTCTTTTTTTATTTTGATGCCGTCAGCAACTTTACTGCCATCCTTCTTGACAGGAATTAATGTATAATTTTTTTCTGTTAAATAAAGTGCATCTACGCGACTTCCCCACTTTGTCCCCTCTTTATTTAATGGATAGGGTGTAGCAAAGTTCCATGATTGTCCTGCCTTTGATTGGATTTTAAAATAAACTGCATCATTGACAATGCTTTGATCGGCATGAAAATAAATCGTTGTTGAGATGGGTGTGGAGACAACTTTATCAATCGTTATTTCCTGTTGATCGACATGATTGACTTTTTTATTAATCACAAAGATTTTTCGATCTTCTTGTAATTGTTCCTGAGAAGCCTCTACCTGAAATTCCCAAGGTTTATCAATCGGTGTTTCTACATTCCAATCTTTATAACGAATAGCTAATGCTAAATCTTCGTCTGACGGAAAATCATCCATTTTGATACTATTGTATATGGTATATACATTTTTAGACTGGACAATGGATTGACCTCCATTACGAACCATATAATCTTTCCCATTGACGAGTATTTGAGGGAAGAAAAATATTTGGTGTTTTGGTGTAAATGCTTTCACAGGCTCAAAGGTAGCATTCAGTAAAATTTGATTGTCATCAATAATCACTTCATTTAACGTTAAACGCCCTAAGCTATTGCTTGCTGTCTTCCCCACCTCTGTTTTATAGGCTTCGAAATCCACATCTCGATTCCACCACAAATACAGCAATGATCCACTAACGACCATCAATAAAAAGATAACAACTATTCCTCGTTTTTTTCTGCGTCCTCGATTTTCCTTATCCAAATCCACTACTCGCAGTATATCATTGGACAACCGTACACCTCATTTTTATAAATATCGTTATAATTCATTGTAGTTTGTAACAAAGCATTATATAACCTTGTTTAAAAGCAAGACAGGACGAATCCATTATGTATAAAAGGAATTTTTACATTCCTTTATGCTGATGACGAACTTTGTTGGCCATTTGCATTAAATAGTCCACAAAGAGATCATCTCTTACTAACCACACCTCATAATTTCGCTTTAAAAACCACTCCGCTTCATGAAAGCTAGCAAAGTTTTGCGCTAATGGCGTGTTATTCTTTTCAATCCCCCAGTCAATATCGTCGCTTGAAAAAAGAATAAACACATCCTCTTGCTGATTTTTATAAAATGTTCCAAATGAAGAAGCCTTTAAATTATAACGATTCCTTTTGGCATCCTCTGGAATAGGCTCTATGTGGAAGGTTGCCAATACAAACTGTTTGTAGGCTTCCATCGTTAAAGAGCAGCCCGCAGCCTTTTGATGTCCGCCTCCACCATAAACAGCGGCAATAGCTGACACATCTATATGGTCATGAACCGTTCGAAAGGATATTCTTTTACTGCCCATATTGATCATCGCAATATAATCAAGATGCATGTTTTCCTTACCTAATTCATTACCAAGCTCAGAATGATAGGATTCTGCATAAACAACGCCAGCATAAAAGTCGCCCAAATTGGTTTGCACAAGTTCTCGTTTCTTCCGCCGAATATAACGCTCTATTTTTTCTTCTTCCATACTTAAAATTTTCTTTTCAAATTCATCAAAATCAAAGCGATCACTTGTTTTTAAACGATCCAGCATTTTCTCTTCAAATTCTTCAATGGATACTAGAAAAAACAGTGCATTTAATCGTTGCGCTTGAAAATTGCCGTTCTTTTCCCATTCCCATGTATCATATTGTCTTACTAACTCTACGAATTCTGAAATGGCGGCTGTTTTTTCTAATAAACCATGGGTCACCAAGTACTGATACAATAAAGAAGTAGCGGACGTTAAATAGCCATGCTCATCTTCAATTAAAACCTTTCCCCATTCATACTGATTGAAATGCAGCGCTGTTTTATGATGATCCAGCAATTGTACATTCCCAGTTGCCTGATAATAGTCCTGAATCCTTTTTTCATTTTCTTCGTTTGGAGAAAGATCTGTAATAAACAAAAATGTTTTCTGTTGATCATTCTCCAAAAAGAATTCTATTTCACGGTCAAGTGCCGTAATAGAATTGTAGCGTATCCTTACCTTATCGTTAAAAGCAAGCTTTGCTAAAATCCCACACCCTACTCCATCTAAATCATTATGTGATAATAATTTATACATCTCTTCACCTCCCATGTAGTATGGTTATTTTTTTGTGATTCAAACAGAAAGTGGTAGCTAAAAATTGCAGTACGGACAAAGCGTCATTGAAATTGGATTCAAGTTAACATACATTTAAAACATGATATCGATCTGGACAAAGAGAGGAGTCTGTTCATGAAACGGAAACTAATTACTATTGGCATAGTTCTTCTACTAATGTGTGCTTTCGCATTTTCAGCTTATAAACTAATGAACGCTCGTAACTATCAATTGTTTGGCAATATTACTTCTCATGTTGACACACAGGAAAAGGTGGCTGCCCTGACATTCGATGATGGACCAACTGACAAGACAGACGCTATTTTAGCGTTACTAGAAGACTACCAAGTAAAAGCAACGTTTTTTCTAATTGGACAGGATATTGAGAAGCATCCAGAAGAAGCAAAGAAAATTGCAGTAGCAGGCCATCAAATTGGCAACCATACGTATTCGCATAAGCGTATGGTATTGAAAAGCCCTTCCTTTATTAAAAATGAAATAGAAAAAACAGATGCACTCATTGCTAGCATTGGCTATCAACAAACACCTTTCGTCAGACCACCCTATGGTAAAAAACTAATCGGCTTTCCCCATTATTTACATAAACATCAACGTGAGACCATTACATGGAACTTAGAGCCCGATACGTTCTTTACAAAGGCAGAGGAAAAAATAAATTATGTGAAAGAAAATATTCAACCAGGTTCTATTATTTTAATGCACCCTATGTACGACCATACAGACAATGAATTACAGGCAATAGAAGGCATTCTTCAAACGCTTATTGATGAAGGCTATACATTTGTTACGATAGAAGAACTTTTACAATATCAAAAATAATCACCCCTGTTGCCAAGAATCTGCATCACCTTTCATGCAGATTTTTTTAGTTAGAAAGGATTAGATTCCCTCTCTTTTTCTATGACCTAAACATTATCTAATTTATAATTTCTAATCTTCCTCTCAATCTCCATATCCAATAGCATGTTCAGCTTATAAACCCCATGGCATAAAGGAAAACAACTTATTTAGAATCTATAAATTGAAGTTGGATTTTTCAGAAATGTTAATAAATATTTTTTCAGTAAAATATAATCACCATCTCTGCTAAAATATGCTATTATACCTTTAGTATAATGTCCTATTTTTATTATATTAAAAATAGAGGAAATATGAACTATAAAAGGATGATGATTATGCAAAATATCCAACAATTATTCCAGAGCGAAGATGGAAATATCCAACAAAGAGAGAATTTTTTATCCCTATTAGAGAAAATTGTTTCCTCATTAGATGAATTAAAAAATCCACATAAGACAACACTTGGTCCAATGAAAGAGCGTTCTGCTAATTTCTATCAAGAGCTGATGCAAGAACATCAAGTGCCAACTACAGGGGTTGGGCTCGATCAAGTTGTAAAAGAAATGACACAATTAATGCAAGGACATCCTTATCATACACGTAACTTTGTAACCAATGTTTTACCAATGGCAAGCATCCCAGGTGTATTAGGTCAATTTACAAATGCCCTACTAAATGGCAACAATTTATGGGATGTTTATGGTCCTGCTGCCGCTGAGTGTGAGGTCAAAGTAGTGGCTATGATGTCTAAATTAGTTGGCTATGATTATACGAAGAGCTTTGGTTATACAACATGGGGTGGACAAGGTGCCGTTTTCAGTGGACTTCGCCTTGCCATCGCCAAACAATTTCCACATGCCAAAGAAGATGGTGTTCCGAATAACTTATATTGCTTTGCTTCAGAAAACGCACATTATAGCCTTTTAAAATCTGTTGAGGCCGTGGGCATTGGCAGTAAACATTTAGTACGTGTAAAAGCTGGCAAAGACCACTCAATGGATGTGGAAGACCTACGTATTCGTATGACAGAAGTAATCGAAAATGGCGGTATCCCTGTCTATGTAGTGGCTACTACAGGAGCGACTGATCAATTTGGTATTGATGATATACAAGCTATTAAAGAGGTTACTACAACGCTTGAGAAGAAGTACAATTTACAGCCAGTACATATTCATGCTGATTCGGCTTTAGGTGGTTTTTATGCCTTCTTCAATGATTATGATTTCGAAAAAAACCCTCTACAATTTGAAGGCGATGTCGTACAAGGCTTACGACATATCCATGACCGCATGCAACATCTAGCTATGGCAGATAGCCTTTGCTTTGACTTCCAAAAGCTTGGACAAACACCTTATTTAACTAGCTTATTCTTAATTAAAGAAGGTAACAGTTTACAGCTATTAGATATTGAGGACTTCGATACACCTTATGTGGGCAATCGTGGTTACGGTTCATACCATACTGGTTATACATTAGAGTGCTCTCGTATGGGTAGCTCCATTGCTATTTTTGCTGCTCTCCAAGCATTCGGTAAGGAAGGTTATCAGCAACTATTAGCCAACTATGTACGTGTGAATTTAGCGTTCCGCACACAATTAGCTGTGAAAACACCAATGCTACAGGTCGTTAATGACACAAATATTGGTCCAGTTACAGCCTTTCGCTTGTATCCTGATGGCTTCAATTGGCAGGCTGAACAAGCTGGTCATTATACACAGGATCAAATCGAACACATTAATGGCATCAATGCATCATTCTTTGAAATTATAGGTGAAGGTCGTGATGATGTATTCTTCGGTGATACAACACGGGTTTGTACGGTTAGCACGAGTGATACAACACAGCATGTTCCCGTTGCAGCGGCAAAATTCTTCTCTATTTCACCATACACAGAGACAGATCATATCCCAAACATGATTCATTTCTTACAGCAAAAGCTAACAGTATTGGAGGCGTCTCACATTGCGTATCGTCACTAAATTTAAAAGTTCTTTACTCTATAAATATATAGCCAGTTTCACCATTCCAATAGCCATTATTTCATTGCTATTTAGTGTTGTTTTATTCGCGGTTTCTTACCGTATTATCGACAATTTTGTCATTAAACAATTCGAAACTACTTTAGAGATCACATCGAATACGATTTTTGAAGATCTTGAGAAAAATGATGTAAAAGCGGCGGATAACGGTAGCTCTGACAATTATAAAAAACTATTAGATCAATTAAACGCTACGGTTAAAAAGTTTGATATAGAAAACGCCTATGTGCTTTCAAAAGCCAATGGTAAGGAGCATATCGTGGCATTAAGTAATACTGACAATCATCAGCAAGACTATGAATTTAGTGATGAAATGCGAAAAGCCGTCGACACACAAACCATTCAAACAAGTGATATATACAAAGATGAATATGGTATCCATAAATCTATTTTCATCCCATTTAAAGATACTGATATTATTTTTGGTTTAGATATGGATGCTTCCTTCATTTCTAAGCTACAAACAGAAACACTTTGGATTTGTATTATTCTAACCGTTGTTTTTGTGATTTTTGGTATTATCGTTGCTTACTTTATTAGTGTAGGTATTACGAAACCAATTAAAAAAATGACTCGCTATGTCGGTCAGGTTGCACAGGGAGATTTAGCCGTCGAGCCTCTCCAAATAAAAGGTTCCAATGAAATTGCCCAGCTATCATCAGGCATTGAAAATATGACGGAAGATTTACGTACATTAATTCAGCAAATAGCTCAAAATGCTGAACAAGTGGCGGCCATGTCAGAGGAATTAACTGCAAGCTCCGAGCAAACAAGTGCTTCCATACAGCAAATTACATCTTCTATGCAAGAGGTTGCAGTGGGCTCAGAAAAACAAACCTCTTCGATTGAAGAAGTGGAAAGCCATATTACAACCATCTCTAGCAAAATGACAGAGGTTGTCACAAGCGTAACTGGTGTGACAGAAAAGGCATTCCAGGCATCTGCGATCTCAGAAAAAGGCAATACAACGATTCAAGATGCTACAGAAAAAATGGCCGTAACATCCCAAGCCATTCAAGA
Organism: Lysinibacillus sp. OF-1; assembly: GCF_028356935.1. Classification (NCBI taxonomy): domain Bacteria; kingdom Bacillati; phylum Bacillota; class Bacilli; order Caryophanales; family Bacillaceae; genus Lysinibacillus; species Lysinibacillus sp. OF-1. Next base: position 3,108,986 of record NZ_CP102798.1, read on the forward strand.
ATCAGCAACTGTCGTTGAACGTTTAAGCACATACACGAATGAAATCGGGGATATTGTAGCATTGATTACCCAAATAACGGATCAAACCAACTTACTTGCGTTAAATGCTTCCATTGAAGCAGCGCGTGCAGGTGAGCATGGCAAAGGCTTTGCAGTAGTAGCTGAGGAAGTACGTAAGCTGGCCGATCAATCTTTAGATGCTACAAACAGTATTCGAACACGTATCGAAACCATTAAGGAAGAATCGGCTCAAGCCGTAAAATCGATGGCTATTAGCAGCAGTAATCTTGCGGAAAGCTCCACAACATTTAATGCATCAGGAGAAGCATTTGCTGACATCTATAGCCACGTCACATCACTTACGCAGGAAATGGACCATGTCAATAACATAATGTCCAATATCAATGAAGGCGTGAGCAGCATCGCGATCTCTGTTGAACAAGTGGGCGTAGTAGCTGTGCAAGCCTCAGGCAATATTCAAAACGTTGCTGCTGCTTCTGAGGAGCAATCTGCAAGTATCGAGGAAATCACAGCTTCTTCGAATAACTTAGCAGAAATGGCTCAACAGCTTCGCAATATCACTCAAAAATTTAAGTTATAAAATTAAGAATCCGCTATGCTCCTTTTCGGCATAGCGGATTTTTCTCTGCATAAAAAATCTCCTACCAAAATGGTAGAAGATTAGGCAATAATATTTTTCACAACTTTTGAGATAACTGCACCTTCCGCTTGGCCTGTAAGCAATGGCTTCGCAATTTTCATGGCTTCTCCCATGTTCATTCCTTTACCAACACCTGCCGCTACTAATTTCTCAGCAATCGCTTCTTCGGATAATTGCTTCGGTAAGAAAGATTTCAAAAGTGTCAATTTGGCTTCCTCTTTTTCAATCAAATCTACTCGTCCAGCCGTCTGTGCGCCTTCTAACGCTTGATTCGTTTGTTTGACCTCTCGATGAATAATGGCTATCTCTTCTTCAGCGATTAATGCTGCTCCCTTTTCTTTTTCAGCAGAATCTAAAGCTGATTTCAAAAGAGATAATACACCCTTTGCTAAAGTATCTTTCTCTCTCATTGCCGTTTTTAATTGTTCAAATACTTCTGTTTTTAACAATGATCTCACTCCTTCAAGCCATCTATATTAGAAAACATTATACCATAAAATACCTCAGAACATGACAGTCAGTGCCTCAGTCAAGCAAATAAGCATCTGCTAATTTTACTTGATAATGCAACATCCCTTTTAACTCACCTCGATAAGAAAAGACCCCTTGCTGAATTAATTGACGCAGGCGATATTCAATCCATTCCGCTTCTCTATACTGTTCCATATGCCCTAGCACTTCCCCAATGAGTCTAGCCGCCATTAGATATGGAGCTTCTTCTTGGTCTTCATGTAATCGTTTAGCACAGGCAATGATCCAGTCATCATCTACATTTTCATTGTGATGACTCCAAAGTTCATTGTATTCCCAGGTATGTATACAGTAGTCATCCATTAACATCTTTAATCCTTCTTTAGATAAAGCCTGCTGTACTGATTTTTTTAATGGGCGTCCCTGGTATTGCTCATAAATATGAAGTACATTCTCTACACTGACCTCTCCAGAGGATCTTGGATAATTGTCCTCTGCTAACTGGGGGAATATATGCAACTCATGGAATAACTGAAAAGTATCTAATACATAGATATCATTTGGTTTCTTTTCTAGCATCGCTAAGACAAGTCGAAGCCCTATTTGTTCATGGGCATTTTGACAAGTCCATATGATTATATCTTGATGTGGCGGAATAGATTTTATTTTCTCTACGGCTTCCTTCACCTCGCGCTCAAAAATGGCCAATCCATCGTCTTCTATAAAATAGCGCTCTTGTAGCCATTGAAAACGAGCTTCAATCCCTTCACATAGATGTAAATCTTTCAAAGGACCAACAGAAAAATTACCAGGCATAACGATGATTTCTTCCGTTTTCACGTAGTTACTATTGCGAAATGCAGCCTTCAAACTCCCTCCAGGTGAATGACCAAACACAATATGAACCGTTTCGATCGTTGAAACATCCTGCTCCTCATTTTGCTGCAATAAAAACTGTACCATATCGTCCTTCGACTGTTCATTCATTAAAGTCAAAAAGAGCATAGACTTCGCATCAGCCTCACTCATTCGCTTTACCGCCATTTTTAATTTGTTGACATGTTCCATTATCTAAACTCCTTTGCACAATGGCTTGTATCTTAAATTCCCTTTCCATAAAAACAGTTACTTCCATCATACCGCAATTTCCTATTACCTTAAATTACTAATTTAGTTTTTTATGGAAAGAAAGGATAAAGAATTGCCCTATTTATGTAAAGGTTCTATTCTTTTAAGCGAGGGAGACTTCTTTAGGTAGATTATTTACTTGTTGGAGCGGGGTCATCCTCTTTATGAGCAGATTAACGACTTTCTCATTGTTGGAGCGCATTCACCCTCAATAGAAAGAAAAAAACTACTACCATCAATAAGAGCTTACAATAAGTTCCTTAACACTGAAGGTAGTAGGGTTCTTAATCAAAATTCGTTAAAAAAATCTTTCCTTTATTAGTAGCTTCAACGGCAGCTATTGCCTGGTGTATGTTCACTAGTGGGAAATGGTCCTGTACCTGCATCATTTTTAACGAATCCGTATGTACCATATTGACGAGCTGTTGCATAGTTTGCTGCCATTTTTCGATTGGTGTTTGGCGTTGCCAGTGGCGCAAATGAAACATCATCGCTTGTACCTTTGCTTCCCTTACAATGTTTGTCCAATTTACCTGTATTCCCGATAAAAGACCGATGGCTAAAAATTTCCCACCAGGCTTCACACAGTATGCAAGTTGATTGCCCGCCTCCCCACCAATCGAATCAATCGCTGCATCAGCACCTCTGCCATTTGTTAAAGCCATTATCGTTTCATGAAGTGGCATCTTAGAAGTATCTATGACATAGCGGGCCCCAAGCAGCTGTAATTCTTCCGTATGCTGATGACTTCGTGTGACAGCAATAAGCTGAAAACCTAGTAATTTGGCAAATTGAGCATAGATATGTCCAATAGCAGAGCCACATGCATTCACTACTAGTACATCATTTGATTGTAATTTGAGAACTTCTGTACAGGTGACGAAGGCTGTTATCGGATTAATATACATTTGTGCTGCAGTAAAATGATCCATCGTAGAAGGAACAGCTACAGCAAAGTCCGCCTGAGTCTTCACCATTTCCTGCCACGTGCCCTCTCCTCGTAGTGGCAAGACTCGCTGACCAATGCGCTTTGGAGAGATAAGTGGCCCAACATCTTCAACGATTCCAACGCCCTCATAACCCGGAACAGTTGGTAAAGTGATTCGGTGGGCATATTTTCCCCAAATCGGTATTAAATCAGAAGGGTTGATGGGTCTTGCTAGCATACGCACGAGAATTTCTTGACCTTGTGGAGGTGTAATCGTTTTATTTTCAATCCTTAACACCTCATGTGGATTTCCAAATTCATATAGTTTAAGGCATTTTGCTTTCAACGATTCTTGCTCCTTTTTCTGATTAATTCTAGCTCTGTATAATCGTTCTGATACTCGCTCCACTTAGGTATGCCCATCTTATCTTTTTTGACTGATGGTCAATTGACCTTTTTCATCTACAAATAATTGTAACATATCGTTTATTTCGATACAGATTGGACTGATTACTGCTTTCTTATCAGAGAAATACCAAAGTCGTTCACTTGGTCCTAATAGAATATTGGCTCCATCTTCGTAGTTACCTAAAAAATGAAGAGCATCTGGTTGGATTTTCTGATCATTAATAGGTTTAATAGCATATTCATTTAATTTTCTAGCGGCTGCTAGAATGTCGTCGGTCGTTACATTGATTTCACCAATCTGTAGCACTTGCTCCATAGAAAAATAGGCTGTATCCTGTTCTGGATTTACTTCCTGCCTCGCAATAAATTCTAGTATATTGCCTTCAGGATCGTAAAAATAACAAGAGTAAGCTTTTAAAAAATCAAAATACACTTCATCCTGCCCCTCTGAAGTAAGCAAGCCAACACGTTCTTTGGCCCAAATTTTTGCCTGATAAAATAAATTTCTTGGAATATTTAATGCAATATGATATTGCTTTTGAATCGTAGTGGGCACTTTTTCAAAAGTCATCTTACTTTCACCAACTGCTATTGTAAAATAGTCACCTGTACTTTCTAATAAGGCAAAGCCTAGCTGGTCGCTATAAAATTTCTGCATCTTTTGTAAATCGTGAACAAATAGTTGAACCTTCGTAATTTTCATCTTCAAGCACCCCTTTGCTACTCCCCACTATACAAGCAAATATATGATATGGCGTCATGCAAAAGAATGAAGTTCCCTTCGGTCCATTTTAAGTAATTCGTTATCCCTATTATTTACAAAAATCATGTAATGGTTCATTCGATAAATTCAGCTAAGCTAATTTTCTTTTTTTGATAGTTTGCACGAATATGCTGGAGCTCGTCTTCTAACCTTAAAGCACCCGCTTCAACTCCTCTATAAATTAATAGTGGAGGCTGTTCTAACATCTCTCTTGCTCGCGAATAATCACAAGAGAATATTTTCTTAAGTAACAATAATGTCTTTAGCTTATTTTCCCCATCTCCTGTTATAGTCAGTTCATAGTAAGTAGTAGAGTTGTCTTCAGGCAACATCTCCTCTAAACCAGGCGGAATTAGCACACTCTCAAGAAACATGATTAGATTGTCATAGGCCATTGTGAAATCCCAACAGCCTGTCCCATGAAGAGCAGAAAAAATTGCCGTATCCCCTCTTGATAAATCCAAACAATATGGATCTCCTTCATCTGTTGCGATGACCAAATAATTGTGCGGCCAATCCAGAATCACCTCTTCTGTCACTGGATTATAATGATAGCCTTCCTGCCCACGCATTAAATCTCTTGCTCCATAGATCTGTAGATTTATATAATCACCCGTATTCCATGTAACCCTTTCAACGACATAACGCCTTAAAAAATAGACATATTCCGTTGGTAATGACCACTGACTGTCTACAAATTGGCTAATATCCTCCTCGATTTGATTGTGAAAAAACATAGGGTAAGCTGAATCCCTCTCTTGAATACCTTGGATAAAACTGCGCATTTGCTCTAATACTGCATCTAGTTTCTCCTGCAACTCTTTCAACTGCATTCCCTCCTTTCGTTACCTAGTGTCTTTCTTTATATTTTAACATATTCCATCATTAACCAATTAAGGTGAACATGTTATAATCATTAAAATAGACTGGTAGTATGCATAACGTGCTCAACAATAACGGATGGGGGCTATCTGTCATGTCACAATATGCGAACGAACAGACAGTACAATAAACCAAGGTGGCACAAGGAGAACAATGTCTGAAAAAATTAGCTCATCTGGTGAATATCCAACCCTCTATTTGCTATAGAGAGTTGCTTTGGCATACTGAAAAATATGATGCCTCCTATTATTGGCTACAAGCTTGCACTTGATCGATTAACCGCAGTACAGGCAGATATAGATGTTGACGTGCAAAGAGCTCATACCTTATTAAGCCAAAAATCACCAAATACGAAGGAGCGTAAGAAAATTTGAAATTACTCATAAGACGTCCCGAACAATCGGACATACAAACATTACATCAATTCTTTTTCCACGTCATTCAAGATACTTATGCAAAAGAAGGGATTGCCGAGCTAGTGGACGATCAACAGCGTGAATGGGCAATGAAAAAGCAGTATGTCGCAATGGACATAGAGAGCCAAGGCAAAAAAAGATTTTTCTGGGTAGCTGTGGACGAAGCAACAAATGACATAATAGGAACGATCGAATATGGGGAAGCCAACGAGATCATTCAACAAACGATTAAAGAAGATCTTTCCCATTGTCCAGAAATCGGTACCGTATTTGTTCATCCGGACTATCAAAATCGTGGTATTGGCACCAGGCTATTACAGAAAATGCTAACGACGTTGGAAAAACAAAAGGTGCATAGCTTTTGTTTAGATAGTGGATATAAACAGGCACAAGTCATCTGGCAGAAAAAATTTGGACAGCCTGACTATATACTTGAGCACTTTTGGGGAACGAATAGCCATCATATGATTTGGCAACGAGTACTACCATTGCGAGAAAAGAAGTAAAAGATGTCTTATCAAATCACACAAGAACGACATAAGAAGAACAAAGCTTATGTCAATAACATGCTTTATGAATACAATGTAAAACACTTTCCAAAAGATTTACAAGGTCGATATCAGGAAATTAATTTATTTCTAACTGATAGCAATGGTCACGTTTATGGTGGCATACTGGGTGAAATTTGCTGGAATTGGTTAGAAATACACACGCTAATGGTAGACAAAAAGCTTCGTGGGTTAGGGTATGGATCAAAGTTGTAGCAAACAATTGAACAAATTGCCTTCAACCATGAATGTGATTTCATTAAAGTTGACACGCTTAGCTTTCAAGCGTTAACATTTTATGAAAATCATCATTATGAAATTTACGGGACTCTCGACCATATTGGCAGAGATTTTAAACATGATTATTTAAAAAAGACGCTACGATCTGATCTTTAAAGGGGAGATATTATGAAGGTCCATCAACGATTTTTTTGGATTAGTATTTTACTACCTGTATCTCTCTATTTTTCGTGACCTATCAACAGACAACTTTTGGAGGACCGATTCCATGGGTACGTTATATCGGAGAAGAAGAAGTCTCAGCCCTTTCCTATTTCAACCCCGCCGTCCTAGTGAAAAGCCATTATCATATGTTTCATTCTTTATGAATGTCTGTATAATCTATCTCACTTTAGCTTTAAGTAAAAACTTTCTGCAATTAGTTAAAGAATAAATCGTTTGTAGTGCCCATACTTATTATGTTTGGAGGGAAATGAAATGTTAAAATTCATTGATGATTTAGCTGGTGCGGTTTTCGATGTTTTTATGTTATTTTGTTATTTCTTTGCAGGCGTAATAATTGTAGGAGTCCCTATTTTTTTATTGGCTAAGTTCTTCCTATTGTTTCATTAAATTGCCTACAAAGAGTATTACAATAAAAGGGATCTCTATTTCAATAGCGATTCCTTTTATTGTTTTATGGTGCTTCACCTTTCTCGGCAGACAATAAAATGGTCAGGATTTTTTTAAAATGTAGAAAATCTATTTATCTTTTACTAAAATTTTCCCAAAATGTACATGATAGCTACAAAATATAAAAATCGCCAAGAAGCAAACTACTTAGGTGCAGTTTAACTAGAGAAAAAAACAGGGAATGCTACAAAAAAATAGCATTCCCTGTTTTTGAATAGTTGTGTCTTACTTCGAATCATCCATCTTCAGCACAGCCATGAATGCCTCTTGGAGTATGGCAGTATTAAAGTGGATTTTTTATATCTTTTCATATCCGACAAACCTTTAGTTATCAAGGGTTTGTCGGCTTTTTTATCGTATTATATTTTTCTTTATCCACTAATATTTCATGTTTATTCGTTGAACACGGTGGCATGAAGGCGGAAAAAACGTTGAAGATCACTCATCACGGAGTGGTCTTTTTAGATTTGTGCATAACTCAACATTAGCATTAGATGGTTTTAATGGATAATAAAGGAAACATCTCTTTTAAGGTTTCATATTCTGATATGAGTTTATCTCAAATAAAGTGAAAAGGGGTTATTATTTGTATCCATTTAATTATATATATTCACCTGTTTCCTACGGTGGTTGTGACAGTATGGCTCTAAAGGTAGAAAAAAAATTAGTTGGTCGATGTGCATATGCTCCCACCTATTGTCCTGAATATCCTCATTGTTTAGATTGGTACGAAGATGGAAGTTGCGATTGTAATTATTGTTGTGTAGCATACGAACGTTCTAATTATGTGCATAATGATATAAGATTAGTTCCGCAAATGCCTGCATACATTGCAAATTCACTTGCATATTACAAAAAATCACAAGACCAAAATATTAACGCACTAGTTCCTATTGTAAATAGTTTAATGCAAGGAATAAAAGTACCCTTACCTTGTAACGACGACCCGAACAGTTGCAATCCACCTTACAATGGTGGGTTTCAAACTAATAATCTCTTATCTATTGTAGACCAATTAAAGGGTTGTGTAGGAAAGTGGGCTTTATTTTATTGGAAACCAGGGTCAGGAGGACCATTCATCCTAATAGCAATTCAAATTGTTTCATTATTAGAAGATCGTGCTGGAAATGTATTTAAAATGTATTACCTAGAAGATAAAGATCCTACTCCCTATGAAATTACTATAGCAAGAATGGTGCAACTGGGAATAAAGGCAGTACAATGCTAATGTAACGGAATTTATTTATATTTAAAATCCCTTTTTATATTTTTCATTGATTAATTGAAAATTTTCAAAAATATACTACCTTTCCAGCAAAATTTTTATTCTAGTCTAATTCATTTGTATCTGATCATCACGTTCTTTCAACCAGTTATACTATGGTACTAGACGTCCTCTGAGTGTTTCGTTCACTACAGAGGGTAGTGCTCAATAGTCTTACTATAAGCCCCTACAAATACAGCTTTTAATGTACTAGCAACTGTCAGTACAGCTTCTTTAATATCCAATGCAATTTTGAATAGGACGTTTTTAGCTTTAATGAAGTCAGTTATACTTTGAATTTGAGTAGCTAAAACAACTTTGTTTAATTCATCTTTCAAGTTATCCGCTAATGGCAGCGAGTATATGAAATCAAACAGCATTTGCTGATACTCATTCATGTACTCTTTTTTCTTTTCAACTTGCAAAGCTAATTCATTTTTTAATTGGAGAACAATCCGCGCCGTTACTAGCTTCATCGAATGTCTCTCGATGTTTCACTGTAGGGTAAAATGCGATAAATGCTAGCTTCTTTGATACCGTTAAGCTTGGTTTGCTTCAGTTTTCAATGATGTTTATGCTAACCAATTTCTTAATTGCCCGCATTACCGTACTTCAAGATGTTCCAGTTTGTTCGGCTATCGTTTTAGCTTTTAAGTGACAAGTACCTGGATATGCTAAAGATCTGTTAGTTAAAGTGAAAACGATGGCTCGCTCTGATTCTGTTAAATCATAATAATGTGATGCCATATGGTCTTCTACACTCTTATCCATATCTGCTACTGAATCAAATATTGTATATTGTGCTAAGTATTCGAATGCCATTTGTATTTCACCTCTTCCCTATGAATAAACAAATTATTAAATTTCGTTATTTATTGATTTTAGTATAAATTATTAAATTCATAGGTTTGTGTATAATGGGATTTAAAGAGGATTTAATTAAAGAGATGAAATCATGGAACTAACAGTAAAATTAAAAGAAATGTTAAACGAACAAGGAATGTCACAAGCGGAATTAGCAGAAAAGACAGGATTAACACGTCCAGTGATTAGCAAACTTGCAACTAATAGAAGAACCTCGATTAATCGTGAACACATCACTAAAGTTCTACAAGCTCTAGAAATTACAGATATGAACGAGATGTTTGAGATTAAGTAACAGATAACTAAATAAAGTTGTCTGTTTTTTTGCATGTACTTCATTACTAAATTCCCTAAAACGGAAATACAGAGGGAATAATTATTTATGTCAAGTAAATTATTAACATTTATTGCACTACTATCTGTACTTACTTTAGCGGCATGCGGCAGTAATAGCAACGAAGCTTCAATTATATTATTTCAATAAATAGTCACTACCACGAGGGGCTTTTTTTATTAAATATACACGATATTTATTATGGTAAATAAGTATCATATTGGTTAAAGTTGTTTTTATAGGTTATTTATAATAGCCTTGTTAATTTAAAGGAGGATACATAAGTGGTTAATTTATTTAAGAAAGGTTTTATTTTTCTATCATTAATTATGTTAGCGTTAGTAAATTTTAATGTTGAAAATGCACAGGCTGAGGATGTATATTCAGAAAACTTAATTCCAAAAATGAATTCAAATGAATCAGAATTTGGTAAAGCTTCATCTTCGAGTAACTATATTAGTACACCAAGTTGGCTAGCATTCGATGGTGAACTAAGTTATTATAAGACGGATTACACTGCTTGGGCAACTACCGAAGAAACAGGTTGGTTAGCCTACGAATTTACTACTCCAAAAGCAATAAGTAAATACGTAATGCATAATAATGGTACCTCTCCAACATTATTCCCAAACACATGGACTTTTGAAGCTTGGAATGGTTCGGAATGGATAGTATTAGATTCTCAAAATAATGTTACAAAAGAGGATTGGGTGAAGAACTCCGAACAAAGCTTTACCTTTGATAACAATACTTATTATAACAAGTATAGAATAAATATCAGCAAGGCTAACGGGGCATCTGGTACTGTCAGAGCTGGAATATGCGAACTTCAAATGATGGAAAAGATTTCAAACCCATCTGAACCTAACACTCAATCCATCACATTAGACAGAAATTTATTAGAACTTCTAGAAGGTAGTCAAGATAAGTTAATAGCAACGGTTACACCTGATACAGTAAAAGTAATTTGGTTATCAAGTGATGAATCAATTGCTACTGTAGATCAGGATGGTAATGTCACGGCCCTTCACGAAGGCGAAGCAATAATTACTGCCAAAATTAAAGGTACTGATAGTGCAGCCACTAGTACAGTAATTGTTAAGAAACCAAACAATGAATTTTCAAATGCTATTTTAAGCATTACATTAGTAAACGGTATAACAAAAGAATATGATGTAACGAATACAGTTTTAAACAATTATTTAAATTGGTTTAAAAGTGCACAAGGTACATCAACGTTCAAATTTTCTAAAACAATTTCACCTTATAAAAAGGTAACAGAATATGTTGTACATGATAAAATTGCTTCATTTGAAATAAGAGAATATTAAATTTAAAAATGATCAGGTACTCAATTGAGCGCCTGATCTTTATTTTGGTGACTGATTAATAAATTTTCTACCTGAGTTTTTAGTGCCATATTAGCATACCTAAGGACCACATCATTGCCTGCCATAGCTACATGCACAACAATAAAATATTCGTCTACCCTTTCCATTAAATTGATTACTAACTTTTATTTATATATACAAACCATGTCGAAATCCCTAAAATGGGAAATAGTAGATAGATATATTGAGGTGAAAATTAATGAATAATTGCCCTAATTGTTTAGCCAATAATTCTTTTACGAAAGTATACGAAGATGGTTTAGTATTAATAAGGTGTGAATACTGTAATACAGTTATAGAAGATAAAACAATACCAAAAGAGATTGTTAAGTCAGAAGTCCAGGATGAATTTGAAAATGAATATGGAGGTAATGTTAATGAGGGAAATACTCATATTCACGGATGCTTATTTTTGGTACTCTTGGCCATAGGTGTATTTTTTTACATTATTTCTATGGATAACTTGGAAATTATACACTGGATTATTATCTTTATGATTGGAATAGTAATTCTTCCTTTCGTTATATTGTTTTTCTTTTTTGACCAATAATTTGTGGAAATAAAAAAAGCCCATTACCGATTAAGGTAATGGGCAATTACTTGCATTATCAAATTGTTTTAGCCATGGTTATATTCGTAATTTCATAACCCATTTTTTCATATAATCCACGTGCTATTTTATTATGACCAAAAACGTTTAAACCAATTTTATTCATACCTAACTCTTTAGCAATAATTTCAGCTTCTTTCATTGCTTTCTTGCCATACCCTTGCCCTTGATATTGTTCAAAAATCACAAAATCATAAATAAAACCTTCATTAGGATTTTTAGGGGCTTTTTGCGAAATCCAAATCATTCCAACTAAAATATCGCCATGAAAGATAGACAATAAATGATTATTTTCGGTCTTCTCACCATTTGGTAGTAGTCGTTCAAATGATTCCCTCGACAAGTTAATCGCTTCATCTTCACTCCAATTTCCGGAAGCGATTTTGTCTTTTGCATAGTCTTCAATTGCATAACTAATATATTGTTTGAACTCTTCTTGGTTCATAGGTTTTAATGAAATCACTTTATTTCCCTCCTAATCTATCTTTTAATCTTAACACTTTTTCAAAATTTCTCATAATTACACTTAAAATTAGTTTTTTAATTATTAAATGCTACGCTGTGCAATAATAATTTTCAAACCTTCAAAATCACCATTTGTCATAGTGCCATTATCGAATTTTTCCAACCATGACCTATCCATCAATCCTTTACCGACTGCTTGTTGAATATAATCACGTACAGCAGCTTTTGCAGTTGTCCTTGTGAATTTCATTGTGTCATCATTCTTTGCAATTGGTTTAGTTGTATTGCCTTCCACAATTAATTGCACTTGGTATTTACTATTAGTCGGAATAATCACTTGTCCTTCAATTTTGTATCCCTTTGGCATAATCCAATTTGGCTTAACCTCAAAATGGGGACGATCAATATTACCTGTCCAATCTCCACCCCATGTAATACCTAGCTGACGTGCAATAGCACCGGGTTGCCACATCATATAAAGACTGTGGAGGACCAACAGCGATATCCCATGCTAATCGTGACTTATGATTGCTGTCTAGTGTCCAAGTAACAATTTGTCCTGGTCGAGTTCTTCCTTGTTCATAAAGGTACTTCTGTCGTTCTTGTGAGCGATATGTTTCAGTAATAAAGATGTTCTTAATACCTGCTTTAAAGCACTCTTGGAATAACAATCTACATGCTGTTTGTGCAGCTGGCAATAGTTCCAAGATCTCCCCGCATGTTGTAGTAATGCTTGTCATTTTACATCACCCTTAGGCTTGTCATCATTCAATGCCTACTTGCTGTCCGAAGTGCCTTTTGTAGTCGGGTCGATAATAATACCAAGCAAGCCTAAAATATTTAATACAGTCTCTGAAATGGCTGTGATTTGTACATTGTAAATCGTAATATCGACATTAAAAATGCCCGCTGTTTGATTAGCGAGTACAATAGTAATACAATTTATGACACCCCAAATTACTTATATTGCAAACGTGATTTCCAGTTAATTCCCATGTATAATTCCCTCCATTTTATCTAAACGTTTATGTGCTTGTTTACTTGATTCCTCTACAAGAATCACACGCTCTGATAACCCTGTAACACGCATTTCTTGCGCTTTAATATCAATATTTATCCCAGCATTAATATTGTCTAATTTTGTGCGTATTACAGCTGAATCAGATGCATCATTTTTTACATCCTTGTCTCGATTGCAATTGTAAGTAAGTACTCCAATAAAAGCTCCTAATACTATACATAAAATTCCGATTAAAGCTACTGTTTGACTGTCCATGTCAATACCTCACAAATAGAAATAGCACTGCTCAGCACAGTGCATTACTTAGGTCTTGTTATATAAAAAGAACCCTACACAGATGATTGTGGTAGTCAAAGGAAAAAGGACACATCATAATGACGTGTCCCCTAACCATTTAATAAAAAAATAATAAATTTATGGTGCAGCTTGAACTGTTACGCTTAAAACGTTTGTAGGGTCAGAAGGTAAACGCACTTCGACTATTTGTCCTATTTGTGTCCCCCACATAATTGTTCCATCAACAAAAGTAGTAACTAATGTCCAATTAGAAATTGGTGTAATACCATCTGATTGTAAATGACGTATTTCAATTTGCGTGGATGACGGTAACCCTACAACTTTACTGTTTGGGTTTGCATAAGCAGCACCTATTGTTATTATGCCATTCTCGTCTTATTCATGTACATGCTTTATAACGAGCCTTCACCACACAGGCGACTTTCATCGCATACGGCGATCCGTCAGCAGTAAATCTAGTACTTATTTCCCCGTCAACATTGTAATTTTATTTCTAAATTAATTCAATAGAATTTTGACAAGGTAAAGAAATCTTAACCTTCCATAGACCTTATCATTTTTAGACAATAAAAATAACGCTAGCTAATGCTGCGTTTACTGTTCACCTGATTCTATAATTGCTTGTTTATATTATCATTCCTTACGCCACACACATGCTACAACTTTAATCGAAAACGGTACACCTGTTAAAAAAGTACAAAAAGATAGGACATAGTCGAGCTGCCGTAACAGAAGATCGCTATGTCCACCTCACTGAAAAAATGGCCAGAGATGCTGCTAACATCTTTGACTCATTCGTTCAATATATATAAGAATTACTAACGTATTTTTTATGGTGGGAAACACCACAAAACACTTATTTCAAACCCCTATAAACGCTGTTATATCAACGTTACTTCGAATCATCCATCTTCAGCACAGCCATGAATGCCTCTTGAGGGACTTCGACGGAGCCTACTTGTTTCATACGTTTTTTACCTTCTTTTTGTTTATCAAGAAGTTTGCGCTTACGAGAAATATCCCCACCGTAACATTTCGCTAAAACGTTTTTACGGATGGCTTTAATTGTTGAACGTGCCACAATTTTTTGACCAACTGCTGCTTGAATTGGTACTTCAAATTGTTGGCGTGGAATTAATTCTTTTAATTTTTCTACGATGATTTTGCCTCGATCATAGGCAAAGTCACGGTGTACGATAAAGCTTAGTGCATCGACCTGCTCACCATTTAGTAAAATATCCATTTTCACTAATTTCGATGGCTGGTAACCGATAAGTTCATAGTCGAAGGATGCATAGCCCTTCGTATTTGATTTTAAATAGTCAAAGAAATCATAGACAATTTCGGATAAAGGCATTTCATAAATAATGCTTACACGGGATGTATCAATATAATCCATCGTCATGAAATTACCACGCTTCAATTGACAAAGCTCCATAACCGCTCCCACATAATCATTTGGCACCATAATGGTTGCCTTTACATAAGGTTCCTCAACACGCTCGATTTTTTGTGGGTCTGGCATAAAGGATGGGTTATCTACTTTAATATCAGTGCCATCTGTCATATGAACATTGTAAATTACAGAAGGTGCTGTTGTAATTAAATCAATATTAAATTCACGCTCAATACGCTCCTGAATAATTTCCATATGGAGTAATCCTAAGAAACCGCAGCGGAAACCAAAGCCAAGTGCTTGAGATGTCTCTGGCTCATATTGTAGAGCAGAGTCATTTAGCTCTAGTTTTTCTAACGCTTCACGTAAATCATTGTATTTAGCTGTATCAATTGGGTATAAACCACAATAAACCATTGGGTTCAAGCGACGATAACCTGCTAATGGCTCGGCTGCTGGACGATTTGCATAGGTTACAGTATCACCTACGCGTGTGTCACCTACGTTTTTAATAGATGCTGTTAAATAACCTACATCACCAACTGTTAATTCAGCCTGTGGCACAACCTTTGGTGTATGTACCCCAACTTCAATAACCTCGAATTCCGCACCTGTTGCCATCATACGAATTTTATCGCCAGGCTTGACAGTCCCGTTGATCACACGAATCGAAATGATAACACCTTTATAGGCATCGTACACAGAGTCAAAAATTAAAGCTTGTAGTGGAGCATCAGGATCACCCGTTGGTGCTGGTACCTTTTCCACGATTTGCTCTAAAATATCCTCAATACCAATACCTGCTTTCGCAGAAGCTAGTACCGCTTCAGACGCATCCAGCCCGATGACATCCTCTACTTCTTGACGCACACGCTCAGGATCAGCGGCAGGTAAGTCAATTTTATTAATAACAGGTAAAATTTCTAAATCATTATCAAGTGCTAAGTAAACATTTGCTAGTGTTTGCGCTTCAATACCTTGTGCGGCGTCCACAACTAAAATGGCACCCTCACAAGCAGCTAAACTACGGGATACTTCATATGTGAAATCGACGTGTCCTGGTGTGTCGATTAAATGGAATGTATACACTTCGCCGTCTTTTGCTTCGTACTTTAATTGAACTGCATTTAATTTAATCGTTATCCCTCGCTCACGCTCTAAATCCATTGAGTCGAGGAGCTGTGCTTTCATTTCACGGGAAGTTAAAGATTTTGTTTGCTCTAAAATACGGTCAGCAAGCGTTGATTTCCCATGGTCAATATGTGCAATAATAGAGAAATTTCGTATATTCTCTTGTCGTTTTAAACGTGCATCTCGGTTCATCTTTTCCACTCCTAATTAAACTATAATGAATTATACTATGAACATAACGCAAAGTACAACAGCAACTAGACTAGAAAGCCTATAATATCAATACTTTCAGTGTTTAATGCTGTTTTTAGATTTTACAGTATTAAGTATATAAATGCAGAGAAATTAAGGGCGCATTTGTCCAAATTCAACTTTAGACCATATATTTGCACAGAAAAAGTCAGTCAACAGACAAAGCTGTGTAGACTGACTTTTTTCATTAATTTTTCTTGTTTAAGGATTGTTGAATCAGGTTTGTTAAAACTTCTACCCCTTTTTTCTCTAAATGAACGCCATCTGGGGCGAAGTATTCTGGATGATTGAGTGCTGCAGCATGCCAGTCAATGAGTGTAATATGTTCATTCTCCTGGGCTTTTTGCTGTAATGCTTCATTCACTTTTGCCTCCCATGAACGGGGCACACGTGTATTCACTAAATAAATATCAGCATTTGAAAAAGCGGCAAGGAGTGTGTCCATTTGGTCATTTGTAAAATAACCATTTGTCCCCAATTGAAGAATGACTGCATGATTGGGTTGATTAAAACTTGCATAATTTGGTGCTAGTTTGACAGCTTGTGAAACTTGACGACCTATTTTTCCATCGATTGTAATAGTTGGGTAAATAGTATGTAAGCTCGGGCCAATATCAATCATAAGTGAATCACCAATCGCTATTATTCCACGATAAAACTCATCCCGTTCAGGCACTTTATTTACATCATTTTCTTCTTGCTTTGGTGTTTCTATCTGCTGAACATCCTCCACTTTCTCTTCCTTGGAAGGTTCGTTAGTTGGTAGCTCTGATTGCTGGTCATGCTTGTTTAAATTAGTTGTAGGTTCATCACCATTAATTTTGATGTTTGTTGGATATGAACTCGAAGTGCTTTGCTGACCTTCCCCTACTACTCCTGTCATTCCTGTGAAAAACATAAGAAGGAAAAGTGGAGCCATTACCGTTGAAATTTTTCGTGAGAATGAAAGGCTTCCCCATTTATTTTTGTTAAAGACAAAGTATTTCCCATAATAGGCTCGGAATCCTTCTTTACGGATAGGCATTTCAATGAAGCGATAGGATAGCTCTGCTATCATAACAATAAGTATGATTTGAAGTGCAACCCGCCAATAAGATGGGTTGCCAATTTCATGAATAGGTGTACCTAGTACCATGACAGGATAATGCCATAGATATATGCCGTAGGATCGAGAGCCAATCCAACAAAGCGGCCTCCATGCTAGTAGTTTTCCTAAAATGCTGACGGGGTGACAGATACATGCAATCAAAACTGCTGCATTTAAGCAAAATAAGAACATGCCACCTCTATAAAGGAAGGGTTGATATTCATCTACATAAACAATACTAACTAGAAAAATCATAAGCGTAATGAAACTCAAACTATTTAGCTTCTTCACATGGTTTGTTGATAATTTTTGTGCAGATAGCCTTTTCATTGGCCAAACAAGAGCTAGCCAACAGCCAATTAATAGTTCAAAACAGCGTGTGTCCGTTCCATAATAGACACGGCTTGGATCTGCACCTGGCTCATAAAGAATCGCCATTACTAGAGCTGAACAAACCGCTCCGATAAAGACAACTTTAGCCAGTTTACTTTGTTTTTGAAAAATATAAAGGCCAATCATTAAGAGCAAGGGCCAAATCAGATAAAATTGTTCTTCAATAGCTAGCGACCATAAATTTTTTAAAGGTGACGGGGAGCCAAAACTATCAAAATAAGAAAGTTTATGAAAAATGAACCACCAATTACTTGAATAAAAAATAGAGGACAACGCATCTCCACGTAATGTATGAAGAAGTTCTTTATGAAAGAGCGTTGCCCAGACAAATGATATAACAATCATCACGTAGGCCGCTGGTAGTAACCGCCTAAATCGTCCAATCCAAAATTTCTTTAGACTGACTGTTAATTGATTGCCCTTTACAGGCAAAATGGTAGAGGTGATTAAATAGCCTGATAATACAAAAAAGATATCTACTCCTAAAAAGCCACCTCTAGCCCAATTGAAGTTAAAATGATAAGCAATAACTGCTAATACGGCTAATGCTCGAATCCCGTCTAGTCCAGGAATATAACGATGATTTAATGACTTGCCTGACATACTATTCCTTCCTTCAATAATCTATCAATTTCCTTTTGCATAATGGCCTTATAGCTACTATATCAAGATAAAACCTGTTATCCCTTAATAGCACCTGTGATTTGAACATCATCTCCTCTTTATACTTTTTCATTTGTGCACTTATATGTTTGACGTTTGAAATACGATAAAAGTTTTAGAGAAAAATGAAACGTGATCACTCTTTGTCTTTTTAAAATTCATATGTATGTTTGCTATTGTCTTAAAAGGCATTCCCAAAAATGGTAGATGCTTCAAAAGCACATTTTGCCTTACTTGCATATGCCTTCATTAACGTTTTATCATGAAAATCGAAAGCCAACTTGAAAATTATAAGACAAGAATGAAGCAATGGAAAGACAAATAATTAGATTTTGTTCTGGAAATTTTTATGCTAGAATAGCAAAAAAGTGAGCCTGTAACAGACTCACTTTTTTCATCCTTGTTCTATTGTTTTGAATCATTTACAAATGCTTTTGATATGGCCTTGCCAATTACAGCAATCGTACGATTAACCTCTTCCTCCGTATTGCCAATTCCACCAACCTCAACAATCATCATTTGCTTTGCCAAATCCTGATTATATCGCCCATCAACACCATCACCACTTTTGGAAATAACACCTTTTGATATTTTTGGAACGATGGCATTTAATGTGGAGGATAAACTTTCTGCATACGCTGTATTCCAGCGGTAATTTGCATGCTCTGCACCAACCACAATAGCAATTTTTGCATAGTTTTCCCCATTATATGAGATCGTTGTAAGATCATGTTTTAATGAGTCACGATGTAAATCTAGTATTAAATCATAATTATTTGTTTCTAAATGCTTACTTAAATAAGGTCTCATGACATTATAGGATTCATGATATCCCTTACCCTCAGCTTGTAATTTCTTCATAATATCTACATCGAGGATATTTGTCTTCAAGCCATTTACATTAAAATGATTCACAATCTTATCCTTTAGACTCATAATATTGACTGTTTCATGAGAAGTCGCTACCTTACCACTCACAGCTTTCACCATTGGTTCGTATGCTTCATGTGAATGAGTAAATAACACTAACACTTTAAATGGGTCCGGGTCTAGGGCTTGATCTGGTTCAGGCTCTTTCGTTTGTTCCAGTACACTTTGTTCAGCTAAATTGGTAGCGGCAAACACGACTTGCTTATCTTCTGATTGTTTAATCGGAGTCGATGCTTGCTTGTTGAACGGAAGTTGCCCAGCAATGACAGGTAATACGAAAAAGAACAATAATATACCAAATGACCATTGTAGTTTTTTTAGCAAAGTCACACCCTCCTCCCCATATCGTATGGAGAGGGGGTGTCATTTAGAACGAAAATAATTTTCTTGTTTTACGCATAAATCTGAGTGTTTTAGAAGGTCTATCAAGAACATTTTTTTAGCCTTTATTATAAATCACTTGCCCAGTTCATTAGCATGGAAGCCACTAGTTTTGCATAGCGATCAATCCAATAGTCTGCTTCCTTTGGTGTAACCATCAATTGTGTATGTGAGCCAGCGAAGGTTTCTTCAAACAGCTGCTGACGTTCCTCCTTCGTCCATGTCGCCCATTCTCCAAAAATAGGTTGTACTAACGTCATATCAAGCTCTTTATTGATATCGGGTTGCCAAGAGGACAATGAGAGCTTCGATGATGGTTTACTGCGCTCAGCTACACGAGCAGCTATCGAGCGAAGCATCGTTTCTACCGCATCAGCAATTAATACAGGTGCATCTACTACTGTTGGGATACCAATTGCCGTTACAGGAATCCCTAGCATCTCATAGGAAATTTCTTGCCGTTGATTGCCTACACCTGAGCCAGGATGGATGCCCGTATCTGTTAATTGAATTGTTTTACAAAGACGATTACTCGCCCTTGTAGCAAGCGCATCAACCACAATAATTAATTTTGGTTGTAGACGCTCAGCAATCGCAGCCACAAACTCCCCTGTTTCATAGCCCGTTTGCCCTGTAACACCTGGCGCATACATGACAAACTTTTCATCTATCACATCTAAGCTATGCAGATGATCAATTAAATAAGGACCTATGGCATCAGGTGTAATGGTACGATTGCCCAAACCAACAATTAAAATTTTATCATCTTCTTGCCAAGAAAGTGATTCATGCATGTTTTTAAAATTCACAAGTAATTCTTGCTCAAGCTGTGCAAAGCCATCTTGGTCTTCTAATGTCAGTGTTGGGACAGAAAGTGTAATATACTGCCCTTCTTTTTTGCCAATTTGCTTTTCACCCTCAGCATCTACAAGGACATCTGTAATTTTCACTCGACCAGCATTCCGATCTTCTATTTGAACGCCACTCGATTGTTCTAGCTTTTCTTTTTGTTCTTTGGTCTGATGGACAACTACCTCTTCAGATTCATCGATTAAATCTGTTCGTTGCCAATTAAAATTTTGCATACAGTTCACCTCAAGCTGTAGTTTGTTCAAACTGTCAAGTAAATATTCTTTGCATTTATCTATTGCAATTTGGTCAAGCGTTTGTTAAAATGATTTTTGTTGTATTAACACAAGAAATCAATGAGAAGATATCATCTCGTACCTAATTTAGGAGGTGAAATATATGCCAAACATTAAATCTGCGATTAAACGCGTAAAAGTTAACGAAAAAGCAAACATTGCTAATTCTCAAGCTAAATCTGCAATGCGTACTACAGTGAAAAAAGCTGAAAACGCTGTTGTTGCAAACGCTGAAAACAAACAAGAACTTTTACAAGCAGCTTTCAAATCATTAGATAAAGCAGCTTCAAAAGGACTTATCCACAAAAACGCGGCGGCTCGTAAAAAGTCTCGCCTTGCTAAAAAAGCGTAATTGTTTAAAGGATCAGATACTCTATTAGGAGTAGCTGATCTTTTTCATTTTGATAGATAACACAAAAGCTGCCCTTTATTGGACAGCTTTTTATGTTACAGTTGACGTAATAGAAATAATTCTAAATGTCTCTCTCGATTACCACCAGTCGATTTCAGCTGTAAATCAACCTCAGCTAGTTGATATAATGCTCTCAATAAACTTTCTTCTGATGGGCGATGATGCTGCTCAGTCATGAGTTTGACACGATACGGGTGAATTTTTAAATTTTTGGCGATTTGTTGTGGATGATATCCTTTCTTCAACAAATAAAAAACATTGGACATGGTACGAACATTGGATGCAAGCAAGCCAACTAACATAATAGGCTCTTGTTTTTGTCGTAATAAATCATGATAAATGGACAAAGCGCTGACCGAATCATTAGCCAAATAAGCATTGAGCATTTTAAATGCATCTTGCTCCAATGTTTTTGCTACTAGATCCTCCACTAACGAAGCTGTAATTTCTCCACCCTCACCTAAATAGAGGGTAAGCTTGTCAATTTCCATCTGCAATTGCAGCATGTTGGCGCCCACCATCGTTACAAGCAGCTCAATAGCCTCTTGTGTGATGCTGTTGCCCTGTGCCTTGACAACGCCTTGAATCCATACGGCTAAATCCTGCTCTTTTGGGGTTTCGGCTTGTACAAGTAATGCATGCTCTTTGAGCATTTTGGTCACTTTTTTACGTTCATCTAATTTTTCATAAGGGGCAATAAAAACCGTTACGGAGAAATCAGATGGATTCGATAACCACGTTTCCAAACGTTTTACATCATGATCGATTTTTTCTTTCCCTTTCTCAGTTGCTTTTAAAAACGAAGCGTTTTTAGCAATAATAAGCTTACGTTCTGAGAAAAAAGGAATCGTATCTGCTTCATCCATAACCACATCTACTGGCACCTCTTCTAAATCAAATGCGGTCATTTCCAGCTCTTCTTCTGACCCCATCGCTTCTTTTAAACGTTTAATGGTTTCATCTATAAAATAGCTTTCTTCACCAACAAGTAAATAAACCGGTGCCAGCTCACCTTTTTTTATTGTATTCCAAACCTTTGAAATCATAATTTTCCCTCCATCTAGCAATACTATTAGTATACATGATTTCATGGTCCTTTGTGACTTTGACCGAATTGTGTCTATTCCTTGCCAGACTGGGAATTCTCCTTTTCGATATAGCTTTTATGACCATGTTGTCTTATAATAAATAACAGAATTGGAGGGATAACAATGAATCCATTTGAAGGAAAGAACATACAATGTCGACGTAACGATGCCATCGATTCTGGTGTTGGCTTCGGTGTATCATTTGGCGTTTTCACAATTATGTTTATTATTGCAACTATAGTAGAATTCGTATCACAGTAATTGGACTTATGCAGGAAAAAGGCCTTGGTCATTGGACAAGGCCTTTTTCATTTACTGCAGCAGACCAACCATTAGCACGAATACGTATTTCAATGGTTCCATCCACCCCTGTTGTCAAAGTCGCTAAATTGCGACTGACAAAACGTTGTACTACTTCTTCATGTGGATGACCATAGCGATTATGGAGACCTGCACTGAAAACCGTTAATTCGGGCTGGAGCAGCTCAACAAAGGCTTCTGAACTAGATGTCTTACTGCCATGATGTCCCGCTTTCAGCAATGTTAGATTGGCTAATAGATGCCCATAACGCTTGATTAGCTGTTGTTCACCATATTGTTCCAAGTCACCTGTAAATAACGCTGTAAAGTCGTTCTGTTGCATGTACAATACGAGGGAATCATCGTTCCCTTCATAAAGGGTGTCATCAGGCGATAAATAATAAAAATTTGTCCCACCACTATGCCATGCTGTCCCCATCATCTTTTCTTTAACAGGTACATTGTGCTTATTTGCTTCTAGCAATAATTCTTGCATTAAAGGCTGCTGTAAAGAACTTGGTGTCACGTGTATTTCCTTCATCTTAATTTCTTGTAAAACCTCTTCGGCACCTTCTATATGATCTGCATCCGCATGGGTGGCGATAAAAATATCGATGGTGCGTATTCCTTTAGCTTTTAAAAATGGCACTACAACTTGCTTCCCTACCTCATAAGGACTATCTGCTTTTTTCCACTGCTCCTGTTCAAAGCGTAGTATCCCACCCGCATCAATGACATAGACAGCTTTTCTAAAAGGCAATTCAATAACGATACTATCTCCCTGTC
Source organism: Lysinibacillus sp. OF-1 (assembly GCF_028356935.1). Lineage (NCBI taxonomy): Bacteria > Bacillati > Bacillota > Bacilli > Caryophanales > Bacillaceae > Lysinibacillus > Lysinibacillus sp. OF-1. Next base: position 3,132,313 of record NZ_CP102798.1, read on the forward strand.
CTACATTTAAAAATGTGATCTGTGTTTCGTTAGACAGCATGGGTGACAGATGAATCCAAATGGCGGGAATAACAAGTGCGACAATAGCCTTCCTGAACCTTCTCGTTTCTAAGTAATATAAGCTTGCTAAAACACTTAGCAGTGCTACACAGCTAAGCCAGATCATTGGCTTACCCGGTGACCATAATTGAAATGGTAGCTCCTGCATCTCCATAATCATATGGGTCAGTCCATTACGTAGCGGTTCGTAGCCAGCAAATAGCATATTGGCAAGCGGTAAGGAAATATAGGATAACATAAACACTACAATATTAAATGGTAATATAACAAAGGAAAACAATGGAACAAACAGAATATTGACAAAAAACGAGGACATAGATAATTCATAAAAATGATGAAGTAATAGAGGATAAACGAGCAGCTGGCAGACAAATGTGACGAAAAAAGAACGACTGAGCCAATTCTCCGTCTGTTTGAAAATGATACCTGAATAAACCAAACTAGCGGCAGCTAAATAGGACAGTTGAAAGCCAATTTGAAAAATGACACCTGGTTCAAGCATAACGAAGCCTATAAAGCTGATGGCTAGTGCATCATCTATTGAAAGAGTCCACTTCAAAAAGCGCAGTAACATCATTAGTTCAACTACAGAGACTGCACGCCAAACAGAAGGTGCACCTCCTGCAATGACCCCATAAACGGGTAAAAGGATCAGTAGTGCAGCCGTAGCCATTTCTTTGCGTATGCCTATTCGAAGTAAGCCTTCAAAGAATAACCAAGACACGAGTGCGACATGTAGGCCAGAAATCGCAAACAAATGGGTGATACCAAGCTTTTGATAGGCACGCTGCAGTTCACCCTCCATTTGATCTTGTGCCCCTATCAGAAGTGCTTGTGCCTCTGCTACAAGGGCTTTTGGAAAGGTTCTTTCTATATGTTTTTTCATACTGTGTCTTATTTCAGCCAAAAAGGTGAAGATGGAAGACTGCTTTTCGACATAACGCCAGCTAGCGATTTCCACAATGCCTGTTGCTCCCTTGCTTGTTAAATAGTCAGTCATTGAAAATGCATAAGCATGCGCAGATGGAGACGGTGCTACAAGCTCACCCCTGGCAAGATATGTTTTGCCTGCTAATGAAGTATTTTCATACAAACTTTTTTCTTGCTCTGATGAAAAGGTATATATCACATAAAGCTTTTGACGATTTGTAGTTGTAGCAAAACCACGGAGTTTTTGGCCGTTTATTTTATAATCGTTTGACCAGGTTATAGGGAAGGTTTTTGGTAAGGGGGAAGGTTCCGTCAGTTGATAGGTAGAAAGAAAAAAATAAGCGAATAAAGCACTTATCATTACAAACGTCACAAGAAAACATGACTCACCTTTTAAGATGAGCCACAGGGCTAAAAGCAATAAAAAAGTGAGTAGCCATGCTGACGAGTGTGCTGCAATAGCCGCTATAAGTACAGCAAGAGCTACAAAGATCCATTTATGCTTTAAAGCTCGATGCCAAATAATGCACTCACCTTCTGTTCATATGGGAGCAACTTTTCGGCTGGCACGCCACTCTCGCGAAGCTCATGAAGCATTTCTGTGTACAAGGCTAGTTTTTCATCTCGTAAAAAATCGATTTTACGGTCATCAAAGGGTACATGGACAACTTCCACGCCCGCTTTTGCAAATAATTCCTGGGCATAGGGATTATTTTTATAATCTGTTGCGTAATAGACACGTTCAATGCCCGCTTGAATAATGGATTTTGTACATGGTAGACATGGGAAATGTGTTACATACAAATCAGCACCTTTTGTCGGTGTTCCATATTTAGCACATTGCAGCAAGGCATTCATTTCAGCATGCACCGTACGCACACAATGGTTGTCAACTACATAGCATCCTTGTTCAATACAATGTTCGTCTCCTATAATGGAACCGTTATAACCGCCTGCAATGATGCGTTTTTCACGCACAACAGTTGCTCCTACTGCTAGTCTTGTACATGTACTACGTAATGCGAGTAAATGGCTCTGTGCCATAAAAAATTGATCCCAAGTAATTCGCTCCATATGATTACCTCCAAAAATTGGCTTACAAATTATATTTCTCTTGCTTTTCTACTATAGTGTATCCCTTATAGAAAAGAGGCGTCAATATTACATCCTGTAAAACGTTTACTTTACAGTAATCGCATCTTTTAGCTTCTCAAATGTTTTATCACCAATACCACTTACATTTTTTAAGTCTTCGATCGCTTGAAAGTGTCCGTGTTCCTCTCGATACGTAAGAATACTTTGCGCTTTCGAGGGGCCGATTCCTGGTAAGGTTGCTAGAATTGCTATATCGGCTTGATTAATATTAATCTTCTGCTCTTTAGGAGCACTTTCAGTAGGTATTGTTAAAAGAGTTGTAGCTCCATCTTCTAGCTGTTCACCCTTTGTGGGAATATAAATCACCATTTCATCCTGCACTTTTTGCGCATGATTCATGCGCTGTGTGTCAGCTTGCTCTGTATAGCCACCTGCAAGCTCGACAGCATCTTTTATGCGTTGGTCTTGCTGAAGCTCATAAACGCCTGGATACATCACAGCACCCTTTATATCAACAAATATCTGCTGAATCACCGCTTCTTCAGCAGTTTCACTATGATTTTTTTCTTCAAACGATTGGATTGTCTCGATGAGCTCTTCTTGGGGAGGTGAAGAGTCAAAACTCGAAAAATAGAAGTAACAAAGTCCACTGACTACCAGTATGCTGGGGAATAACATACTTTTTTTATACTTTTGCCATAAAGATTGGAGCATAGCACCCATCCTTTCCTTGCAAAAGGTCATCATATGGAGTTATCTACATCATACACTATGACTTGTTGATTGAAAATAATAATAAATATCAGGAGATTCTATTGACCTGCTTAAGAGAGCTATTCTTCGCTTTCGCCTTGCTATCCACCGATTTAAGCTTGCTATCCTTCGCTTTCGCTTTTCTATCCACTGATTTAAGCACGCTATCCTTCACTTTAGCCTTTCTATCCACCAAAAGAGCCACACTGCCCATTGGGGGACAGTGTGGCTCCGTTTTCTTTATTTCACCGCACGAATAAAAATGCGTTCGCTTTCATATTCAGGTGCTTCATCCGTAAAATCAGCTGTGATTTCCACATCATGAAAACCAATGGCGCGCAGCCAAGCCATATACTGCTCTATTGAGAAAGTACGTTGTAAATGCTCTTCATCAAAACGTTCATATAACTCACTTGCGATATCTCGCACATAAAAGGTCATTTGATGTGTAACAGAATGCTCGAAATCAGCTGGCGCTGTATGCCATACATAACTAATGTCCCCATCATCATACGTAAACGGTCCGTCTAAAAAAATCTCATTCATCTTAAATAATGAATGAACATCAAAAAACAGCTGTCCTCCATCACGTAAAGCATGATAAATACGTTCTAATGTTGTATAGACGGCTTGCTCCTCTACAACATAATTAAGGGAGTCAATGGTAATCGTCACAACATCTAACGCCTCAAAGCCATCTAATTCGTCCATCGACATACAATATAACGGAGCTTGGTAGCCTGCATCAGCAAAGCGTTTTGCTGCGATGGACAGCATCTCTTCTGATAAGTCGACTCCGCTGACCTTATAACCAGCATGGGCGAATAACAAGCTAAGCACACCTGTACCACAACCAATATCTAAAAGTGTGGGGTATTGGCTGCATGGTGCATGCTGTACAACCCAATCTACATAAAGATTGTAAGGAATATCCGTTTGTAGCTCATCATAGACATGGGCAAAGCGTTCGTAACTACTCACTTAGCTTAGGCCTCTGGCATGTCTAGCTGCGGTGCATCGCCCCATAGACGTTCTAAATTATAATAAGCACGCTCATCCTTATGGAATACGTGCGCCACTACATCTCCAAGGTCAACAAGTACCCAACGAGCTGCATCGAAACCTTCGACACGACGAATTTCATAGCCTTGTTGTTCTGCTATATCCTGTAACTCACGCGCGATTGCTTGCACTTGGCGGTCAGAGTTACCATGGGCGATGATAAAATAATCTGCTAAAAGGGAAATTCCTTGCATATTTAAAACGACAATATCCTCACCATGTTTGTCGTCAATTGCTTTGTACGCTGCTTGTAATAAAGTTGAAGTCATCCTTCACTATCCTCTCTGTTCATCGTATCGTTATAACATTCTATTGATAAAGGATAAATTGGTTGCTTTGTGTCTATTAAAAATGCCAAAGTATGGCGTACACATGCACTCATCGCCTTATCCAAATTTTTTTGCGCCTTCTTTCGCAGACGCTCCACACCATCAAATCGACGGTTTGGCTCAATCATATCTGCGACAAAAATGATTTTTTCTAAACGACTCATCCCAACGCGTCCTGTTGTATGGAAACGAATCGCATTTAACAACTCATCGTCTGTGATGCCAAACTCACTTTGCGCTATATAGGCACCGACTGGGCCGTGGAGTAATTCACTGCCCCAGCCAATTAATTGTGGATCTAAATTTTCATCACGAACGATATTCTCCATCCATTCAATGTCTTCATATTTAGCAATATCATGGAGGATTGCTGCTATTTCAGCTTTTTTAACATCCTCGCCATATTTTTGTGCTAAATCGATGGCTGTTTCCATTACACCGATTGTATGAATATAACGTTTTTCAGGCATTCTTGGCTTAATCGCCGCTAAATACTGTTCGCGTTCCATAAAGACCTTCCTCTCGTATGAACGTCTCTACCGCTTCTGGTAATAAAAATGTTACCGTTCCCCCAGTCGCAAGGCGTTCACGAATCAGTGTGGACGATAAATCGATTTGAGGCACTTCCACCATACTTATAGGGTACTCTGTTGTCGCCGCTGTTCCTGGACGCTTTACTCCGACAAACCGCACGATTTTTACTAAATCATCAATACAATGCCATGTATGTAGCGAATCAATCATATCGCCACCGATGATAAAGTAAAATTTCACATCCGGTTCTCTTCTACACAAGGCAGAAAGTGTCTCATAGGAATAGGATACGCCACCCTTCTCAACCTCATACGACTCTACTGAAAAATAAGGAAATGGACGAATTGCACGCTTCACCATTTCGAGTCGTTCGACATTACTAGCATCAAATCGTGCCTGCTTATGTGGTGGTATAGCATTTGGCATAAAACGGATTTCATCAAGCTCTAGCGCATGAAAAACCTCATTAGCCATCATGAGATGCCCTATATGTGGTGGGTTAAATGTGCCACCTAGTAAACCGACCTTTTTCATCGTCTCACCTTATTTCGTTGCTTTTGGTAATACAATCTTTTTATGATTGCGTGACTCTTTATATAAAACAACTGTCAGACCGATTAATTGGACAAGCTCCGCACGAGCACCTGTTGCCAGTGATTCAGCAACTTCATGTTTGTCCTCTTCACAGTTATCTAAAATACGCACTTTAATCAGTTCACGTACTTCTAGTGCCTCACGAATTTGCTTTGTCATTTCGTCATTAACTCCACCTTTTCCTACTTGGAAAATAGGTGTTAAATGATGTGCCTCTGCACGTAAAAAACGTTTCTGTTTACCTGTTAACATAAAAATTAGTTTCCTCCTAATTGCGCCTTAAGCTGCGCAATCATTGAATTTGTGTTTGGATAGTTTCCTAACCAGTGTTCAAAAGCAATGGCTCCTTGATGGACAAACATCCCTAAGCCTGTGACAATCGTTGCTCCTTTTTCTTCAGCCGCTTGTAAAAAAGGCGTCATTAATGGATTATACACAATATCCGCAACAATTGCTCCTTTCGCAAGTCGATCTAATGAAAATGGCATAGAAAAATTGCCCGTAGCAAGGCCAGCCGATGTCATTTGCACAATAATGCCGAAATCAGCTAATGTTTCTTCTGCTTCTTGTAATGACATCGCACGACCCATATCCATTTCATCAATTATCGCTTGGGCATTTGCCACCGTACGATTGGCGATAGTTAAATGGTGATAGCCTTGTTGCTGCATAGCAAAGGCAATACCGCGAGCAGCGCCACCAGCACCAACAAGTAATACAGGCTTGTCCTTTCGAGATACACCAACGGCTTCTTCTAGTGAGCGAACAAAGCCAATCCCATCTGTATTATAGCCCTTCAGCTTTCCCTCTTTTGTTCGTACGACTGTATTCACTGCGCCCATTTTTTGCGCCAGCTCATCTAGCTCATCTAAATATGGAATGATTGCTGTCTTATGAGGAATTGTCACGTTCCAGCCACTCGCCCCTAATGTTTTCAAACCAGCAACTGCTGATTCTAATTGATCAGAAGGTACATGCAAAGGAATATATGTCGCATCTATTGACATGTCCTCAAACCAAGCATTGTGCATGGCCGGTGATTTTGAATGTTCAATTGGATCACCCATAACTGCAAACCATTTCTTCATTTTCTAGTCCCTCTCTCTACTACATCCTTCTGTTTAGATCAGTGAAGGACGAATTGAAACTTGTACACCTTTTGGCGCGTAGGCTGCTACGACTACATTAGCATGCTGTACTGTAATCCAGCCCAGGCCAGAAAATACAACGTCTGTTTTCGCTTCTTTGATGGAAAACTCATGACGTACCAATGGTGGAAGTTGGTCGATAAAATCTGCAGTTGGAGGTGCCAGAAGCTCGCCTTTATGTTCTGCATATAATGTATCGGCCTTCTCAAGCTTTGTACGGTGAATCGGTAGATCGTTTGCCACATGGATTGTAAAGGCTGAACGCTCTCCCTGGATAAAGTCAAATCTCGCCAATGCCCCAATAAATAGGGACTGTCCAGGATTTTGCTGGTAGACTTTCGGTTTAATTTCCTTTTTCGGCATAATATATTTTAATTCACTTGAATCAATATGATGAGCCATTTGATGATGATTAATAATACCAGGCGTATCATATAATGCACTACCATCATCCAGTGGAATGTCAATCATGTCTAAAGTAGTACCAGGGAAGTGTGACGTTGTAATGACTTCCCCTTCTCCTGTAGCCTGTTTAATAATACGGTTAATGAATGTAGATTTCCCAACATTTGTACAACCTACAACATAGACATTTTGTCCGTTACGGTACTCGTCGATGGCCTCCATTGCTTCCGCCATTCCCTTGCCTTTATGGGCACTGACTAATAGAACATCGATAGGCTGAAGTCCTAGTGCCTTTGCCTCGCGTTTAAGCCAATTGATTACTTTTTTCGGTTTCACTGATTTTGGTAATAAATCTGCTTTGTTGGCAATCAAAAGAACAGGATTCTTCCCTACAAAACGGTGAAGCCCAGGTAGCCAGCTCCCATTGAAATCAAATATATCAACAATTTTTACGATTAAGCCCTGCTGTGTTCCAAGGCCGTTTAAAATACGTAAAAAGTCGTCATCTGTTAATGACACGGGTTGAATTTCATTGTAATTTTTCAAACGGAAGCAGCGCTGGCAAATGACCACATCCTTTTCTAATGATGATGGGGGTGCATACCCAACTGCTGTTTTATCTTCTGTTTGAATTGTTGTACCACAGCCAATACAATTTGGCATTTCAATCATTCTTGTTCCTCCCAAGTTATTATTCCTTTACGTTTCAAATCATTAAATACTCGACGCTCAATGAAACGATTCAATTTTGTTACCAGCCCATCTGATTGTGCAACAGGCTTTACTAACACTGTATGCAAGCCTAAACGTTTTGCGCCCATCACATCAGTCAGGAGTTGATCTCCAACCATGACTACTTCATTTGGGCGTAAACCTAGTTGAATCAGTGCATTATAAAAAGCATTACGAAGTGGTTTTTTTGCCTTGTGAATATACGGGATATCTAATGGCTCAGCAAAATGCTTCACACGCGCTTCATTGTTATTCGATGCAATAATAACTCGAATACCTGATTCTTTCATAATACGTAACCAAATAATCAGCTCTTCTGTTGCGTCTGGGCGATCCCATTCAACAAGCGTATTATCTAAATCCGTAATGATGCCTCTAATCCCTAATTCTTGTAACTTTTCCGGCGTAATTTCAAAAATATTCGTCACAAATTCGTTCGGTAATAAAAAATTATACAAAATAGCGACCCCTAATCTTAACGTATTATTCGACCATTATAGCATATTTGCAAAAGCTTCACCCATTCGAATTGGGCTTCCCTGTACAACATTATCCGTAAATTCAACCGTATCCTTTTCAAACAGCATAACCACTGTGGAACCAAATGAAAAATATCCAACTTCCTGACCTTTACGCCATTTCGTTGTCGTATTCGTAAGCACAATGGAATTAACAAAAGTCGCACCAACTTTAATAAAGGCTACATGCTGTTGATTGGCTGCTTTCAGCTCTGTCACTAAACGATAATTATGAGAAATTGGTTTTTTACCGTATGTAAGACCTAGCTGATTCACGGGATAAGATTTCTGACCAAGTGTATATTGTCGTACTACTTCCCCATCTATCGGACTATGGATACGATGATAATCAGCAGGACTTAAATAAAATACGATAAAATGACCATCTGCATATTGTGCGGCTCTCTCTGTATTACCTAGTAAATCTTGTAATGCATAGGGCTTACCCTTAACTAGAAATGTCATATCCCATTCAATGCGACCAAAAGATTCCACCTTGGCATCTACTGGGCTAACATAAATCGTTGGATTTTTTTCAATAGGTCGAGCTTCTTCTAGAAGTTCTCTTGTGAAAAAATCATGTAAACTTGAAAATTGTTGTTGTTTTTTTGAAACTTCTTCAATGTTAATATCGTATAACTTCATGTAGCTTGGAATTATACGTTTACTCCACTTCGCTTTTGCAATTGCCTGCAAAAGATGGGAAGATTGCTTACCATTCGTTAGTTCTATCAAGCGTTGATATAGTTTTTCTTTCATACAGTAAAACCCCTATCCATTAATTTAGACTGTCAATTTTTTCGCATTCGAAGTATAATGGTACAATATCTTAAGTGCAAAGGAGTGATCCCCCTTGTTTTTTTATCACAAGTTGGTGGATACCACGGTTAAGAAAATGAAATCGCACGCAGCTAACTTCATCACAATTAGTAATATGTCCTTTGGAGGCGCGGCTATTATGGCCATTTTACATGAATATTATAGCTATAGTGTCTTGTTTATCTTTATTGCAGCCCTTCTTGATCGCTACGATGGTAAGGTAGCGAGAGCACTCGGACAAGTGTCTGAGTTAGGTAAACAATTAGATTCTATGAGTGATATTATATCATTTGGTGTGGCACCTGCATTATTAATGTATGAAGTTGTTCTAGTTGATTTTGGTTTTGCCGGCATGATGATGGCCGTATTATTTATCGTCTGTGGCGCGATGCGTTTAGCTCGCTTCAATATTAGTGAAGCGAATGGTTATTTCACAGGTTTACCAATTACAGCTGCAGGTACGTTCTTAACTTTAACGTATTTCGCAGCCAATGCGTTCCATCCGGCATTTTATCTTTTCCTTTTTCCCATCTTAGCTTTACTCATGATTAGTACATTTACGTTAAAAAAAGTGTAACAGCACATTTGCTGTTGCACTTTTTTCATTTCCCACAGCTTTTAAACATATACTGTCGAAAAATGGGGAAAGGATGAAATCATTCAATGAGCGGAATTTTTACATCAATGTTGCAGTTATGGCTTGAAATCCCTGCGTTGCTTGGCTACTTAAAGGGGCAAACATTCCATAAACCCTTTTCAAAAGAAGAGGAAGCTGCTTGTATTGAACGATTTTTAGGTGGCGATGAGCAAGCACGTCTTGACTTAATCGAACGCAATATGAGGCTTGTCGCGCACGTCGTAAAAAAATTCCATCCAAAACATGAACAACTAGATGATTATATTTCCATCGGAACAATCGGTCTAATGAAAGCTGTCGAGAGCTATACCCCTGACAAAAAAACTAGACTTGCCACATATGCAGCCCGTTGTATTGAAAATGAAATTTTAATGCATCTGCGCACACAAAAAAAAGTGCAGAAAGACGTATCACTGTTTGAGCCTATTGGGACTGATAAAGATGGTAATGCACTGCAAATTCGTGATTTACTTCAGTGTGACGAAGAAAGCGCCACAGAAAAACTAGAGCATAAAGAACATGTGGCACAGTTATATCACTATTTGCATATGCTTGATGAACGTGAGCTCGAAATTGTGACACTACGCTATGGTTTAAACCAACAGGATGCCCTTACACAAAAGGAAATTGCTGCTCGTTTAAATATCTCACGCAGCTATGTATCTCGCATTGAAAAGCGAGCACTTATTAAACTCTATCAACTATACAAACGAGACCAAAAGTCTATTGAATAATATATTGTAAAATGGACAGTAGAAAAATTCAATGCATCATTGGCGGAAGATGTGCCTATTTCATGGCATATAAAAAGCTCCCCTGCGACATGACTATGTCGCAAAGGAGCTTTCCCGTCATACTAATGCGCTGACTCCGATAGTTCTGCTGAAATCAACGTGCCTATTAAAGTTGTAATAATGACTACACCCGCTGTTAAAAATAACATCATGAATGCCTCCCATTCTATTATGAAGAGATTTATTACTGTCAGTGTAGCATTTGTCCATTGCTTTAACTGTGATTTTTCTCACAGAATGACACGCACATTTTGACCATTTTGTGTAGTTTATAGAGAGGCAATTGCTTTTAAAACGACTTGTGTAGAATGCTTTGCAGCAACTGGTAAAAACTCATCGAAACTAATATTCGATTCTTTCCCAGCAATATCTGATAAAGCACGAATGACAACAAAAGGTGTAGCAAATTGATAACATACTTGAGCAACCGCAGCCGCTTCCATTTCTACAGCCTTCATTTGAGGGAAATGACGACGAACCGCTTCTACACGTTCAGGATCATTCATAAAAGCATCTCCAGAGCAAATTAAACCGATGCCATACTGATGCTCTCCAACCGCCTTGACGGCCTCCTCAGCGACTTTCATCAATTTCTCATCTGATTTATAAGCTGCTGGCATCCCAGCCATCTGTCCGATTTCATAGCCAAAAATTGTGACATCTACATCATGGTGGCGAACTTCATCAGAAATGACGATAGCGCCTACCTCAAGTGCCTCGTCATATCCACCTGCAGAGCCTGTATTCATAACAACATCCGGCTTAAACTCATGTAAAAGGATTGTCGTAGACATAGCAGCATTCACCTTGCCAATACCACTTTTTAATAACACAACTTCCTTGCCTTCATAAGTCCCTGTTGTATACTCACTGCCTGCAATCATTGTACTTTGTGCATCGTTTAATGCTGCTCTTAGAAGCTCTACTTCCTCTTCCATTGCGCCAATTACTGCTATTTTCATGTACTGTTACTTCCCTTCTTTATCAACTCTATTAAAAATAATCAAAAGAGTGATTTTCGTCAATAGGCGCCTTCTAATGTGTTAAGTTGCTCCAACTTCACGGGCTTCCATCCTTCATTTTCAACCCATTCCATACTGACACGGTACATCTGAGATTTATCATTCGTTGAAACTGTCGCAACGGATGAATTAGGACCACCATTATTTTGCATACGCCAAATAATCATATTGCTTTGTTCGATGCCTGTCACAGTCGAAACAGTGGCTACCTTCTCAGCCCAGTCTACAGACTTGTCATCATATGAAGAAACATGCTGACCTGTTTGAGTTGTAGGTGTTGGCTGCCAATTTTTATTCGTGATAACCTTGTCAACAATTGGATTATCCGATGTCGACTCTTCTGGCGTACCTTGCTCTTCCTGAGATGTATCAGGCTCCGATTCTTCCTCGGAAGTTTTGTCTTCTTCAACAGCGAGATCTTTATCCTGTTCTTTCGCAGGTTCTTTATCTACTTCTTTTTCGTTATCACCGCTCTTTTCCTCTTGAGCTGGTTCATCTTTCACTGCTTGATCTGCATCATCTTGCCATTTAAACACATAGGTTGCTGTAATAATAATAAGTACAACCACAACACCTATTAAAACATTCAATAGTTTATCTAGCTTTTTATTACGAGATGGCTGCAAATGACGACTACTTCGAGTTTGTCGTTCACTCATAATGTCTCCCCCTCTCTAGCAAATATTCTATCAAGTTCAACAGCTCTTGCAAAATAATTATACTCACTATTTTATTGCCAAAGAATGTTAAAAGCAGTCAGCCTAAGGCTAACTGCTTGTACACTTACACATTATTTAATGGAAATAATTTTCACTTTCATTTCGCCACCAGGTGTTTGTACGGCAACTTCTTCACCTTCAGCACGACCAAGTAGACCCTTTGCAATTGGCGATTCATTTGAAATGCGGAATTCCATTGGATCTGCCTCAGCAGAACCAACAATTGTATACGATTCTTCATCTGATGACGGTTTACCATTAATGATTTCTACAAATGTAACCGTTTTCCCAAGTGATACAACACTGTTATCTGTCTCATCCTCAGAAATAATCACTGCGTTACGAATCATTGATTTTAATGTAGAAATACGACCTTCTAAAAAGGCTTGCTCTTCTTTTGCTGAATCATACTCAGCATTTTCAGATAGATCTCCAAAATCACGTGCTATTTTAATACGTTCAACGATTTCTTTACGTGTTTCTGTTTCTAATTTTACTAATTCTTCTTCTAATTTACGTTTTCCCTCAGCTGTCATAGGGTACTGTTTTTCATTTGCCAAAGTCCTTCACTCCTTGTTTCTTCAATATAAAAACATAAAACTCGACTAAATGCACGGAAGATGCATTTAATCGAATTTTATTATTTTTAAACTTTTTCAAATTACGCTTTGACCTAATAGTATGCATGCTTTTTTTTAATATGCATGAAAATATTGTCAATACCACTCTATCTTATTACAATACGTTGTCGGTTTCAAGAATAGTTTTAATTTTCGTTACCATTAAATCAATTGCTACCTCATTATCCCCGCCTTCTGGAATAATGATATCAGCATAACGTTTCGTTGGTTCAATAAATAAATTATGCATAGGTCGAACCGCTGCTAAATACTGCTCAATAACCGAATCAGTTGTACGACCACGCTCTTTAATATCACGCATGATACGACGAATAATTCGTAAATCTGAGTCTGTGTCTACGAATAATTTAATATCCATTAAATCACGTAAATCAGCATCTTCTAGCACTAGAATACCTTCTAGGATAATAACATCTACTGGTTCAACATGGATCACTTCTTCTGCTCTCGTATGCTGCACATAGTCATAAACAGGTTTTTCAATTGGTTGACGCACTAACAGTTTTTTTATGTGCTCAATTAATAAATCATTATCGAAAGCCAACGGATGATCGTAGTTTGTTCCTAAGCGTTCTTCAAATGTTAAATGACTTTGATCTTTATAATAAAAATCTTGTTCAATCACCACAACGGAATGCTCACGGAAAACTTCATAAATGGCGTGCGTCACACTCGTTTTTCCAGAGCATGAGCCACCAGCGATTCCGATGACAACTGGTCGCTTTGCTGCCATTAGTTATTCTCCTTTCGCATCATATTATGCGGTTTTAAAGGTGTGTCACATTTAAATTTCACAATTTGTAATGGATGACGAGCAGCATCTAGGCTATTGCCATCCTCGTCCCAAATTTCGCCCATTGTTAAACTGAAATTTTCAATTTCAGGACCAAAGAATTCTACTTCATCACCAGGTTTAAAATAATTTCGTTGTTGCATCGTCACTATTTTTGTTTCTGGATCATGATCTAAAATAAGACCTGCAAATTCATACGTTGTTTTACGACCATGTACTCCAAACATTTGCTCCTCGAAGCCAGGTGCATCATGGAAGAATGCTTCAGCCGTATCACGGTTGGCGCATTTATCCAATTCTTCGAGCCACTCGCGTTTAATTTTAAAGTTTTCCGGATCTGCACAGTAAGCATCAATCACTTTACGGTACACTGAAACAACTGTCGCAACATAATGAATGGATTTCATACGACCTTCAACTTTTAACGAATCAATCCCAAGCTCAATCATATGAGGAATTGCTTCGATTAATTTTAAATCTTTTGGACTCATCGCAAAAGATGCGTGCTTGTCATCGAACAGTGCTTTTTCTTCACCATCTTCTAATTCATATAAATCATAGTCCCAACGGCATGATTGACAGCAACCACCGCGGTTAGAGTCACGAGCAGTCATATGATTGGACAGAACACAACGACCAGAGTAGGCGATACACATTGCACCATGAACGAAAGCCTCGATTTCAATATCAACCTTTTCCTTCATCAGCTTCATTTCTTCTCCGCCTACTTCACGTGCTAAAACGACACGATGTAAGCCTTCTTCTTTCCAGTACTGAACAGCCTTCCAATTGGACAGTGATTGCTGTGTAGAAAGATGAATTTCAAGCTTAGGTGCTGCTGTACGACATGTTTCAATAATCAGTGGGTCTGCAACGATAATTCCTGTTACGCCTGCTGATTCAATATCCTTTAAGTAACGCTCTAAGCCATCCATATTTTCATTGTGAGCAAAAATATTTGTCGTGACATAAATTTTTGCCCCATATTGTTTGGCAAATTCGACACCTTCACGCATCTCTTCAATCGAGAAGTTGTCTGCATTGGAACGTAGTCCAAATTCTCGTCCACCAATAAATACCGCATCTGCTCCATAATGAACAGCTACTTTTAATTTCTCTAAGCTACCTGCTGGGGCAAGTAGCTCTGGTTTTTTAGTAATGACACGTTTACCGTCGACAATCTCACGGATTTTGTCATTTTGTTCTAATGCTAATGCCATGGTATTGCCCCTCCTAGTAAACTGTTTCCTTGAAGATAAAGCCTGTATCTAATGGTCTAATGGCTGGTTGAATATCTTCAATTCGTGCTAATAAATCATCTTTTATCTCTTCATACGCGTCTTCTGATTCATCAAAATAAGTATCGATGGCTTTGCGATAGATTTCTGTAACCGTTACTACATAGTCTGGTGTTTGTAGAACACCCTCGATTTTCAGGGCATCAATGCCACCTTCGAATAATTCACCAAGCTCATCAATTATACACATATCATTTGGACTGAAAATATGTGTCCCATTGACATCTTCATAAATAGGATATTTATTATTTCGCTCATCGTCATGTAGGAACATATTACGATTTTCTTGACGGTTTTCAATGGCCATCACCTTATCTTGATATAAGAAATAATGACCAAGTAATGGGCGTTTCGATTGGAACATACATGTCATGCCATGTACTTGTACCTCAATCTCCACCTCAGTATTTTCTTTAATTTCTAATACTTCATCAAGAGAAAGTTCACGTGCTAATACAGCACGCTTTGCACCACGTTTCCCCCAGTAATTTGCTGTAAACCAGTTTGTAGCAGTCGTTTCTGGATTCCAATGTAATGGAATCGTCACGGCTTGCTCGCGGCGAATAATAAGTACCGCTGGATCACCATAAATTAAACGATCCACTCCGATACGTTGCATTTCTTTTAAATAGTCTGCCAGTGCCTCCAGTTTCTCATTATGAAAAAGTGCATTGACCGCAACATAAACCTTTTTACCTGCTGCGTGAATTAGCTTCGTCGCTTCTTCCACCTCTTCAACAGAGAACTCTCCAGCTAGACGTAGACCAAATTGTTGCTCACCAATAACAAAAGCATCTGCTCCAGCTTCTAAAAGTGCTTTTATATGTTCTACAGATTGTGGTGTCACAAGCAATTCTGGTTTTTTCATAGTAGTCACCTCTTCAAACATAGTAATAAACCGTCACCGACTGGCAAAAAAGCACTTGTATAATCTGGGTGCTGCATAATCCAATCTGTGAAGTTTTTTAAATTGCGAATCATTGTCCGCTTACGACGTGGCACATCCTTCAGCTCTAAATCAGACAGGCCATGCATGTACATATTATCGATATACAAAACCCCACCTGAATTCACTAAAGGGGCATATTTTTCAAAAAAGCGTTGATACTGTCCCTTTGCGGCATCGATAAAGACCGCATCGAAAGTCGTATCAATAGCTTCATCGTTCACCTCTAAAGCGTCACCCTCAATGACCGTAATTCGATCTGATACAGTAGAACGTCGAATATAGGCTTTCGCCCTTGTTACACGCTCTTGATCACGTTCAATTGTAACAATTTGGACATTGGGCAATGCCTCTGCCATTCGAATAGCAGAATAGCCAATTGCTGTGCCTATCTCTAAAATTTTTGACGGATTTTGAATACGTAACAGTTGATTTAATGCATCAATACCTGCTAATTGCATAATCGGTACATGATTCTCCTCCGCGTATGCTTCCATCTCTAAAAGCAATTCATTACGTGGCTGTATAAATGATTGTATATATGCATCTGATAATTCCATTGTTTCACCCTCATTTAAAAGGCAACGGGCGTTTGCCGTTGTCTGTACTTCATCATTTATCAACAAAAAGAAAAAGACCAAACGTGATGTCTTGGTACTTTGCCATACAAAAATGAGCAATTGTTTAGATATGCTCCAACAATTGCTACCACGCATATTTGTCCCGCATAAATGAACGGATTGATCAAAAATCACACTTTATAATAGCATGAAAATAGAAGGAAAGCTATTTTTCTTTCCTTCTATCCATCTGTTTGCTATATACTTTTTGCTCTTCCTAAACGCTTATTCTTCTTTTTGTAAATATTTTGCTATTTTCTGTAAATGCTCATCATATGTTTTCGAGAAGTGATTAACACCCTCTTTATCTGCTAAGAAATAGAAATAGTCGGTTTGACTTGGATTTAATGTTGCCTCAATAGAAGTTTTACCAGCACCAGCGATTGGTCCAGGTGGTAAGCCTTTATTTTTATAAGTGTTATAAGCATTATCCACTTCTAAATCTTCAAAAAGCACACGATCTTTATGATCACCAAGTGCATATAACACGGTCGGGTCTGTCTGTAATGGCATGCCTTCATTTATTCGATTATAGAAGACACTTGCGATTGTCTCTCGATCTGTTTGAGCTGTCGCTTCTTCTTCTAATAATGAGGCAAATGTTAACAGCTGATGCACCGACATTTGTTTTTCTGCTAAAACATCACTATAGTTCTTCACCACATTATTCATCGCCGCTATCATCTCTTCTACAATTCCCTGTAATGATGGTTTTTCTTCATAGTAAGAGTAAGTGGCTGGGTAAAGATAGCCCTCTAAATCATAGCGAATATTATCCGCTAACACAGCCTCCGTGACAAGTTCAGGATAATTGGCCATCATTTGCTGAACAAATGTATCACTCGTCACAAGATCCATAAATTCCTGTTTTGTGTATGGTGTTTTCTTTTCAATCACATTCCCAATTTGTTCAAGTGTTAAGCCCTCCGGAACTGTCATTGTAAAGACAGGCTTACGGTAGACTTTCCCTGTTTTCAAGCTTTCGATCAGTTCATCGAATGTCATCGCCTGTGTTAGATCATAATTTCCTGCTTGGAATTGAGATTCATTTTTAAATTTTGCATAGTATTTAAAAACACGTGCATCTTTAATGACGTCTTTTTTCTCTAGCAGCGTGGAAATGGATGATAAACTAGAACCAATAGGTACTTCCACAGCAATGGTCTTCGTCGCATTAGGATCGAGTGGCTTTAATGCACCCTTGACATAGTTGTACCCAAGGATACCAACAACACCGATTATAAGCACGAAAACAATCGCAATAATTGCAACGATTTTTCTCACGATTTTTACCTCAGATTTTCTTTCCTGCATTTTTGAAAACATTTCTTGTTTTTTAGAACCGTTATCCACGGGTTTCCCCCCTATCACTAATCAATATCATACTAGAAATCAACTTTCACGACAAACAGAAATCGACAATTCAGGAGAAATTGTATATGTAAAAAAAATCTGCCAGCTATTTTTACTGGCAGATCCTCTCTCTATAAAATCTTGCACGATTCAAAATCTTCATTATATAAACTATAATTGAAAAGTTCCTTGCTTCTTATCCGCAAGTAACTCCATAGCAAGTTGAGCTATCACCACATCATCTGCTGGCGGATTAAAGCGACTACATTGAACATCTCTAAATAGACGCTGGATTTTGTTTTCTTTAGATAAACTTCGTCCCCCTACAACTTGCATGGCTTTTGTTACTATATCGATGGCGTAATTACAAATTACATACTTTGCGATACTAACAGACTCTGATAGTTGCTCCTTAAGAGCTGGATTTTGTTCTACCTGTGTTGCAATACTATACAATGTTCTTCGTGCAGTTTGATAAAGTACTTCTATTTCACCAATCCTTTGTTGGACATGACTAGCATGAGCGATTGTATTTTCTAAGCTATGTGAATACGTATTTTTGGCAAAATCAATTGCATAATCTCTTGCTGCTCCTGCCACTCCTAAATAAACGGCTGGAATCTCTAACGAATAGACTCGACCATCAGCTAAAAAACGATTAACTCCATTTGGATGATGTCTGTAAAGCAACGCTGCCTCTGGTACAAACGTATCATGAAAAATAATATCATGACTACCTGTTGCCCTCATGCCCATTGCATCCCATGTTTCAACAATTTCCACCTGTTCGTTTTTCGTTATTAGAAATTCCGCTGTTAGGTTTTCTTCTTCCAGATAAGCAATAATGGTGAATTGTTTTAAAATCGGCGCTAATGAAGCAAATGCTTTTTCACCAGTAATGCAATATCCCCCTGGCACCTTTTTAGCAATTGTACCAGGTAAACTCCCCCGAGAAATATTCCCCTTTCCACGTTCACTGCTAATAATATTCAAAAGTGAGCCTTCCTCAACTGCTTTTCGGCATAATTCTGCAAAGATAGGTTCTGGCCATGTTTTTGCCTCACGAACATTCAAAAACGTCAATAAATGCCAGCCAACAGACAAGGCAGTGGAAGCATCGCCTCTAGCTAATTGTTCCTGCACTAATAACATCTCGTATAAAGAAATTTCTTCTCCTCCATATTTTTGAGGCACTGTTAGTCGAAAATAGCCTGCATCTTCTAAAATTTTAAAATGCTCAAACGGAAATTTTCCACTCTCATCATATTGGTTAGCTGTCTTCTCAATTTGTTGCGCTAAATTCTGAGCATATTGAACAAGCCTTTGCTCTCGTTCATTTCGAATAAAAATATCCATCATTCCTGATTCACCTTACTTTTAGCAAAACGATTCAGCGGCTTTTTCAGGCCTAAATGTTCTCTTAATGTTGTGCCCGTATAATCTTTACGATAAATACCTCGCTCCTGCAAAATCGGTACAACCTTGTCAACAAAATCTTCTAAATCACGTGGTAATAACGGAAACTGTAGCATAAAGCCATCTGCTGCTTGCTCTATTATCCAACGCTCCATCTCATCCGCTATTTGTGTTGGTGTTCCGACAAAAGCATCGCGCTTTGCAGGTCCAAAAAGGCGTGCATACAAATCACCAACTTTTAAATTTTCCTTCTTAATAATCTCTAAGTGTTCATAGAAGTGACTTTGAATACTATTAACTTCTGGGAATTCTACTTCAATAGCAGGTGTATCGAGGGAATACTTTGAAAAGTCAACATTCCCCATGTACCCCGAAACAAATTTTAAGCTTTCGTATGGATCAATCAATGACTGTAATTCATTAAATTTACGAATTGCCTCCTCCTCTGTATCACCTACTATTGGGGAAATTCCTTGTAAAACAAGGAGCTCCTCCTCCTTACGTCCAAAGGGAGGAAGCTGTGCCTTTAATTGCCGATAGTGTTCTTTCGATTTTTCAATATCATCCCAATGGACAAATACAACTTCCGCTGTACGTGCAGCTAATTGTTGGCCTGGTTTAGATGCACCAGCCTGCACAATAACAGGCTGCCCCTGTACAGAACGAGCAATATTTAATGGACCTTTGACAGATAAATAGTTGCCCTTAAATGATGTTTCATGCACTTTAAGACGATCATAAAATAGATTATTATCTCGATCATAGAGAAAAGCATCGTCTTCCCATGAATCCCATAGTGATTGAACAACATCGATAAATTCCTCTGCACGTTCATAGCGATGATCATGCTCCCAATGCTTATCGCGGCTAAAATTTAATGCCGTTTCTCCTGTGGCATCTGCTGTGGTTACTAAGTTCCAAGCAACTCTCCCATTGCTTATATGATCGATGGACATTAACTGTCTTGCCAGCACATATGGCTCACTGTATGTGGTTGAAGCTGTTGCACCCAGTCCAATTTTAGTTGTTGCTGCCGCTAAAGCCGTAATTTGAATTAATGGATCAAAACGATTTAAAATATGTGGATGTGACTCATGATTAATGGCTAAACTGTCGGCAACAAAAGCTATATCAAATTTTCCTCTTTCCGCAATCTGAGCTACTTTTTGTAATGCTTGAATATCGATGCTTGCATTCGCTTGAGCAGATGGGTGCCTCCATGCAGCAACATGCATACCTGCTCCTATTAAATACAAGGCTAGCTTTATTTCTTTTTTACTAGTCATTGTTATCACCCTTCCTAATATGAATAGAAATCTTTCCATGTTGCTAATTCATCCAGTGGTAGCTCCACTGGAATATAGTTACCATTTGACACTTCTTTAATAAACTTCCCCGTTTCATCTCGCTGATAAATTTCCACGATTTTCTTCAATATGTCATTATTTTTGTCTTCTGCCTTTGCCACGATAACATTAATAAATGGCTTAGCTGTTTCACTTTCGTGAATGATGGCATCCTTCAATAAAAGACCAGCTTCTACAGCAACTCCATTATTAATAATGGCAAAATCAGCATCCTCCATCACACGTGGCGTTGTTGCACCATCAACAGGCAAAATGATTAAGTTTTTGGGATTATCCTTAATACGGTCTTCTCCACCGTTACCATCAAAATCATCCGTTACTGTTAGTAGTCCATGCTCCTGAAGCAGTAGCAAAGCTCTACCCCAGTTGGAAGGATCATTTGGTACAGCAATTTTTGCGCCTTCTTTTATATCATCTAGCGATTTATATTTGTTTGAATATAAGCCAATTGATGCCATTATTGTTGTGCCAATTGCCTGTAAATCCGAGTTATTGTTCGTATTAAATAAATTTAAATATGCAACATGTTGAAAAGCATTAATATCTACTTCTCCCTCTGCCAATGCTTGATTTGGGTCATATTGAGCAGAGAATGTTACTAATTCCAAGTTAATACCTTCCTCACTAGCCTGTTCTTTTATATACGCCCATGTTTTCAATTCCGAGCTACGGATACCCACTTTCACAGTATCTTTTTCATCCGCTTCTGCACATGCCATTAGTAACAATAGTAATGTAAAAAGCCCTATTAAATATTTCAGTTTTTTCATGCTCACATTCTCCCCTAAGACACCCTACGTATTTTTCGTTCAAGACTGTTGCCAATGCTTTGAATAATTTGCACAAGTACAACTAAAATGACTACTGTAACCAAAATCGTTGTATTATCAAAGCGTTGATATCCGTAAGTAATGGCAACATCACCTAAACCACCACCTCCAACAGCTCCAGCCATGGCCGTCGCACCAACAAGCCCAATCGTTGCAGTTGTGACACTTAAGATTAACGATGGGAAGGCTTCAGGTAACAAAAATTTTTGAATAATCTGAAATGGAGAGGCTCCCATTGCTTTGGCTGCTTCAATGATGCCTTCATCCACCTCTAATAATGAATTTTCTATTAATCTTGAAATATATGGTCCAATATGCAAGATTAGCGGCACAATGGCAGCAGTCGTACCAATGGCAGTGCCAACGAGTAATCTTGTGAATGGAATAATTGCAACAAGTAAAATAATGAATGGAATGGAGCGCAATGTATTGACGATCGGATTGACAACCGAGAAGATTAATTTATTTTCAAGAATATGTCCTTTTCTCGTCACAACTAAGATTACCCCTAAAATAAAGCCTAAAATAGCGCCAAAAAATAAGGAAATGCTAACCATGTACAGCGTATCTAGAACCGCGTCGATAATGATTTGTGTACTCACTTTCACGTGCAACAACCTCCTCTATTTGAATATTTTTAGCCTGAATAAAAAGAAATGCTTTTTGTATATCTTTTTCAGAACCAACGAGCTCCACGATTAAATGGCCGAATGGAATTCCTTGTAATTCTGTGATATTGCCGAATAAAACATTGACATCTACAGCAAACTTTTTCGCCACCTGTGAGACAATCGGCTGCCCAACGTCTACTCCTATGAATTTTAAATTGTAAATTTTTTTAGAAGCATCTATACTTTTTAGCTGCTCATAAACAGAAGGTGGAACTTCATCACGAACAACCGATTGGACAAAATTTTTAGTTGTCTCTTCTCTTGGTGAGGAGAAAATTTCAAGTACATTGCCTGTTTCAATAATTCTTCCATTTTCCATGACAGCGACACGATTACAAATATCCCGAATAACCTCCATTTCATGAGTAATCATTAAAATTGTAATACCGTACTCGATATTGACCTTCTTCAGTAAGGCTAAAATCGATTTGGTCGTTTGTGGGTCGAGAGCCGAAGTTGCTTCATCGCATAAAAGGATAGTTGGTTTTGTCACTAATGCTCTTGCAATGCCGACTCTTTGTTTTTGCCCGCCTGATAGCTCATCAATATAGCGATCCGTTTTGTCTGCTAAACCAACAAATGCTAAAACCTCTTTTACTTGACCTTCCAAATTTGATTTTTTTACTCCACTTATGATTAAAGGCATTGCTACATTTTCAAATACTGTTTTAGAATGCAGGAGATTAAAGTGTTGAAAAATCATGCCGATATTTTTCTTCTCCTCTCGAAGCTGCCTTTTAGTGAGCGTGGTTAATTCTTTGCCATTCACAAGTACTTGCCCAGATGTTGGCTCCTCCAGTAAATTTACTGTCCGAATCAGTGTGCTCTTACCAGCACCACTAAAACCGATAACACCAAAAATATCCCCCCTCTGAATTGTTAAATTGATTTTATTTAGAGCCGTTACAGTCGAAGTACCGACCTGGAATTCTTTTGTTGTCTCAATAAACTCAATCATGCACGTCTACCTCCTTAGCATTTATGTGATTGCACAGCTTTAAAATGCTGGGACAACAGCACCTTTATATTGATCTTCAAAGAACGAACGTGCCTTTTCACTTGTTAACCACTTAACAATTGTTTGTATAGCTGGATCATCCTTTTTTTCATTTGTCGAGGCTATTATATTGACATAAGGTGATTCTGAATCTTCTATAATCAGTGCATCCTTCACAGGATTATAGCCCCCTTCTAATGCGTAATTTGTATTGATAGCAGCTGCTTCTACATCATCTAATGAACGAACAAGTAGTGGAGAATCAACACCTATAAATTGAATACTCTTCTCATTTTTCGCAATATCTTCGACTGTATAATCACCTTTCTTCGTTTTATCTAATTCAATCAAACCATTATTTTGAAACAGTAGTAACGCTCTTGAGAAATTGACAACATCATTAGGTACAGCAACCTTTGCATTTTGTGGCAAATCACTAATTTTTTTTATTTTTTTTGAGTACACACCAAATGGCTCAATATGAATTCCTTTTACACTGACTAAATCTAAATGACTTTCTTTATTCGACTGTTCTAAAAAAGGGACATGTTGAAAATAGTTAAAATCCAACTCACCATCTGCCGTTTGTTGGTTCGCTTGCACAGCATCTTTTATAATGGTAATGTCTAGTTTCACTCCATCTTTTTCAATATCTTTTGCTAAATACTCCAATACTTCCGCATGAGGAACATTGGCTGCCCCTACTTTTAATGTTACAATCTCCTCTTTAGTAGCCTCTTCTTTGTTTGTGCAACCAGCCAACAAGCCTATTACCAATGCACCGATAAGCCATTTCCAACCTAGTCTCATCACATTACCTCCTTAATTAATAAATTTACTTGGTTTAATTTAAACCAAATCTTATCTATTTACTAAGAATTGGTCAATACTCCTTTTGTTTCATTTATTAAAAAATTCAGAAAACTAAAAGTTGAAATGCATATTTTTTCTCGAAAATCCATTAAATTTAATCGAAAATGCAAAAATCCCATTTACAGATAGAATATTTTTAGACCCTTGATAGAAAATTTCTATTAATAAAACAAAAACCTCTGAGTGGCTAACAACCACTCAGAGGTTTCATAGTATTGAAAAACAAAACGATTCACAGCATTTTTGCGAAAGGTGAAAAAGGATTTCCGTTGCAGGCTACTTGCTTTCCTGTGGGTGAGCGCCAAGCCGCTTCCTCTGCTACCGCTCCGTTTAGAGGCTCGCCTGTCTCG
Source organism: Lysinibacillus sp. OF-1 (assembly GCF_028356935.1). Classification (NCBI taxonomy): domain Bacteria; kingdom Bacillati; phylum Bacillota; class Bacilli; order Caryophanales; family Bacillaceae; genus Lysinibacillus; species Lysinibacillus sp. OF-1. The sequence goes on from NZ_CP102798.1 coordinate 3,156,619, forward strand.
CTATCCCACGGGAGTCAAGTAGCCTTCCACTCCAACCCACAAAAATATTGCCTTTTTTAGCAAAGGTCTTTACTACTCTTTATGGAGGGGTGTTGTCACACATCACTTCTCCACATTGAAAGTAAGAGAGGCTATCCTCTCTTATAATATAAATAATGGGCTATTTTGTTCAGGAAAAGACACTTTTGCAGAATGGCTGATTGGAGTGGAGCCAGCGTCACTCCTAGGGGATTTAGCGTCACAGAGGAGACCCTGGAGCGAACGCAGTAAGTGAAGTGGCTCATCGGACACCCCCTGGAAAGGACGCTGGTGCAACGGAAATCAACCCCTCGCCTTGCTAAAGGTTCTTTTTCTGCTATTGACATCACCTTTTTTCAACAACATAAAAAACTGTGAGTGGCTAACAACCACTCACAGTTTTTACAATTCGTTTAATACATCCTCAACAAAGGCCCATTCTTCATCCGTTTCAATTGGTAATAATTCTTCTATAGAACCGTCATTTCCAGACAAATATTGAGCTGCAAAAATATCACGTTCTTCCATAGGTTCATCCGTCGCTGGAACATATAAAACATACGATTTACCAAATTGCTCAGATGAAAAAGTATGAATAACCTCACAAATTTGATCTGTTCCATCTTCATTGGTCACAGTAATAAGCTGGGGCTCTGCATCGAATTCATCAAGAAGTGTCAACACTACCTCATTAATCATTTCCCATTCGGCATCCGTTTCAACTGGCTGTAAATTGGCCATTTCACCCGTATTGTCATCATAATCAAAGGTCATCGCTGAAATATCCCCCGGGATTTCTTGCCCCTTGTCATCTACAAGTGAAAATAGCACATAAGACTTGTCCTCTGCATCAAATGTAAAGACCACACGGCATTTTTGCTCTTTGCCACCTTCGACTATTATCGTAAATTCTTGTGTTTCTTCATTCATTTGGGTTCCTCCTTTATACCTTTGCTGTCATTTATTAAGTGGATTTTATTTACCCCCACGCTATTATTGTTGAGTATTTTATTAGCGGGCTCTTGAGTAGTTCCAGTCATTTGATGAGTGCTGTCACCCTACTTTTGAGCGGTTTCTCTCACTTTACGAACGATTTACAACACTCTTGAGCGAAACCGACATGTATCTCCACAATTCAACTACTAGACAGAGGCTCAATAAAAAAGGAACAAGGAATGCAAGCTGCGATCCTTGTTCCAAGCTTTGAGTTAGAAGATTATTCTTCGTTTTCATCCTCTAAAGCATTTAAAACGTCCTCTACCATATCCCACTCTGCTTCAGTTTCGATTGGCGTTAATTCACCATCTTCACCATTTTCAGATGGTACAAATGAAGATACGAAGATTTCAACTGAGCCATCTTCATCTTCTTCTGCGCCTACCATTGAGTAAAACACATATGATTTGCCAAACTCTGGAGATTCATGAACGTGAATCACTTCACAAAGCTGCTCGTTTCCGTTTTCGTCAATCACTGTAATGTGTTGAACATGTAGTTCTTCTTCATGGTTATGCTCGTGTGTCATGCCTAAGTCACCTCATCAATTAATTTTTGCTATCTAAGTAGCCTTGTAAAATCATCACAGCCGCCATTTTATCAATGACCTGCTTGCGCTTTTTGCGACTCACGTCCGCTTCGATTAGCATACGTTCTGCAGCCATCGTCGTTAAACGTTCATCCCATAACTTAACCGGTAGTGAAAATGTTTCTTCCAACAACTTTTTATAGTCCTCAGATGCTTCTCCACGCGGTCCTACCGTATTATTCATGTTTTTCGGATATCCTACAACAAATTCTGTTATAGCATATTCCTTTACTAGCTCGGCGATGCGGTCAATACCGAACTCTCCGTTAGCCTCATCAATTTTTACGGTTTCAATACCTTGGGCAGTCCACCCGAGTGCATCACTAACAGCAACCCCAACAGTTTTCGACCCAACGTCTAATCCCATAATTCTCATTTCTAGTCCTCGTTATTCTTTTTAATATAAAATTTAACAAGCTCCTCTAGAATTTCGTCACGCTCAAGCTTGCGAATTAAATTACGAGCATCCTGATGGCGAGGAATATACGCCGGATCACCAGAAAGTAAGTAACCAACAATCTGATTGATAGGGTTATATCCCTTTTCCTCTAATGAAGAATGTACTTTCAACATTACTTGCTTGACTTCCTGTTCCATTGATTCTTCTGGAAAATTAAATTTCATCGTTTGATCAAATGAACTCATGACCAGCACCTCGCTTTCAGAAATAAGGAGATGTGCAGACAAGCTCATCTCCAATTTCTCTTTATTATAACATGTTTTGGCGTATTATCAATTATACCTCGGCATAATTACGTTCGGAATCAGCCAGAGGCTTTCACTTCTTTTCGTTGAAAGAAGTTAAATGGATTTAATATAATCATACACAGAAACTAATGCTTCTTCAAGTTTTGAGGCATCCTTTGCACCTGCCATCGCCATATCTGGGCGACCGCCACCTTTACCGCCACAAGCTTCTGCAACCATTTTCACAATATTCCCTGCATGGTAATTGCCACCAACTAATTCTTTGGAAACCCCAGCGCATAACATAACTTTTTCGCCATCAACCGCTCCAAGAACAATAACTGCTTTTGGCATTTTCACTTTTAAGTCGTCCATCATTTGACGCAGTTGATTATTATCCTTCGCCTCTACTTTTGTCGATAGAACTGTCACATCACCAATTGTTTGTGCTGCATCAACGATAGCTCCTGCCTGTGCATTTGCGATTTTTTGGGATAAGGCTTCATTTTCTCGTTGTAACTCTTTATAGTCAGCCTGCAATGCCTGCACTTTTGTCACGATATCTTTAGGGTTTGCTTTTAATAATGCTGCTGCCTCATTTAATAAAGCTTCTTCCTCTTTTACTGCTTCATAGGCAACCTTACCTGTCACAGCTTCAATACGGCGAGTACCTGCACCAATACCACCTTCTGAAACAATTTTGAAGAAGCCAATTTCAGAAGAACGTTTGACATGGATACCACCACATAGCTCAATCGAATAATCTCCTATTGATACGACACGAACTACATCGCCATATTTTTCACCGAACAATGCCATTGCACCCATCGCTTTCGCTTCGTCAATGCCTTTTTCTTCAATAACGACCTCTATATCATCCCACACTTTCTCATTTACAATACGCTCGATTTGCTGTAATTCTTCTTTTGTAACTTGACCAAAATGAGAGAAGTCAAAACGTAATCGGTCAGGACCTACATATGAACCAGCTTGATTAACATGATCGCCTAGCACATCTTTTAATGCACGTTGCATAATATGTGTCGCTGTATGGTTTTTAATAATTAAATTACGGTCATCACGATTGACCACTGCTTGCACTGCATCTTCTACATGCATTTCACCAGATTCAACTACTACTGTATGAAGCGGTTGACCATTCGGTGCTTTTTGAACATCTTTTACGATAGCCGTAAAACGATCATTTGAAATAGTACCGCTATCAGCAATTTGACCACCCATTTCTGCATAGAATGGTGTCTTCGCTAAAATAACGAATGCTTCTTGTCCTTCAGAAGCAACTTTTGCTACTTGACCATTGACGATCATTGCAGCGATTTCAGTAGAAACCGTTAACGTATCATAGCCAACAAATTCACTTGCAACTGTTAAGTTTGCTAATACTTCATTTTGTACTTGCATAGAATCAACATCTTGACGAGCTGCACGAGCACGTTCACGCTGTTCTTCCATCGCTGCCTCGAAGCCCTCATGATCAACCTTCATGCCCACTTCTTCTGCATATTCCTCTGTTAATTCGATTGGGAAGCCATACGTATCGTATAAACGGAAGGCATCTGCACCAGGAATATAATCGTGGCCAGCTGTTTTTTGCGATTCCACTACTGCATTAAAGATTGCTAAACCACCGTCCAATGTTTCATGGAAACGAATTTCTTCATTTTTAATGACACGTTGAATAAATTCACATTTCTCCGTTACTTCTGGATAGAAGTCTTCCATGATTTTCCCTACAGTTGGTACCAGTTCAAACATAAATGGCTTCTCAATGCCAATTTGTTTAGCATAACGAACAGCACGGCGTAATAAACGACGCAATACATAACCACGTCCTTCGTTTGAAGGAAGAGCACCATCGCCAATGGCAAAAGCTACTGTACGAATATGGTCTGCAATAACTTTAAACGGTGTATTAATATCCTCTTCTGAGCCGAAAATTTCATTTAAATCTACTTCGCTAGGACGCTTATATTTACGGTTGGCAAATTCCTCGATTTTTTCAATGATTGGCATGAATAAATCTGTATCGAAGTTTGTTGGTACATTTTGAACAACAGATACAATACGCTCTAAGCCCATACCTGTATCAATATTTTGCTTTGGTAGGGGTGTGTATGTACCATCAGGATTATGGTTGAATTGCGAGAACACAAGGTTCCAAATTTCGAGATAACGTTCGTTCTCCCCACCTGGATACATTTCAGGATCATTTTCATCTGAGCCATATTCTACACCACGATCATAAAAAATCTCTGAGTTAGGACCAGATGGACCTTCTCCAATATCCCAGAAGTTTCCTTCTAAACGGATTAAACGCTCTTCAGGAATACCGATTTCTTGATGCCAAACATCATATGCTTCCTGATCTTCAGGGTGAATTGTGATAGATAATAACGCTGGATCAAAGCCCATCCATTTTTTATCCGTTAAAAACTCCCAAGCATAATGGATTGCTTCTTTTTTGAAGTAGTCACCAATGGAGAAGTTTCCTAACATTTCAAAGAATGTATGGTGACGAGCTGTTTTCCCAACGTTCTCAATATCATTGGTACGAATCGATTTTTGTGCATTCGTAATACGTGGATTGTCAGGAATAACACGACCATCAAAATATGGTTTAAGAGTGGCAACACCTGAGTTAATCCATAGTAGTGATGGGTCATTTATTGGCACAAGTGGCGCTGATGGCTCATGATGATGTCCCTTTTCTTTAAAAAATTCCAAATACATACGGCGAATATCTACTGCTTTCATTGGATAAATTCCTCCTATTTTATATTGTAAAATCACGATAAGAATCCTGCGATCTACATGAATTACACTTTGGAGAGTACTATCGAAGAAAATAAAAAAAGCCCTCATCCCCAAAAAAGGGACGAGGACTTGTCATTTGTCTCGCGGTACCACCCTAGTTGTAAGTAAAAAATGCTTACTTACCTCTTTAGCACTTGTAACGTCAGTGAACGGCAGGGATTAGCTGCACTCTGGAGTAGCTTTCGGCATTTGCTGTCGTGAGGATTTTTCCAGCCTAGAAATCCCTTTCTTGTACACGCACAAATACGTACTTTTTCCATCATCGTTTTTACTTTTTCTAACGAAATTATAAAAAAAATCTATTGTGCTGTCAATTAGTACTACTATGACTAATGCTATCTAAGCAATCATTTTTTTAAAATATACCCACATACCCCAAGTAAAGAGCACTAGAAAAGCACTGATTGCAATCGTTGCAATAGGTGAATCCTGATAAGGTAACGGCACATTCATACCAAAAAAGCTAGTGATCACAGATAATGGTAACATTATTGTAGAAATAACTGTTAGTAAATTCAGCTTTTCAATGGATTTACCACTATTAATTGAAAAATATGTGTCGAGCGTACTGTTAACTAAATCGCGGTATGTCTCTGTAGAGTCAACAATACGTTCTAGATGGTCATTTAAATCTTTATAGAATGGGATATTTTCTTCCTGTATCTCAAATTTCCACTGACCATTGATTGTTGAAAAAATTCTTCTTTGCGGCATGATGGCCTGGCGAATTAAAATAATGGCCCGCTTTAGTGCAAGAAATTCCTCAGTCACTACTTTAGGTTGATACTCATAAATTTCTTCTTCTAGTTCATCTATGCGAGTTCGAATTCGCTCTAATACTGGAAAATATTCATCTGTAATGCCATCTATAATGGTATGCAATAAAAAATCAGTACCCTTTTCCATATATTCGGAACGATTAACACAAACATTTTCCATGTGACCTAGCCATTGCAATTTCCGTTTGTGTACAGTGACAACATAGTTTGGACCCATAAAAATATTGAGCTCAACGGTTGTAATTTCATTATTACTTTTTTCATTATAAATGGGTGCATGGAAAACAAAAAATTTATAATCGCCATAATTGTCCATTTTCGGACGGGAGCCTTCATGTAAGCAATCTTCAACTGCTAATGGATGAAAGCCAAATACATCTGCTATATTATTCAATTCATTATAACTATACGCATATAAATCTACCCATAATAAATCTTCATTATGAATAGGTAGTTGTAAATCCTTCATGTTGAAATCATGTTGGACTGTCTTGTTGCTGCTATTAAAATAGTGGATTTTAATCATTGCACTTCACCTCATGTTTTGTTATTGAGGGAAACAAAAGGTCATCCTTTATCGCCTTTTGTCTGCGTTGGTGATCCGAAATGGATGCCTTTTATTTGTTTCCGTTTGCCTAGAATGATACTTATTCGGTTCAGGACTACTATCCATTTCTCATCACCTTCCTTTCATAACAAAAACACGCCTTCTACGAATGAAGGCGTGTTGAATACACATATCAAAAAAGAGCAATAAAAAATCGTTGCATGCGTGTTACCTTCAAACGTTGAGTTTTAGCACTATGCGGCATAGGAATATGTCCAGCTACGTTAAAAAACACCTTATTTCGATGATTTCTGTTGACCCATTGGCGTCTCTCGACATTTTTGGGTAGTAGCGTATCTCCAGCATAGGAGCCTCACCTAACGAAGGGATGTTATTCTTTTATTCCTATAAATCATAGCGGATTGAATTCAAACTGTCAAACTGTAAATCATTCATTTTTCAAAAAGTCTTCTACTCTTTGCACGAAGTGGTCCCGTTTATACGATTGATAGAGCAGGCTAGATAAACGCACTGGATCACCAAAGAAAAAGCGTTCATACAGTGTTTGCCTTGTGCCAAAACTACTCATTGTTAAATCCCAAGCTAAACGAAATTTTTTCACTCGCTCTTCGCCTTTATCTTGGAATGATTGCAAATAGTGATCAAGATCGCCTTCATCTGCTGCAAATGCTTTGGCACTTGGTATGGACATTAAGCCGCTTGCCCCAAGTTGTTGGATGATTTCCGTAAAAGTCGGATATACTCTCGGGAAAATTTGAATGGCTACTTGCAAAGTTGAGAGGTCTGGTCGAAGAAAGCCGAACATATCTCGCTGTGCATCTATTTCTGATTTTACGAGCATTGCCTTCATCGTTTCTAGTGTCACAATTACATCCACTACTTTTTGTTGTACATGTTGGTAATCACCGATATTAATGGTGTCCACAATCGACTGCACAACACCTAATACAAATTCAGTCTTCGCAATTTGCCGAGAAAGTACTTGATGTAAACTGTATGCTTGGAAGCCACTAACATTCATAAATTGATTGGCAACATCTACATTTTCGTAATAAAAAACCCGTTCCCAAGGGACAACTACATCATCAAAAACAACAATCGCATCCATTTCTTCAAAACGAGAGCTTAATGGATAATCAAATGAGGAATCTCCACCTACAAAAGATTGGCGACATAAAAACTTTAAGCCCTTCGTATTACTCGGTATCGAAAAGCCGAAACCTTTTCCTTCATCATAACCATTTGTTGATAAAACGAGCAGTTCATCCGTTATGCCGCCCTGTGTTGCTAGTAATCTCGCCCCTTTAATGATTAAACCTTCACTCGTCTTGTCAATAATTTTGGCAGCAATCGTCACTTCTTCATCCTCATAATAATAGCGCTTACGGTTTACCTGTGGTTCGATAAAGGTATGGGTCATAGTAATATCATTCTCACGAGCATACTCATAAAACTTCAGTAAATGCTCTGGAAAACAATTTGGCTTATCTTTTAAAAAGTCTGACGCTGAAGCTAAGGCCATTAAGGTCGTATTCATATAATCTGGGCTTCTCCCCATAAAACCATGGGAAGATAATGCCCATTCCCTTGCCGCATGGCGCCTTTTCACAAGATCTTCTGGCGTCATTACTTGAAGAAAAGACATGCCAACTCTCTGCTTGCTAGTTGGCGATTCATAGGTCATTTTTTCAAGAAGAGCCCCTTGATGTTGTAAGTCAAAAAGTTTTGCTTGACTCTGCATAATCCCCTTAAATGCAGGATGTTCTGACACCTTTCCTGTCACGACTTCCCCATCAATCGAAATATACGTTTTTAAAGCATCTATACGTTCAATATACTGTTGCCCTGTCATTATTGGCATGCTGTCACCCCTATACATTCCCTATGTTTTTGTACTCACCTAGTATATGAAATGTCCAAATATTAGGTGACGATGGGCTAAATAGAAAAGCCCGACTAGACAGTCTAATCGGGCATATACAGCAAATAGTAATTATTTTAGTCATTTAAAAAATCATAAGGGGAGATATCATTCATCCCAATCATTGGATGAATATATGGTGCTGTTTCTACTGTTAGCTTTTGTGCTATGGAGACGGGATTGTTCAACTCCTGCTCCTCTATTGACATAGCCTCTACTTCCACAATTTCTTCATTGATATCCATCGGATTAAGTCTTGCACGTAAAGAAGTGAAACGCTGTAGGTCATCTGTACGCTGTAAGCCATCTGCAAGTACATCGGGTTCACCACATAAAATCAAAAAGTTTTTAGCACGAGTAATCCCTGTGTATAAGAGATTACGCCGCAGCATTTTTGAATATCCTCTGACAACTGGCATAATAACTGTTTGAAACTCAGAGCCTTGAGATTTATGAATAGAGCAGCAATAGGCTAGTGTCAATTGGTTCAAATCACTGCGTTGATAAGTTACCTCGATACCATCAAAGGATACGATCAGTAAGTCCTGTTTTTCGATCGTTTCTTTTGCTTTAATAATACTGATGACCTCGCCCATATCCCCGTTAAAAACATTGCTCTCAGGTTGATTGACCAGCTGAAGTACTTTATCTTTTATGCGATAAGTCACATCACCAAAGACCAGCTCTTTTCTTGTTCCCGTATCATTTGGATTAATGAGCTCTTGAATCATTTTATTTAAATTATCAATACCAGCCGTACCTTTATACATGGGTGCTAGCACCTGAATATTGCGAATTTCCTGTCCTTTGGCTACTGCACTTTTGACAACCTGCGTGACAACATTGGCAACTTGATCGGCTGAAGCCTTTATAAACGAACGATCAGATGTTTTAGCTGTTAAATCATTTGGAATCGTTCCCTTTTTAATTTGATGGGCAAGCTCAATAATTGTAGAGCCCTCTGCTTGTCGATAAACATCTGTTAGTTCAACAGTTGGCAGTTGCTTTGATGCTAATAAATCCTTTAACACCTGTCCTGGCCCTACTGGTGGAAGCTGGTCCTGGTCCCCTACAAAAACAACCTGGACATCTTCATGTAAAGCTTTTAATAACTGATGGGCAAGCCATGTATCCACCATAGACATTTCATCCACAATGATGAGCTTTCCTGTTACCTCACGCTCTGTTTCTTCCTCTTTTTCTTGCCCTGTAAAGCCAAGTAGACGATGAATGGTCATTGCAGGAAGCTCAGTTGATTCAGCTAACCGCTTGGCAGCACGTCCAGTTGGTGCACAAAGGATGATAGGAAATGGTTCTTCTTTTTGAGCATATTCTTTTGGATTTAATGATAAACCATGTAGCTTTGCATAAACTTCAACCACTCCACGTACAACCGTTGTTTTTCCAGTACCCGGTCCACCTGTCAAAATCATGACGGCTGAATTTAAAGCCTGTTCAATAGCATTTGCTTGTGTCTCAGCGTAGGTGACATTGAGTAGCTCCTCTGTTTCTCCAATGGCTTTTCTAATTTCGTCCTTACTAAAATGCTCAGCCTTATTATTTCGCTCAATGAGCGATACGATTTTAGAGGCAATCCCTACTTCAGAAAAATAAAGGGATGGTAAATATAATCTAGTTTCTTCACCACAAATTTTACCTTCTTCACGTAGCTCAATACAGGCTTTAGAAATGTCCTCAAACGGGATCTCCTGCCGCTGACTTTGTTGAAGCATATCCTTTACAAGCGGTAGGACATGCTCCGCATCTAAATAGACGTGTCCATCTGATAAAGCAGCTGTATTTAACACATGAAATATCGCTGCTTTGACACGATCAGGATGTTTACCAGTAATTCCTAGTTTAGCCCCTAATTCGTCAGCCCGAAAGAAACCAACGCCTTCAACATCTTCGATCAAGCGATATGGATTTTCAGTTAGTAATTCTATGGCTTCAGTTCGATAGGTTTGATAGATTTTCATACCGAGCTGTGGACCAAAGCCCCACTCATTCAGTTGAATCATCACACGTTCTAGGCCTAGATTTTGTTCGATGGTGCGATGAATAACTTCTTTTTTTTCAGTGGATAAGCGTGGAACGGCGTCAAGTGCACTAGGATCTTCTAAAATAACACGAAGAGCATTAGCCCCTAGTTTTTCTACAATCGTTTCAGCCGTTTTTTTCCCAATTCCTACAAATAAGTCACTAGATAAATAATGAATAATCCCTTGCTCAGTTGCAGGAACCTCTTTCGTAAATGTCTCGATTTGAAATTGAGCACCATATTTAGGATGCTGTTTTAAGATACCCGTAAAACGATATTGTTCATCCATTTGTAATGGTGGAAAATAACCAACAACGATAATTTCTTTATCTTCATATTGTAAGTTCGTCTCTTGTATTTTCACACGTACAATCGAATACATATTTTGTGCATTATGAAAGATAGAGACGATTGGACGTCCGAGTATAAAGAATTTATTGAGTTCAAATAAATCTAGATGATCGGTCATGTTCGGTCCGTCCTTTCTTATTGTCTTCAATCTTTTTATTTTACCATAGCCTCATCAAAATATCGTAGATAAAAATGTATTCTCTACTTTATTTTTACATTATTGCGACAAATGACAATTCTCTGCCTTTATCTCTTATTCCATGCTATGATAAATAAGAATTAGCGCACGGAAGGATTGTGAAGTTAGTGGAATTTAGACCTTGCATCGATTTACATGATGGCAAAGTAAAACAAATTGTAGGAAGTACTTTGGGTTATGCAAATCAAGCTGTCGTAGAAAATTTTATTTCTACACATGACGCTAGCTACTATGCACAAATGTTTGCAAAAGATCGCTTAACAGGTGGACATGTTATCATGCTTGGTTCTGGGAATGAAGAAGCCGCCTTAGCCGCTTTAGCAGCCTATCCTCAGGGCTTACAAATTGGTGGCGGCATCACGGCTGATAATGCACAAAAATATATTGAAGCAGGCGCTTCGCATATTATCGTGACATCCTATATTTTTCATGATGGACAGCTAGACCTAGCACGTTTAAAGTGTTTAAACCAACTGATAGGTAAAGAACGTCTAGTCATTGATCTTAGCTGCAAGATGCGTGATGGAAAGTGGTTTGTCATGACAGATAAATGGACTACATATAGTCACTTCGAAGTCAATGCAGCATCTATTGCCTATCTAGAAGATTTTTGTGATGAACTTTTAATTCATGCCGTCGATGTTGAAGGAAAAAAGGGGGGAATGCAGGAAAGCCTAGTAAGGGATTTAGCTGCCTGGACTTCTATTCCTACTACCTATGCAGGTGGTGTTCGTTCGCTGGAGGATTTAGAAAAATTTAATCAATTAGCCAACGGAAAATTGCATGTAACCATTGGCAGTGCCCTCTCTATTTTTGGTGGGGAGTTACCTTATACAGATGTAGTAAACTATTGTGAAAGAGGTGGGATCTTGTGAAGCTAATTTATAAAGATTATGTTTTTCCATTTCAAGAAACAAATTTAGAGAGAATCATAGATGGTAAATATTTTAAAGTAAATAAAAAAGATCATTCTCTTGCGATTCACGTGCAACTGGACAACGAACAAATGTTACTAGAGTTTTCAAAATCATTAAAGGCAACTTGTGGCTTGTTACGCGATCAAGAAACAGAACCGTATATCGGAACATATATTGATTTACAGGTTTTTGTCGATGAGTTTAATAAGCGCTATAACTTAAATGCTGAAATTATTACTTAAACCGAAGGGGCACTAGCTCCTTTTTTTCATTTTCTCACCTCCGTCTCCTCTATTCCTTTCAACAATTTCTGAAACCTTTTGTTTGTCATATGAGTTATATATTGTATAGCATTACGTATAAGGGGGTCACATGACTAAACTCCATATTAAACATATACTACCTTATTTTTTTATGCTTCCCGCACTTCTTATAGGAACGATCGCTATGATCTTCTACGGTGTAGACATAAGTATTTAGATACAAAATATATTCATCTGGATGTTAGGCGTTTGTTTTTGCTATGTCATTTTAAATAAAACACCCCTAATAGAACTACATAAGAACCCTCTTTTGGTCACATCTATTTTAACTATTTTACTTATTCTGCCCTTTTGGTTTAATGGCTTAGAGGGTGTCCACCGATGGGTAACTTTGGGTCCATTCAATTTTTATATGGCCAGTATTATTTTACCTATGCTCATTGTTTATTTGTGGAGGCTATCAAAAAGTAATTATGTACCATATGTTATAGGATTCATGATTCTCATAGGTGGTATTTTACTATTGCAACCAGATGCAGGGCAAATTACTGCTTTTGCTTGTGCCTCCACCATTATTTTATGGCGAGCTATAGAAAACCCTAAATGGCAGTATATTACGCTAATCATACTAACCCTATATGTCTTTACACCCTGGATTTACATCGATCATTTAGCTCCTGTACCATATGTAGAGCAAATAATATTTTTAGTAGCAGATATGGGAAGTATGTTACTTATTTTAGGAGTTGGAGCCCTTCTATTGTTAGTCTATCCATTCTTTATCACATGGAAAAAAGATATATTAGGACTCTATTTCTTGATGACAATTCTTGTCACTTTCTTTGGCCATTTTCCAATGCCTATTATGGGCTATGGAATTTCACCCATTATTGGCTATCTCATTGGGATGACAGCCACACAGAAAATAAAAATGGCACAAACCAACTAGAAAGGATTTACAAACTATGAAAACTGGACTAGAGGTAAACTCTTTAAAAACATTCCAAACTGAATTAACACGTTTCTTTTTAGCCTACAAATTTGCTCTACAGGAAGTAGAAACGAAAATAAATATATTGCAAGAAGAATTTAAGTTGATTCATGAATACAATCCAATTGAGCATATTTCCACTCGTGTAAAATCACCGAAAAGTATTTTAGCGAAGATGATGAAAAAAGAGCTTCCCCCATCCATGGAGGCTGTTCGTGAAAATATTCGTGATATAGCAGGCGCTCGCATCACCTGCTCTTTCGTGGAAGATATTTACAAGGTTAGTGCCATGTTACAGGCACAGCATGACATTGAGGTTGTTGAAGTGAAGGATTATATTGCTTATCCAAAAGAAAATGGCTACCAAAGCTTACATCTCATTATTAAAATTCCTATCTTTATGTCAGACCATATGGAAAAGGTTTACACAGAGATCCAAATTCGTACAATAGCAATGGATTTTTGGGCAAGCTTGGAGCACAAAATTTATTATAAGTATAACAAAGATGTACCCGAGCATATTCGTATTGAATTAAAAGAAGCCGCACTACAAGCAGCCGAATTAGATCGAAAAATGGAGCGTTTGAATAAAGAGATCAATATTTTAAAAGAAAATGAAGCAGAGCCATCATTACTAGACAGTACCCCTATTTCACATTTAGCGAAATACTTAACAGAACTACCTAACAATCAATGACACTCCGTTGTCATTATGACCAAAACTAAATGAACATAAAAATCCACCTAGCTTTCGGTGAGAAAAGCAAAAGACCCAATTGTCCAATGTTCTTTTTCACAGAGAGTGAGGTGGATTTTTACAGTTTTAAAGCTTTGTAACGATTATGCCTGCTCCTTGGATTTCGTCGCTACAAAGAAGGAGAAAATAAGGGCACAAATGGCAAAAACAAAGGTAGCGACATAAACATAGCTTACGCCATTCGCAATAGTTTCTTTTAAAAAGCTTACTTCTTCTAGACTAAAGCCACCTCTTGCAAATTCACCATTTAATTGAATTTCACCTTTTCCTAATGAAGCCATTTTTTCACTCGTTGCTAAGTTAAAAATCATCCCAAATAGTGCTGCCCCAATCGCTTGACTAAATGTATTTGTAAAGGAGTTTAAACCAATTGAGATGCCAAGCTGCTTAGGATTTGCCACCTTTTGAATGGAAATCATCAACATTGGCATGATAAAGCCCATTCCTAGCCCAACTAATGATGAAGCGAAATAAGCGCTGAAATCGCTAGAACCTGAAGATAGTCTTGCCAGTAATAGAGTACCCGTAACCAGTAAAATTGTCCCCATTTGAATAATTCTTTTATTCGTTAAACGCCCGATTAAATAACCTGCCATAATGGAGTTTACCGTCCAGAAAATAGACATCGGTGTTAATAATAAACCTGCTTGTGTTGCATTTTTACCAAGAACACTTTGGGCAAATATCGGAATATAAACCGTTACACCAATCACAATAGACATCCCGCTTAATGTTAAGGCATTTATGACCATTAGTCGCCCATTTTTAAACAGTGCTAACGGAATAATTGGCTCTTCAGCTCGTAATTCCACCCAAATAAAAATACTAAGGAAGACAACCGCAATTAGATACATTAGCAATGATTGACCTGATAACCAAGCCTGCGTTTTACTGTTTTCGATAATCACAAATAACAACGCCACCATGCCAATTGTAAATAGTACAGCACCTAGGTAGTCAATTTTACGCTTCACCGCTTCTATTTGCTCTTTATAATGTTTCGCAATTAAATAAATAGATGCTAAACCAAATGGTACATTAATGAAAAAAATAAAATGCCATGACACTTGGTCTACAATAAAACCTCCAAATAATGGACCAACTACGCCAGACACGCCCCATACCATACTTAAATAGCTTTGTCCTTTGGCACGCGCTTTTTCAGTCTTATACAGCTCCCCAACCATTGTTAATGTGATGGGTAAAATTGAACCTGCACCAATACCTTGGATTGCACGAAAGACAATTAATTGCTCCATCGATTGGGCTAAACCACATAACATCGAGCCTACTAAAAAAATAATAATCCCTGTAATAATCATCCGCTTGCGTCCAAATAAATCAGCTAGCTTGCCAAAAATAATCGCAGCAATAGCAGAAGCTAGTAAATAAGCGGAATAAATCCAGCTAATTAAGTCTACGCCTAATAAATCAGCTGTAATACTTGGAATAGCCGTACTTACAATTGTTCCTTCAATTGCGGCAAGTGCTGTTACAAGTAATAGTGCAATAAATACTTTATTCATCCTGTCACCTTTTCCTTTCCTGCATAACAAACATTACCAAGTTTGAACGAAAAATAAAAGAAGAAGGAATTCATTTGCTGAAAAATAATAAATGAGATTTATAGATTGCCTTGCATTTTGATAGAAAAAAGCAGCAAGTTCATCAATTGACACTCGCTGCTAATCATCTATCAGTTAAATCGTTGGGCAATCATATCATATATATATCGTGCTTGGTCATATTCAGGTTGTAATGTAAAGGCTTGTTTCAAATGATACATCGCATCTTCCGTTTGTTCTGTGGAAACGGCATAGAGCACGCCTAAATTATAATGTGCATCTGCATTATTCCAATCCTGCTCGATTAAGAGATCCAGTTCCCTCTTCCCTTCTTCAAACATTTCTAGCGCACATAGCACAATCGCATAGGTTAAACGAATTTGTGTATCTTCTGGCGCAATTTCTACGGCACGTTGTAAATAGGGCAATGCTAGTTTTGAGTTCTCCATACGCTCAAAGCATTTCCCCATCATATAATAAACATCTGCCCCTTCAATCTGATGTTTAAGTGCTTGTTCATACAGTTTTGCAGCTTCCGCATAGCGTTCCGCATTATAATATAAATTGGCTAAACCGTAATAAGCTGTCGCTGCAGTTTCATCTACAGTAATCGCCTTTTGGAAGAAACGTTCTGCACGTTCTGTATCCTCTAACACAGCTAACAAATTGCCGAAATTCACATAACCAATGGCATTTTCGGGCTCTGCTTCAATTGCTTTTGTAAATAGTTGGGCAGCATCCTCATAACGTTTTTCTTGAAATGCTTGAATGCCCTGTTCATTATAATTCATTCGTTCTTCACCTCTATGTAGCGAAAGACTGCTTCTAGAAAGCCAAGAGGCAGTAAGAGCAGTCTTAACACAAGTTATCCAACATATGTTAGTTTTTCATTACTTTTAAAGACTTCGTCAATCGTACCGCCACCCATACATTCATCACCATTGTACAGCACTACGGCTTGTCCTGGTGTAATCGCACGTACAGGCTCTGCAAATGTAATGTGTGCACGACCATCTGGTAAAATTTCTACTTCTACTGGTGTATCTGTTTGACGATAGCGGAATTTCGCTGTGCAAGAAAATTTCCCAGGCAATTTTTTTGTCGAAGTATAGTTCATTTTCACAGCAGTCAATGATGTAGAGTATGAAAACTCATTGTCAAAGCCTTGTCCAACAAGTAACACATTACGCTCTAAATCTTTCCCTAGCACAAACCAAGGCTCACCGTCTCCACCAATACCAAGACCATGTCGTTGCCCAAGTGTATAGTACATTAAACCATCATGTTGTCCCATCACAACGCCATCCATTGTTTCCATTTTGCCAGGTTGAGCTGGTAAATATTGACTCAAAAACTCCTTGAAGTTACGTTCTCCGATAAAACAAATACCTGTTGAATCCTTTTTCTTGGCAGTGGCAAGTCCAGCTTCCTCTGCAATTTTACGCACTTCTTTCTTCTCAATATCGCCAATTGGGAACATCACATGGGCTAATTGCTCCTGTGATAGTTGATTTAAAAAGTATGTTTGATCTTTGTTATCATCAACGCCACGTAACATTTTCACTTCACCATCAACACTTCGATCAATACGTGCATAGTGTCCTGTCGCTAAGTAATCGGCGCCTAAGTTCATGGCATGCTCCAAAAATGCTTTAAATTTAATTTCTTTATTGCACATCACATCAGGGTTTGGTGTACGCCCTGCTTTATATTCTTCTAAAAAGTATGTGAAAACTTTATCCCAATATTGTTTCTCGAAATTGACAGCATAGTATGGGATACCGATTTGATTGCACACTTTAATCACATCATCATAATCTTCAGTCGCTGTACAAACACCGTTTTCATCCGTATCATCCCAGTTTTTCATAAAGATCCCGATTACTTCATACCCTTGTTGTTTTAACAAGTATGCAGCCACCGATGAATCTACCCCACCTGACATGCCGACGACAACGCGAATTTGTGAGGGGTCACGTGTTTCTTTCATTGTGGTCACCTTTTCTTTTATCTAATTACAGTTGATGCTTCAAAAGTTATAGAAACATAACGTCGTATTGCGCAAATTATTTGGTAGCTAGTTTTTTCACAATTTGAGCTGTTTTTTCCGCTGCATCGCGTATATCGTTTTCCGTTAAATCTTGCCCAAAGCTAAATCGGATGGAGTTTCGTAATTCCTCTGCTCCTTGCCCGAACATCGCTACTAACACATGCGATGGATCAATCGAACCAGCGGTACATGCTGAACCACTTGATACACAAATACCTGCCATATCAAGATTCACTAGAAACGATTCTACTTCCATCCCTTTAAAGCTAATATTTAGTACATGAGGCAATGAATGCTTTTCTTCACCATTCACATGGAACGCTAGCTTTTCCTGTGTAAAAACTTCGAGCATAATTTGCTTAAAGTGATTGTATAGTGAACGCTTTTCTTCACGCAACTTATTTGCAACTTGCACAGCAGTCGCAAAACCAATAATGGCTGGAATATTTTCAGTACCTGCGCGACGTTTTTTCTCTTGTGCGCCCCCAAGAGCAAAGCTCGCTAACGGTGTTCCTGTCTTTTGGTAAAGGAATCCAACACCTTTAGGACCATTGATTTTATGTGCAGATACACTCAATAAATCCACCTGTAATTGGTTTACATCTATTTTCTCCAAGCCGTAAGCTTGAACTGCATCTGTATGGAATGTGGCATGATGCTCACGTAATAGCTCACCAATTTCAGCAATAGGCTGAATTGTACCTACTTCATTATTACCATACATAATCGTCACTAAAATAGTATCTTCGCGAAGGGCTTCTTGAACATCTTCAACCGCTACACGTCCCAATTGATCTACTGGTAAATAGGTCACCTCAAAGCCATCGCGTTCAAGTTTTTCACAAGTATGTAACACCGCATGATGCTCTACTTGTGTTGTAATGATGTGTTTCCCTTCGTTCGCACGGGCATAGACAGTGCCTAAAATGGCTGTATTATCAGCTTCCGTGCCGCCGCTTGTGAAAATAATTTCCCCTGCTTGGGCACCGATGGATTTCGCTAATAACTCACGTGCATTGTCTAAATATTTTCGTGCTTCTCGACCTGCGCCATGAATACTTGATGCGTTGCCAAAAACCTGCTGCATAGCAGTCGTCATCGCTTCTATTACTTGGCCATTCATCGGAGATGTAGCCGCATGATCGAGATAAATATATGAATTCATGTTGAAAACTCCTTTTTGATCAATTACGCCTCGACGTAATTGCCGCTGACACTTCACTTTCGCGCAGATAAACAATACGTCCATTCTTTTCAAACTAATGAGTAACAGTTAGCCTACTCTCGTCACATTCTGTGACAACGGTAACTGACCTGCATCATGCAGACCTCTCTTCAAAATCTGTGACTTTCGCCAGAGACTTTATCTTGATTCAGTGATCGTTTGAACACTCACTGAAAAAATCAGCACCGCATTCAGCTCACCCTTCATAAGTGGAGTCCTCTCCTGAATCAAGATCAGAAGCGCAAAAACCCACATCACTCATCGTAAAAATAGCCATTGCGATAAGACTATTTCACAAAATGAATGAGATTGATGCGGGCGTAGCACTTTAGCTCGAACATTTTAAATATAGAACATGTAACCTTCCGCTACATTTTCTTCTGTATATTGTGCTAGGTCTTCAATTGTCGTTGTATCTAACACATTTTTTACTGCATCGCGAATACGTAGCCATAACTCTCGTTGTGGCGCTTCCTCATTTTCAATACCCTCTACTGGTTGAATAGGCCCTTCTAGCACACTAATAACATGGGCTGCTGAAATTTCGCTAGGTGGATTCGCTAGCATATAACCACCATAAGCACCACGTACACTTTTTACTAAGCCTGAATTACGAAGCGGAGACACTAATTGCTCTAAATATGCTTCAGAAAGCTCCTTTTCCGCAGCAATTTTACGCAATGGAATCGGCCCTTCACCATAATGCTTTGCTAATTCAATCATAATCGTAAGCCCGTAACGGCCCTTTGTTGAAATTTTCATTTTATCACCCTCAATTAGTCTAGTCAAAATACTACAAACAGTATATCATAATCTCCTCTTGATGAACTCGGAAATACACCTAGAAGGATGTGATATACTAATAAATGCGATTAAAAATCGTTCAAAAATAACAATCAGCGCTTTATTTTAGCGTATAAACATGGTCGAAGCAAAAAATGACAACGACTGAAAGGGGGAACTAAATTGCATAATGAACCACTCGCTTTTCGAATGCGTCCTTTAACCCTTGATGAAATAGTTGGGCATCAGGATTTCATTGGTCCCAATACAGCCCTGTATAAAATGATTCAAAATGAACATGTACCTTCCATGTTGCTATACGGAGAACCTGGAATCGGTAAAACTTCTATTGCCAATGCCATTGCAGGAAGCTCCAAGCTCCCTTTCTTTGCACTCAATGCAACGCGAGCTGGCAAAAAAGATGTGGAGGATATTGTACAAGAAGCCAGAATCTCCGGAAAAGTACTTCTTTTTTTGGATGAAATTCATCGTTTCAATAAATTACAGCAAGATACTTTGTTACCACATGTTGAAAATGGCTCAATTGTATTAATTGGGGCCACAACAGAAAATCCTTACCATGACGTCAATCCAGCTATTCGTTCACGCTGTGGAGAAATTTACCAGCTAAAACGACTAACAAAGGAAAATTTAATTGAGTTGATTGAAAAAGCACTAGCAGATGAAAAACGAGGGTTAGGTAAATATCATTTTGTATTAACACCCACTCAAATTGAGCAAATTGCAGGAGCCGCAAACGGGGATGCGCGGAAGGCATTAACACTACTAGAATCCATTTATTATGCGAGTGATGAGGTTGATGGGCAGACGCTTGCAGCCGATCATGTTATTGAGCATCTCATTAACCGAATCGGTGTTTATGGCGATAAAAAAGGTTCACATTTTTATAATTTACTTTCCGCCTTGCAAAAATCTGTACGTGGCAGTGATACCAATGCTGCTTTATATTATTTAGCGCATTTACTGGAAACAGGCGATTTAGTGGCCGTCAGCAGGCGCCTGCTTGTGATGGCTTATGAAGATATTGGTCTTGCCAATCCCGATGTTGGTCCTCATATGCTGGCTGCCATCCAAGCAGCCGAACGACTAGGGTTACCTGAGGCACGTATTCCACTCGCAAGCGCCGTCATAGAAATGTGCCTTGCCTCTAAATCCAATTCTGCCATAGCTGCAATAGACGCTGCCATTACAGCAATTCATGAAGGCAAAACGGGTGATATTCCTCATCATTTACGAGATGCTCATTACGAGGGAGCGAAAGATTTAGGACATGTTGGCTATCAATATCCACATAACACACCCATTGGCACTTTTGGTGGTTGGGTAGACCAGCAATATTTACCGGATGAACTTGTAGGAACAGAATTTTATAAACCTGTTATTGCTGGAGAAGAAAAACGAATGGCAGGCATCTATGAAAAGCTCAAATCGTTCCATCAATAACAGCACAAAAGCAAAGTCACGATTTCCAGTACTGATAGTGACTTTGCTTTTTTACAAAATAACAGGATGGGCTGCTTTGATGATCATCCTGTAAAGCTCTGGTTATTTGCTGTGTATCGCTCTTTATAAAACAAATTTAATGGTTCTGCTACATGTCGAAGTGATGACAGAAGGGATTCTTTCCCATCCTCTTCATTGACCTTACTATGCAAAAAAACAATCAAATTATACGATTGATACAACACACTCGCGAATTCTTGATTGTTTTCTCTCACTTCAAAGCGAATTGCTTTTACAGCAATAGCTTGTGCAATTTTTTGTTCTCTTGTTTCATAGGATGGCTCTCTAGTTAATTCATCATCCGTCACTCTGTATAACCGCTTTAATGCACCATATACCTCTTGGTTTCCACTAAACCGATCCTTTAACCACTGCAAGACAAATTGTATAAGAATAACTGCATATATAAGGGAAAGACATGCATCACCACGCGACTTTTTTGCTAAGCGCTGGAAAGATTCTGCTTGTGTCACTAATTCAAAAAGAATTAAACGAATTGGGTACAGCATGGCATGACCACTATTAATGTATAACTTTTCTCGATCCCTATACATTGCCAACCAAATATCTTTGACCAATGAAATAGATTTTCTTGTAGAGAGCGCTAATTGACACTGTATAAGTTCCTTCTCAATCGTTGGTTGGATAAGTCGTTGAAATAAATGCTCATCTTCCTCACTAACTAGTAAAAGCGGTTTTTCCAAATTCGCCAAATCTAATTTTATACCGTTTACAATCATTGCCTAGCCCCCTTTCAATAAGTTCTTACAGTGTTGAATAAAATGATTATAGGAGAACCCATTTTTTAACTATAATTCGACAAAAAATCATAATTCCCTTTAAGTAAAATGGTCTTTTTTTACTTTCCAAATAACAAAAAAGAACCCACGAAACAAAACGAAGCAAGTAAATCCACTTTTTTCTAGTATAGAAAAACGAGAATTACTTACAAAAGTTACGTAGATTCTTGTCGTATAGGCTATTTTCTGAAAATAGCTAGTCTAATAATGTCTAGGCTGTCAGTTCTTCATCAACAAATGCTTTGAACTGTTCCAGACACTGCTTCACATCACCCTTTTGTGCAAGCACTTCATTGCGTATCGTTGTCATTTTCTCTTCATCCTCTAGCACTTCCGTTAAGAGAGCAAAGATATCTGTTAATAATAATTCATTCTCTTCCTGTTCAATTCCCGGTAAGGAATAAGCTGCTATTGTTAATAAACGCTCCACTTTTTCAGGCGTTTTTTGCAAGGCATTCGAAGAATAATAGGTCGATGCAGCTAAAAAATAACATAATTTTGCACAACAATCGATAAACAGATGCCAATACGTATTTGCGCTTGGTAATTCCCCTGATCGATGATCAACATACTCTTTATAATAAGTTGTTACTTGACTATATAAAGGATTCAACCCTCTCATAGCTTTCGGATAATTATTAGATGTATCCAAATAGTCAAATACAATGGCATTCATTTTCTCTTGAAGTTTGACAATATCTAAATGATCACGAATTACTTGAATTTCCATTTCCCCACTCTCCCATATGTCATTTGCTGTTTTAACTTCCTGGCTATTTACTAAGTAGCTCGGAGCATCCCAAACAAACTGATCGATTATCTAATGGATGATTTAAATTATATCAATAAACTATATGGAGTAGTGAGGACATGAAAAAAATAAGACAATTTCGTGAATTAATAGCATTTTATGTACATAAGACGAACTATTTTGGTAAAATTATACCCTTTGTACATAATCATCAAATAACCAGGGTTCCTTTGCGCGATCAACAATTTCAATAATGCTCCCCTGCATATATTTTTTAATGCGCTTTTGAGGTATATAAAAATAAGCATTGTTCATAATTAACCATTCACTTAATGTGACATTATTATCTGCTTGATGATTCGTTAAGATTTTCTTATGCCGCAGAACATCCGCCATTTTATAAAAACCATCGGACAATTCATAGGCAGATACATCAAAATTAAAAATGGGGCTGACTACTTGTCCAACATCAAAAATATGTATAGTTTGCTTCTCTTCATCAATCGCTAACTCTACAGTGCTAATTTCATCGAAAAGATTTAAACCTCTATATTCCATTTGATAAATTTTTTCCATCTGTATGCGCCTCCTTTTTTCAACGGTCTAATTGTAACATAGAAAAAGTAGCTACTTCTCAAAACAATGAGGCAGCTACTTCTACGAAAATAATCCATTATGCTGTTTTTTTAAAATAATTCTCTGACATTATCCTTGTACGCGCGTAATTTTTACATCTTTTAAGATGGTATTGACTACCCAGCTCGCCGCAATTAAACCTGCTACGGACGGTACAAAGGCATTGGATGAAGGCGGCATCTTTGCCTTACGAATTGCCGCATCAGGCTTACCAACATGCTCTACGACATCAGGACGTACAACAATTGGACTTTCATCAGAAAAAACAACCGTTACACCCTTATGAATACCCTCTTTACGAAGCTTTGTACGAATTATTTTTGCTAATGGATCTGTATGTGTTTTTGATATATCCGCAATTTGGAAACGAGTAGGATCCATTTTATTTGCTGCACCCATACTCGAAATAATAGGAATATTACGTTGCAAGCATTCCTTCATTAGATGAATTTTGTACATCACTGTATCGCTTGCATCAATGACATAATCAATGCCTTGTGCGAAAAACTTTTCATAGGTTTCTTCCGTGTAAAACATGTGCATATCAATGACTTCACATGCTGGGTTAATATCTGTAATGCGCTCTTTCATGACAGCTGATTTAGATTTGCCTACAG
Organism: Lysinibacillus sp. OF-1; assembly: GCF_028356935.1. Lineage (NCBI taxonomy): Bacteria > Bacillati > Bacillota > Bacilli > Caryophanales > Bacillaceae > Lysinibacillus > Lysinibacillus sp. OF-1. The sequence continues at coordinate 3,180,482 of NZ_CP102798.1, forward strand.
TTGATAGATATGCCACTAGTTGTCTGTTGACATTTGTAATATCGACATTATCCTTATCAACTAAAATAATGCGACCGATTCCACTTCTTGCGCATGCCTCGGCTGCAAATGAACCAACACCACCTACACCAAGTATGGCAACCGTTGTATTTTTTAATTTTTCGAGACCCTCTGTTCCTATAGCGAGCTCGTTACGTGAAAATTGATGTAACATCCTGACACTCTCCATCTGTATATTTTATTAGTAAACCTAGTTATATACTAAGATAAAATCAAAATCTATCTTACATTTTATCATGTTATTGTTCAAGAGAAAATTATAAAGAAAAAAATGAAGATTGCCTACTGAAAACCATCCAAATAACAGTAATTAAACAAGGATTTTAAAATAAAGTTGGAATGCTTCCTTGGCATTATTTTCTAAAGGGAAACGGTTGATTCCACTCCAAGCTGATACTTTCCACATGCGGTGTCGAGCTGCTTTCCCCGCAGGAGTCACCGTCCTTCGCTATATTCAACATCTATATAAAGCAACTCCATCCATATATGTTGATGAAAAGTAAACTTTTAAAGTGAAAAACGATGCTGACGAAGAATAAAATCAACGAATGTAAACAATTAGAAATGTTTACGATTGATCAATTAGTACGACAAGATCATTAAGTGCGAAAATTAGAAACCACTATTAATTTTTCGTTTATTTATCCATTAGTAGCAAACCCCTATTCTGATTATGGAATGGTTTATCAAATATTGAACAAAGAAAGAAAAATGACAAAAGCCATCGAGAGTGAAGTTCTCGATGGCTACAGTCTGTGAGATTGATGACTCAATCCCTTTCTCACCTTTTTTCATTTTGTAAAGCCGAATGATGCCCATGGTTGAATATGTGCTAATAAAAATTGTTCTTCCTCAACAACGCTAGCGATAACATTGCTCGACCCGGCATTTGGGATTTCTTTTAGAACAATTTGTAGCTCTCCCTTATAACGAACATCCAAATTATTATCAATCGTGATATCGCCTCTTTTTAATGGTCGTGTATCATGCACAGGAAAATCTCCGTTTTTATATTTAACCCGAGATTGTGTGCTACGAATGACATACTCAGAGACATCCCCTCTATTAAAATGGGGCTCTTTAAAAAGAATCGTTTCCTCTAAAATACTCGTGTCTGCTGACGGGACAACCTTTATTTCAAGCTTATTGCGATTTAATTGACCTAACGCACGTATTTCCTCCTCTGAGGCATACATATTGCCAATAATACAATCATCAATGAGCCCTGTATGCCATAAATCTTTCGCTTGTACAGTGATAGGAAGATGACGATGCTCCTCTAATGTAGGTAACCCGTACTCCGTTTGCTCCCAAGGCCCAAATTGACCATGCTGCGAGGAGATCATCGCGGCAGTTCTCAAGTTGTGTGCTTTAAAGTGTTGGGATGTTTGTAAAAAGTGCTGACGAGATAGCCCAGTAAAGCGTCTTGGATAAAAATTATGACACCCGATAATGTTCTCTTTATTGGGCTGGTAAGAAACAATATTGTCTACATATTTCGTCCCGTTACTAATGTTTAATTCTATTTTTAGATTACTTGCGTCAAGTGACATCAACGCTTCTTCCTGACCAGAAAATCCCATATCTAAACGTAAGGCTGCCAAATAATAATGTTCCTTCAAATAGCCAATATCTTTAAAGGTTAAGCCTAAATCATCAAAAACAGCTGGTGCGATATCAGCCGATATGTCAAAACCAAGCTGCTGCGCAAAGGCATTAATTTGCTGTAATTTCTGACGCTCCCCCTCCTGTTTTAATGACATCAAACAGGTAAAAATCCGATCAAAGCCATTGTCATGAGCAAGTTGAACATAGCGCTTCATTTCGTCTAGTGTACTATGCTGTGGATATAGCGAAATTCCTAATCTTCTCACTTCAAACCCTCCGTTAATTGACGCTTATACTTCTACTTTTTCCCCTTGGGATTCCACAACAGATTGTTCGCTCTGTGCTGCTAAAGCAGCCTTTTGTTCATTCTGTCTTGACAAGCGATTAGCCATGGATAAAAATGGTAAATAGATACAAATAGCTACAACAATTAAGACAATACTCAGTACAGCTCCACGCCAAGATTGCGTGACTAGGAAACCATTAATAATTGGAGGCGTCGTCCATGGAACAGCAATCGTTGCTGCTGGCACCCAACCCCATTTTGTTACAAAGAAAGCAATTGTCACATTGACCATTGGTGTCAAAATAAATGGTACAAATAAAATTGGATTTAAGACAATTGGTAAACCAAATAGTAATGGTTCATTAATATTAAATAATCCGGGAGCAGCGGATAATTTACCAACCGTATTATATTGTTTGTTTTTACGAGCAATAATGAATATTGCGATAATTAAAGCGATCGTTGTACCTGAGCCACCCATATTAATAAAAGCGTCAAAGAACGGTTTGTTAATAATGTAAGGTGCGACTTTTCCAGCAGAAATGGCTGCAACGTTAGCATCAATTGCTTGTAGATTAATCGATTGCATAAACGGCTCGATAATATTTGCCCCATGAATACCAAATGTCCATAAAAATGTTGGAATGAAGGCTAAAATAAGTCCAGCTACCCATGTATTTGTTAAGCCCATAAATGGCTCTTGAATCGATGAATAAAACGTTCCAATAATATCAGGTATATCAAACCCAGCAGAAATGATCGTACGAACTAATGCTAATAAACCAATTGTTATAATTGCTGGAAGTAATGCTGCAAATGACTTTGACACAGCGGATGGCACACCTGCAGGCATTTTAATTAAAAGCTTTGGATTGCCAGATAAACGAGAAAATAGTTCTGCGGAAATTAAAGCGGTAATGAGGGCAACAAATATTCCTCCTGTACCTGTCGTTAAACCCGTTAATCCCCCTTCACCAAACGTACCAAATGTCATATAACTGGCAAGCCCTATTACCCCACCAGATAATGCATCCTTGTCATAGCTTTTTGTCAGATGATAGGCAACACAAAAGGCTAATAATAGAGAGATAATTCCAAATGTCGCTCCCCAAATATTCCCCCCAAACTGTGTCCATGTCTCATGCTTCCAAATGGCATCGAGTGCATTTTGATATAATTTAATGGGCAAATTGTTAATAAGTACAGCTAATGATCCAACAATTGTCAACGGCATGATCGTAATAAAGCCGTCACGAATAGCAACTAAATGACGCTGATTCCCAACCCTAGCAGCAACCGGTACAAATTTTTCTTCTAAAAAACGGAACATCCACATACACTCCCTTTGCTTTTTATTGTGACATCAAAATTTGATGTTACTCCCCTTTGATTCGTTCATATAACTCAATCATTTCTTGCGCTAAATCGCGAAAAGTAATAGCATTCATTAAATGATCTTGCGCATGAATTAATAACATGGAAACCTCTACTTTTTCTCCCCTTGCTTCTTGAGACAGTAACCCCGTTTGAGCATGATGTGCTTCAATTAAAGACTCATTTGCTAATTTAATTTTTTCTTTTGCTTCCTCAACTTGCCCCTTTTTTGCTAGCTGAAGAGCTTCCATACACTCACTTTTCGTATTGCCACTATGCACAATAAGACCCATAATGGACTCCATTAATGCTGCTTCTCCCATTCCCTTTAACCCCTTTTTCATCCAATTAAGTGTAGTGCTTGCTTCAGGACATTTTCACCATTCATCATGCCATAATCTGCCATATTGATGACATCGATTGGAAAGCCCCTATCCTTGAATTTTGTTTCAAATGACCCCTTTAAATAGCGAACCTGAGGACCTAATAACAGCACATCCGCTTTTTTCGTCGCTAATACTTTTTCCACCTCACCTTCAGCAATGGCATAAATATCAGCTTCAATATTTTGCTCTTGAGCAGCTTTTTGCATCTTAGATACTAATAAACTAGTACTCATGCCCGCTACACACACTAACATAATATTTTTCATTCGAAACACTCCTTTTTATGTTTTTTTGATTGTGTAATCGCTTACTTATTTTGAGAATAGCACCTATTGGTATATACCACAATACACTTTTTACATTAATTTTATATCCGTGTAATTATTTACAAAATTGGGCTATTGTTTTTTATAGCAACATAAACGATTCTACTCAACTGGTATAGTCCAGAAAAAAATCCAAAAAAATTTAAAATTTTCAAACCATTTAGTGCTTAAAAATACTCATAAAATGCTGGCTTTTCAGTAGGCAATGCCCTTTGCCATCGTTGTAGAGTCTTTTCCACTGTCGATTGATTAGCATAGACAACAGCCTCTTTGACGGAAAGATAACCAACCATCATTGCAGAAAAAAGATTAATTGGTAGTGTTAACATATGCTTGTCAGAGACCGAATTTGTCTCAATTATGGACACTTGACCATTTTTATTTATTTGATAGACATGCTCATTCCAATGACAAAATGGATCGTCAATACGTATCGTCAATGTTTCTGTGATATCTCTCCATGGATACCGCTGCATAAAAGCTGCAACGTCTACGACTCTAACCATCACATCCTGTATGACTTCCCTTTTGAATTGCGGCTCTTTGAAATAAAAACCAAAGGGATAATGATTGCTAGTAACACCTGTAATTTGATCGACACTTGCTGCATGTGACGTAATATAACGCCATATGGCTTGCTCCGCTAAATAATTAGCTACAATAAAGTCTTGAATGACAAACGTCCCCTGCAGAATGGTATAACGAATATAGCCCTCTATTTTATCTGCTTGAAAATAGGCTGCAAAATGGCTGTCAGGGCTCCTTCTCTCAATTCTTTTCCACCAGGCATCATCTCTTACCATGCCTCCATTTTGCAATATTGCCATTATATTATGAAAATCCTTTATTTCCTTGAACAGCTCAGGCTCAACCCATTCAAAGCTCATCCGTTTGACGATATCCAGTTGTTTCCCAAACGACGGAAATTGTGCTTGTGGGATCGTGTAATGAAGCTTCTCAAAAAATAATTCCCAACCAAAATGTCGATAGAAGGACACAGAAAAAGGCGCTAAAACTGAAATGGTTTGCCCATTATCACGCATTTTTTGTAGGGCTTCTATCATGAGCCTTTTAATAATCCCTTGTTGTCGGTACTCAGGATATGTTGCAACAAAGCCGATTCCGCCCATTTTATAAGGAACACCATGAACCGTCATGTTGAGTGGCAATATTAAAAGTTGACCGACAATCTTTTTATGATCATAAGCTCCTAATGTCGTACTCTGCTCTATCCAATAATGAAAGTCCTCTCGTCGAGCCCCTGTGTATTTATTCGGAAAACAATAATCTCTTAATTGATGAATCTGCCTATAATCATTAGGCGAGACGATGTGGATATCCATATAATCACCCCTATTGCAATTCTAAAAATTCAGTTATTTACAAAAGATTCTTCTGCAGTGAGATGAAAACAATCACTGCAAGAATCTTTTGTCCTCTTAACATTCTTCTCCTATTTCTTTTGACACCATGATTTCTGTTACGGTTTGAAATAATTTTTCAATATCTGGACCAGCCGCTGAAATTTCTACTATACTACCAGGTGTTACACCCAATGACATAACGCCCATAATGGACTTTAGATTAACAGATTTTCCCTTGTACGTTAATTGAATATCACTTTCGAATGGAGTTACTGCAGTTACTAGTAGTGCAGCAGGTCTGGCATGAATGCCCTCAGGTGAAGTAATTTTATACATTTTTTTCATTTACGATGTCTCCCCTTTTTCATGTAAAATCTATACGATGTTGATAGTTGGCCATCATTGTTTCATTATGCGACCAATCCGAGTCAACATTATTGCTGACAAAAATAGGTAACTCCTTTGTCGTCTTTGCTATTATTTCGATGACTTCGCTGAACAAGGCGTTTAATAATAAGGAACCAATGACAGTAGAAGCTGGCGCATACTGCATTTCATGTAGATGCAAAACACCATCTCCAATAGGGATATGTGTATTGATCACAAAATCTACCACGTCTTCAAGCCTGTGCCCACTGTGATGACGTGCAACCTGCTCTCTATAGAGGAGCGACTGTAGAGAAAACACGTATACCCCTGACTCCTTTGCCAACAAAGCAGCATCTATAGGGGCCGCATTTCTCCCTGAAGTTGAAATGACAATGCAAACGTCATTTTCACGAAAATCAAACTGTTCCTTATGTTGTTCAATAATAGTGGGATCCTTCTCATTGATTGAGGAAGCTAGTGCTCCAGCATGTAATGCCAAAGGTTCTAGAAAAATCGGACGAACAGGTACTAAACCACCAGCTCGATAAAAAGCCTCCTGCGCTAATAGCTGAGAATGGCCGCAGCCAAATAATTGGATGATTCCACCTCTTTGAAGACGTTGAACAATGATTTGTGCTGCTTCCTTTAAATGAACAGTCTCCTGCTCCTTCACAATCTGGATGAGCTTTTCGATTTCAGAAAAATATGCATGCATATAATCACCTTTTAATTTCACTTATAAATTTATAGCGATCAGCTCGATACGTACTGCGTACAAGCTCAAATGGTTTACCGTCCGATAAATAACTCGTACGTTTGATAATTAAAACAGGTGCTGTTTGATTTATCTGTAGAAATTTACTATCTTCTTTTGAGACAATGGCTGCCTCCATTTGCTGTACGGCATTCCCAATCTTTTGATGGAACTTTGCTTCGATTAAAGCATAAAGCGAGCCCATTATTTGCTTTTCATCCAACTCTGGATAGATTTTGACTGGAATATACGTTCTTTCAATCGCCATTGGCTGAGAATCGGCATTTCTAATTCGCACCACAAAGAATACTTCTTCTCCAGGCTCAATCATTAAATCTCTTGCAATATCCACTGGTGGTATGATTTTTTCAAATCGTAACACCTTACTGCTTGGTTCCATTCCTCTAGCGCGCATATCTTCCGTAAAACTTGTTAAGCCCTTTAATGGCTGCTCCAATTTGGGATTAGCAACATAGGTACCTCTCCCTTTTTCTCGATATAACAGACCGCTGTTTACGAGATTGGTAATGGATTGACGCACAGTCATTCTACTAACATCAAATTGTGCAGAAAGTTCACGTTCTGAAGGTATCGTCTCACCAATTCTGTATTCTTCTAAATAAATTCTTTGTTTAATAATCTCTTCTATTTGTATATAAATAGGTATATGAGAATTTTTCTCTAACAAATCTTGCACCTTCCTTATCGCCTCTTTTATGATTTCTCAAATACAACTTTACCTCGACAAATCGTTTTTTGCACATTTAATTGTTGATCTAGCAAGACAAAATCTGCATCAAAGCCTTCTTCAATTCGACCTTTCATGGGAAGCTGCAATTGTTCAGCGGCATTCGTAGAAGACATGGCGACTATTTCTTGTAAGGAACAATTCGTAATGGCCTTCATATTTTTAACCGCCTGTTCCATTGTTAACACACTGCCAGCTAATGCTCCGTTCGCTAAATGGGCTCCTTTTTCACTTACATACACCGTTTGCCCACCTAAATCATATTCACCATACTGCAAGCCTTTCGCTCGCATGGCGTCCGTAATAAGAATGATCCCCTTGGCACCTTTTGTCCGATAGGCTAGCTTGACTGCTTGAGGATGACTATGCACACAATCAACAATTAATTCCACTTTGATGTTATCTTCTAATAATACCCCACCAACGACACCTGGATCACGATGATGAAATGGTCGCATTTGATTATATAAATGAGTGGCTTGACTTATACCTAATGATACTGCTTGATGGACTTCCTCTATTGTAGCATCTGAGTGACCAATAGACGGAATCACATTAAAGTTCTTTAATGCTTCAAGAAATGTGAATCCACCTTCTATTTCTGGTGCGACGGTAATTTGTTTGATACGATAACAGCTCATTTTTTGCCAATTAGCAAATTGTTCAATCGTAGGACTAATCATGTATTCTTCTGGCTGTGCACCTGCACGTATTTTCGAAACAAATGGACCTTCAACATGAATGCCCAGTAAAACGGCTTCTCCTTCTTGCTGTTCAAATTGCGCCACATTGACTAAAGCGCTTTCAATTTTGGCTATAGTTTGTGTCATAGTTGTAGCAAGGAAACCTGTAACGCCTTCTTGCACTAAGGACTGTGCTATTTCATGCAAAGCTAATGGACTAGCATCCATCGTATCATGCCCAGCTGATCCATGAATGTGCATATCAATATAGCCAGGGAGCAGTAGCCAATCATGATTTTGCCCATCAATACGTTGCACTGCCTTTCTTGACAAACACTGCCCTATTTGAATGATCTTACCATCTTCTATATAGACGTCACCCTTAAACGGCTGATCATCAGGATTAATAATCCTAACATTTGAGATTAATAATGTGTCCTTCAAACTTATCACCTCCAACCTTTTTATGAACGCTCTCCAAAAGGTATAGTTGTCTATACCAATTATATGCTCGTTCATCTAAAATAAAAAGTTATTTTTTCATATTTTCAAAATTTTTCTATAAATCTTTCTTTTAAAAATTGGCAACAAAAAAGGAGCTACTCTCAAGCTCCTTTTTAATCCTATGTATAGGACGAATCCCAATTGTGCCGTAATGCCAAGAAACATTCGTTTTGAACCCGCAATTTGCAGGGGGGTGCCCGCTTTGCAGCTTTAAACGTCCCGCTCCGCTAGGGGCATGTTTGCGACTACAAAATGAAGGCTCCCGATTCGATAGTGTTCGGTCAAAACTGTGAAGTAGATTTAGCAGTTAGACAAACACATCAGGATTCGTATTACAGTTATCATAACACCACTTTTCTGATAATTCAAACGATTTTCTCTCATAATCTATATTTTCCTGAAAAAACACAAAAAAATACCTAGATTCTCAACAATATTTGCTAGGAAATCCAGGTATTTTGTTTTATTCATTATTTTTTAAATGGTTTGATGGCTAAGCTTAATTCACTTAGTTGCTCTGGTGATACTTCGCTCGGTGCTTCTGTCATTAAGCAGCTAGCACTTGCTGTTTTCGGGAATGCGATAGTATCACGTAAATTCGTACGTCCTGCTAGTAGCATCACAAAGCGATCAAGACCAAAGGCAAGACCTGCATGTGGTGGCACGCCATACTCAAATGCTTCTAATAAGAAGCCAAATTGCGCTTGTGCTTCTTCTTCTGTAAAGCCAAGTAATTCAAACATTTTTTCCTGTAGGTCACGTTCATAGATACGTAATGATCCACCACCAAGCTCGTAACCGTTTAATACGATATCATAGGCTTGTGCACGAACTGCTGAAGGATCTGTATCCATTAACGCTATATCTTCATCGAACGGACGTGTGAATGGATGATGTGCTGCATAGTAACGTCCATCTTCCTCAGAGAATTCAAATAATGGCCAGTCAGTAATCCAAAGGAAAGCAAATTGTGATTCGTCAATCAAGTTTAAATCTTGTCCTAATTTCGAACGTAATGCCCCTAAAGAAGCTGCAACAACAGGTGCCTTATCCGCCACGAATACAAGAATATCGCCAACTTCTGCTCCCATACGTTCGATTAAAGCTGCTGCTAACGCTTCGTCAAAGAATTTCGCGATTGGGCCATTTAAGCCTTCTTCTGTAACCTTTAACCAAGCAAGACCTTTTGCTCCGTAAATACTAACGAATTTTGTTAATTCATCCATGTCTTTACGAGAATATTTGTCCGCTGCTCCTTTAATATTGATACTTTTCACTTGTTTTCCTTGTGCAACAGTATCTGCAAATACTTTGAAATTACAGCCTTCAAAAATATCATTTAATGCTACTAGCTCTAATCCAAAACGTACGTCTGGTTTATCTGAACCATAACGATCCATTGCTTCTTGATACTTCATACGCTGGAAAGGTGCAGGGATATCGATTCCTTTTACTTCTTTCATAACAGCTTGAATTAAGCGTTCATTCATTTCTAATACTTCTTCTTGTGTTAAGAAGCTAGTTTCAATGTCCACCTGTGTAAACTCTGGTTGACGGTCAGCACGTAAGTCTTCATCACGGAAGCAACGGGCAATTTGGAAATACTTTTCAAAGCCTGCAACCATTAATAATTGTTTAAACAATTGTGGTGATTGTGGTAATGCATAAAATTCACCCTCATGGACACGGGATGGTACTAAATAATCACGGGCACCCTCTGGCGTTGATTTTGTTAAAATCGGTGTTTCTACTTCTAAGAAGCCTTCATTTTGTAAGAAGTTACGGATTGTACGTGTAACATCAGAACGCATTTTGAATGTATCGAACATGACTGGACGACGTAAGTCCAAATAGCGATATTTTAAACGTAGGTCTTCTGATACATCTGTGCGATCTTCAATTTGGAATGGTGTTGTTTTGGCCGTATTAATTACGATTAAACTTGTTGCTTCTACTTCAATTTTACCGTTTGGTACATTCGGATTAATTTGATCCTCTGTACGAAGGATAACTGTTCCTTCCACTTCAATCACATATTCACTACGTACTTTATCCGCTAGTGCATGTGCTTCAGCCACGTCTGGACTAAATACGACCTGTGTAATTCCCGTACGGTCACGTAAATCAATGAAAATCAAACCACCAAGGTCACGACGACGCTGCACCCAACCTTTTAATACGACTTTTTCGCCTTGTAACGCCTCTGATAGCTCGTTACTAGCATGTGTTCTTGTAGCCATTGTTAAATTCCTCCAAAATATCTTCAATTTATGTAGCATCTACTAGCAATGCCCTGTATCTACTTTAAGATTGTTGTGATAAATAATTCACTAGCTCTGAGAATGCCACTTTGTGCTGTTCACCAGATTCCATATGTTTCACGGCAGCTGCTTGCTCTTCAAGCTCTGTTTCGCCAAGAACGATTGTGTATTTTGCACCTAGACGATCCGCTGATTTCATTTGGGCTTTCATTTTACGATCTAAATAATCCATTTCTGTCGCAAGACCCTTTGCACGGAAAGTACTAGTTAGCTCTACAGCCTTTTGCTTGGCTTCAGCGTCCATTGCGATAATATAAACATCTAGTACTGAAGCGGTATCTAATTCAACGCCCTCTGCTTCAAGTGCTAATAATAAACGCTCAATACTTAATGCAAAACCAATACCCGGTACATCTGGACCTCCAATTTCTTGCACTAGCCCATTGTAGCGTCCGCCTCCACATAGTGTTGTAATCGCACCAAAGCCAGCTGCTGTAGACATAATTTCAAATGTTGTGTGATTGTAATAATCAAGCCCACGTACAAGATTTGGATCCACCTCATAAGAAATGCCCAATGTATCTAAATACGATTTCACCTGACTGAAATAAGCAGCTGACTCCTCTGTTAAGAAATCAGTTAACGCTGGAGCCGTTTGCATTAATGGGTGTTCACGATCCACCTTACAATCTAAAATTCGTAATGGATTTTTTTGCAAACGATTTTGACAGTCAGAGCAAAACTCTTGAATATGTGGCTCAAAATGCTGTAATAAGGCTGTACGGTGAGTATTACGCGTTTCTTTATCACCCAGTGAATTAATCACTAGTTTTAAATCCTTTAAGCCCGCTGATTCATAAACATCCATCGCAAGAGCAATGACTTCCGCATCAATTGCAGGATCTGCTGAACCAATGGCCTCTACTCCAAACTGTACAAATTGACGATAACGCCCAGCCTGTTGACGCTCATAGCGGAACATTGGTCCTAAGTAAGAAAGCTTAACGGGCTGATCTGGAGCACCAAACATTTTATGTTCTACGTAGGCACGTACGACACCAGCCGTATTTTCAGGACGTAATGTTAGTGAACGTCCCCCGCGATCCTCAAATGTATACATTTCCTTTTGCACAACATCCGTTGTTTCACCAACACCACGCGCAAACAAATCCGTTTGCTCGAAAATCGGTGTACGAATTTCGTTATAACGATAAACACGACAAATATCACGAATAATCGCTTCAACCTTTTGCCATTTTTCAGATTGACCTGGCAAAATATCTTGTGTCCCTCGTGGCACTTTAAAACTCATGTAAATCCCTCCTATATCGATTGCTTATGATAGAGCAGCTGTCATTCTACTTGGGGCGGAGGCATGCTTCGATTGAGCAGTTTTCATTCAGGTTGGAGTTTGGTTACACCTTCAAAGAGCGGTCTTCACTTTGATTAGAGCGGGTTCGCAATTTTGATGAGCAGACTCACCACCTAAAACCGAACCCATCCCTTTTCTCAAAAGAATCTCGCAGTTTTTTCGAACAACAAAAAAGCCCCCGTCACCTTGCCATAGCAAGGGACGAGAGCTGTATAAGCTTCCGCGGTTCCACCCTAGTTGACACAATTAATTACATGTGTCCTCCTCGTAATCGGATAACGGCCGATTCCGTTTTTTCCTACTAAGCACTGCTTTTCAGAAAAAAGCCTCTCAAGTGTTATTCGCGTGATACATTTTTGTAGGAAAGATTGCAGCCTAAGTCTTTCCCTCTCTGTTCCAATAGAGGTATACGCTACTTGCTTGGTCATAAGCGATTAATCATTTTTCGATTACCCTTTATGTTAGTCACTAGCCATGCCAATGTCAACTGTTTTTGTATTTTTCATAGGGCTATAATGAAAATAACAAATTCCGTTACCATTTTACCACGAATTTTATGACAAAAGCATGGTAAAATAGCACAAGGAATAGGAGGAATCTGATGAGGACAAAAATTTTACATAGTATAATCATATTCGTACTAATGGTAACGATTGCGATGCCAAATAAGAACTTTGTTCAAAGAGCTTCCGCTGACACCAGTGATCTAAAAGTCGCTGGAACGATTCTTCATTTGCGTGAGGGTCCTGGATTATCATATCCCATTATTACGACATTAGAAGAAGGTGATCCTTTAACCTCTATCGGTCGTGAAGGTGATTGGATTCAAGTAAAAGCAGGTAACTATGAGGGCTGGGTTGCTTCATGGCTGACGGCTCCTACAAGTGCTAAACAGGCCATCGATAAATCCGTCATCTCACAAGTTGACCGTTTAAATATACGAACAGATCCAGATATTTCTTCAGCTGTTCTTGGTCAACTTTCTACAGGCAACCAAGCCAACCTCATTGAAGAAAATGCTGAATGGGCAAAAATTGATTGGAATGGACTTACGGGATGGGTTTCAAAGGATTATGTCACGATTAATGATAATCCTAAAAAAGAAAAGGAACCTAAAGATGATGCCGTAGAAGTAACGACAACTACAACACCTGTTAACAAGGACACAACCTTTACTATTTTAGTAGACGTCCTCAATGTTCGTAAAAAACCAGACTTGAATGCTAAAAAAATCGGCACTGCGAAAAAAGGTCAAGCCTTTAAAGTAATTGCACATGAACATAATTGGGTACAAATTCAGTACAATGATAAAAAAACAGGCTGGGTTTATAGCTTTTATGGTACTTTCTCCAATAAAGTTAAAAGTACATCCAAAACTTCCTCTTCCAAAGAGTTGGAATCCGTTACCATAATCTATAATGGGACAAACTTACGAACAGATGCCTCAACAGCAGCTGAAGTGGTTGAACGGGTAGATGCTGGCTTAAATTATCCAATTGTCGGCGTAAAAAATGATTTTTATGAAATTCAATTAGATGAAGATCAAACAGCATTTGTTGCAAACTGGGTTGTAACAACAAGTTCTAATAAAACGATGATTCCTCAAAAGGAAAAAGAAGAGCCTCGTAAAAAAGGGACGTTAAGTGGGTTAACAATAGTTGTTGATGCTGGCCATGGTGGAAATGATCATGGCACAACGGGTCAACGTGGTACAGAGGAAAAAGGCATTACGCTGAAAACAGCTACTATGCTTGCATCCAAGCTAAGTGCGGCTGGCGCCAATGTAGTCATGACGAGGGAATCAGATGAATATGTGGCATTGCGTAAGCGTGTATCGATTGCGCATCAATATGAAGCAGATGCCTTTATTAGTCTCCATTATGATGCAACAGACGATAGCTCTATTAACGGCTTCACCTCCTATTATATGAATAGTAATCAAAAAGGGCTTGCTGAAGCGATTCATGATGGACTATCAAGTAAATTAGAGTTAAGAGATCGTGGCACACAACAAGGTAACTATTTAGTACTACGAGAAAATCGTCAAAAAGCAGTCCTTATTGAGTTAGGCTTCTTAAGTAATTCAAGTGAAGAGCGTGTCATCACCACAGCGAAGTTCCGTGAACAGGCGACTCTCGGTATTTATCAAGGAATTCTCAACTACTTTAATGAGCAAGAGGAATAATGAAAAAAGATCATGTCAAAGGCAGAAAAAGCAACTTTGCAAGGGGAGGGGGAGATTTCCGTTCCGCCAGCGTCCTTTCCAGGGGGGCGTCCGATGAGCCGCTTCACTCACTTACGCTCGCTCCAGAGTCTCATCTGTGACGCTAAATCCCCTAGGAGTGACGCTGGCTCCACTCCAATCAACCATTCTGCAAAGAGTCTTTACTTTTTTTCATAGTAATATAGCGATTAAATAGCCCATTATTTGTATTCTTAGAGGGAATAAGCTCTTATTATTAATGTAGAGAAGTGATGCGTGACAACACCTCTCCATAAAGAGCAGTGAAGACCTTCACTTTATTTGAAAACCTTCACTAAAAAGGTAACACTTTTGTAGGTTGGAATGGAGTCAAGTAGCCTGCAACGGAAATCCATTTCTACCTTCCAATTGACTGTTTTGTTTTTCAACACTAAGAAAAAAGCTGCGGATGCTATCCACAGCTTTTTTCACGTATTAAGAAACCCCTATTGCTACCGCAGCAATTAACGCCAGGCATGCAATCACTGCCCAGCCAAGAATCATCTTCCAAATGAATTTGATCCACTTTTCATAGGGAATGCCTGCAACCGCTAAATAGGCCATTAAGGCAGATGAAGTAGGAATAATAGAGTTCGTTAAGGAATCACCATATTGGAAGGCTAATACAGCCACTTGTCGTTCTAACCCTAATAAATCGGTAATTGGTATCATAATCGGCATTGTTGCGGCTGCCTGTCCACTACCAGATGAAATAAATAAATTTAACAGTGCTTGAATAAATAACATACCGATTGCACTGATAGCATGTGGTAAATGCCCAATTGTTTCCGATGCCGCATAAACGATAGTATCGATAATTTTCCCTTGCTCTAAAACAACCGTAATCGCACGGGCAAAACCTACAATTAAAGCACCGAATGTTACAGCCTTCGCTCCTTCAATGAAGGAATCAAAAATAGTTGCAGGTTTCAACCCACCAATTAGCCCTGCAATTAACCCCATAATTAAAAAGGAGGCGGTTAACTGTGTTAAGAACCAGCCCCAATTAAATACACCATAAATATTAAAGCCAATTCCACAAGCCATCACAATAAATACAAATTTATGCTTTCCTGTTAATGTAGGAATGTCAATAACGGATACATTAGATTTAGCTTTTTGCTCGATGTCATAAATAACACTTGCCTGTGGATTCTTTTTCACCTTAAAGGCATAGCGAGATACATAGAAAATAGCAAAACCTAACACAAAAACATAGACAACTGCACGGAAGCCGATCCCAGAGAATAACGGTACATCTGCTAATGATTGTGCAACACCCACCGTAAAGGGATTAAGCATCCCTCCAAAAAATCCACTGGCCGCTCCAAGTGTGATCATGGCAGTCCCTGTCACAGCATCGAAGCCCATCGCACGCGCAATTGCTACACCAATCGGTACGAAAATAATTGTTTCTTCGGCCATCCCCATTGTAAAACCACCAACAGAGAATAAAATCATTGATAATGGGATAAGTAATTTTTCTCTTCCCTCTAAAGCTTTTACCCCTTTATAAACACCAGCTTCAATGGCACCCGTGGAACGAATAATCCCAAAAACACCACTGACTAAGAAAATGTAGAAAATAATTTGAGCCCCTTTTTCAAGACCCATTGGAATAGCTGTAAACATTTCAAAAAATGAAACTGGATCACTCTCAATATGATGATAGCTTCCATCTACAACGAGCATTCGCCCTTCCTTATCCTCTATTCGTTCAAACTCACCTGCTGGAATAATATAGCTTGCAATACCCGCTAAAAAAATAATAGCAAAAATAATGGTATATGTATGAGGTACTTTCAGCCAGCTTCTTTTCTTTACACCTTGTTCATTTTCCATGACATCACCCTCCTTTTAATCAATTTAGACATTTGCATTATATTGTCGCTATATGTCGTTAATTGAAAATAAATATACATGAGTTCAAATTTATTGTAAAGTATTAATTTTCTATTATTTCAGAAATTCTATTTATTTGTTGCCACAGCAAGCTTTCTCAGACGCCCCTGCTGATAAGGATGCTTATCCTCTGCTACATAAAATATTCATACTCGATTAATTGGATAATTATGCGTTCAGCAGAGCGCCGTAATTTGAGTATTGTGACCAAGGTTAACAACTTCTATAGCTACATTTCATGAATGAGAAGAGTAACTGTACGTAAATTGACAAATTTTAATAGATTTGAAGATTTTATTATAATAGCTAATTATTTTTAATAGAAAACAATCCTCTAAAGTAAGATATTTACCCAATTAAGGTCTATATACTCATTAATTTTGCAACAAAAGTTATTTGCACAACAAAACTATTATCCTATAAAAACAGACTTTGAATAATTTTTAATATATTGCTATCATACTAGTTGCTATCCAATTCCAACAAAAGGAGACTAGTTATATGAATACTAAATTCGCAAAAAAGTTAAGTAAAAAGGGAATAAGTGCTGCCATATTAGCAGCAGGAATCATGGGTATTTCAATGGCACCTAATGCATATGCCCATGGATTTGTTGAAAAACCAGCTAGCCGAGCTGCTTTATGTAGTCAAAATTATGGAGCACTTAATTTAATGTGCGGAAACATAATGTATGAGCCACAGAGTTTAGAGGCACCTAAGGGATTTCCACAAAGTGGGCCGGCTGATGGAAAAATCGCATCTGCTGGAGGTCTATTTGGTGGCATACTCGATCAACAAACCGCTGATCGTTGGTTTAAAAACACGATTACAGGAGGTTCAAATACCTTTACATGGAAGTATACAGCTCCACATTTAACAAGCAAATGGCACTATTATATTACTAAAAAGGGATGGAATCCAAATAAACCATTAAACCGTGCTGACCTTGAGCTAATTGAAACTGTAGAACATAATGGTTCTGCTGCATCGAATAATTTAACTCATACAATTAACGTGCCAACTGATCGTAGTGGTTACCACATTATTCTAGCTGTTTGGGATGTAGCTGATACTTCAAATGCATTCTATAATGTAATCGACGTTAATTTAGTGAATAATGGAAATGTAGATATAGAAGCTCCAACTCAGCCAAATGGATTACATACTACGAAAGTTACTTCAAACAGTGCCGAGCTAAAATGGAGTCCTTCTACAGACAATGTGAGTGTAAAAGAATATCAGATATTACGTGATAATAAAGTAGTTGGAGTGGTACCAGGAACAACATTCACAGATAAAAATTTAAAACCGACTACCAAGTATACATATACGGTAAAGGCAGTGGATGCAGCTGGGAATGTTTCTAATGAAAGTGAATCGATAGTTGTAGAGACAATGCATACAGCTCCAGATACAGAAGCACCAACGCAACCGACTGCACTTCACACAATGGGCGTAACATCTTCAAGTGCAGACTTAATGTGGAGTGCATCAGAGGATAATGTAGCAGTTGACCATTATGTTATATATCAAGGAACACAAGCAGATCAAATGTCTGTTGTTGGAACATCAAAAACTACATCATTTATGAACATGAATCTCCAATCCAATACAACATATATGTATGCAGTAACTGCAGTGGATGCGGCTGGAAATGAATCAATTAAAAGTTCCATTTTAACTGTGACTACAAAAGATCTAGGGGCTTCTTATGAGCAATGGAGTCCATTTAAGGCGTACACAAAAGGAGATAAGGTTGAGTACCAAGGAAAGATTTATGTAGCCGTTCAAAGCTATCAAGGATACGGAGATCCAAATTGGATAAACGCATTGTCTTTATGGAAAGAAAATGAGTAAAGTCCTAGTATGAGATTGCAGTGATTGAAAAGATCCTTTTAAATCAACAATAGTTTTATTTCTATAGATAATAGCTATAAATTCATTTTAGAAGTTAAATAAATTCATACAAAGGCCATCGAGAAGTTGATCTCGATGGCTTTTGTCATTTTTCTTCCTCTTTAATTTCCAACATTTAGTAAAACATTAACGTATCCAACCCCTGCACGGAGTGGAAGCGGTTAGGCGCTCGCCCACAGGAAAGCAAGTAGCCCATGCATGTGTATATACTAATTATATCGCTTGCATTATTGATTCTGCTTCCACAAGTTACAATTAACAAAAGTAAAAAAGACACATTATAAGGAATTGAAAACCTTTTTTACCCATTCAAGAAACTCTCTCATATAGTGTTCCTGCTTAAAGCCATGATTCTGACCTTCTACTACAATTTCAGTAATATCCGCATCTGCTACTCGTGCAGATTGAATATATTCTTGTGGCCCTTTTACCCCAACAGCTAAATCATTCGTCCCATAAGCAATAAACTGAGGTATATTTGCTGTGCTAAAATGTTTAGATAAATCTGTCTGATTCAAAAGCTCTTCACGCACTTCTGGACTTCTTACATCTTCATCTTTAAAAGAAGCAAAGAGCATAGGCACATTATAGCGATAGGTCAATGCTGGATAAATCATAGCTGCAGAGACTACTTTATCATCGACTGCATCGATGTCATCAAGCTGATAACTATTAGGAAACAGATTTTTCCCCTGAATGAGATTAATAAAGCTACCGGTTTGAAAACCACCCGCGCTAAAACCGATTAATCCAATTTTATCTGGATGAATACCATAATCATTTGCATGATAACGTAGATAACGGACAGCCCGCTGAACATCCAATTGGGGAATAGGCCATTCATATGGGTTAGAACGATAGTGTAGAACGAATGCATTGATACCTGCCTTATTTAATGATTCAGCTACTTCTTTTCCTTCAGCAGTTCCACCATCCATTTCCTTAAAGCCATAGCCACCTCCTGGAATAATAATGATGGCACTGTCACTGTTTGACCTCGTATAAGGAATCAGATATGGTTCATCTTCATAGGTAGATTTTTCATAGCCTCCTACAATTTCATGGACATATGTAAAGGTATCAATTGCAGCTTCATTGTCTTTATATTCTTCTCCCACAATACTAGTAGAAAATTTGAATGTCGCTAAGAGTCTGTTAGGATTACCCTTAATATTCATATCGTCTAGCTTACTTCCAGAATGATTTCCTGCAACTTCTTCTCCCCAAATTTCAACCTTGTGCTCAATATCCGCAACTGGCTTGCCTAGTTTATTCCCAAATGGATTAATCTCAAGAATAGCGTATCCACCCCCTATAAACAAAGCGAAAATAGCTAGAATTATTCCCACTATCTTGGCTATTTTCTTCATTATGTTCATAATATATAACCTCCTTTAAACCTATTCATGACAGTATTAAATAGTATATTAGCAGCCATTCCTACTTGTTTCTTAGTTGAGTATAATTCTAGTCGCTTTATGACCGATTTCACAAGAGACATACCAAAAGTGTCTTTCTCCATGAACGATCCCTGCTTCTGCCCTCAAACCAATATAAACTCCATATTCTAATAATTAAATTTGCTCATTATACCTTAAAATATAAAAAAGAACCTTCTATCATCTTTTATGATTCGAAGGTTCGTACTTCATCAATTTTTTGTAGTTTCCAATGTAACCCATACAATTTCCTCCATTCGAATGAAGAAAGGGGTACGATTCATCTCAAGGATCATATGGTCAGGTAGTATGGATAATAAAATACCTTTTTGCATCGTTTTTTCTGTTTGCACCACTACTGCCTGGCCAATCATCATGTTAAGTGTTTCGTATAAATATGGATTAGATCTACTCCCTATCTGCGTCAAGTTTAAGACACTCCTTCCTATAAAACTAACCATACTCATTAGTATATGAAGGATTTATAGGAAATGTTCCATTATTTTGATTCTAGAAGTATTGTTACTGGACCATCGTTGATTAGTGCAACATCCATCATTGCACCAAAAATACCTGTTTCCACATGTAAGCCGAGCTCACGCAATGCTTGATTAAAAGCTTCCCACAGCGGTTCGGCTACTTCTGGTCTAGCTGCACTGATGAAACTAGGACGATTTCCCTTTTTTGCATCCCCATACAATGTAAATTGTGAGACGGATAAAATTGCGCCTCCATGCTCTAGGATCGAATGATTCATTTTTCCTTCCGCATCTTCCCAAAGGCGTAAATTAGCTACTTTTTTCGCTAAATAAGCGACATCCTCATGTGTATCCTCATGTGTAATACCTACTAGAAGAACATAGCCATTATCAATCGCTCCTGTGACAGTTCCGTCAACCGTTACAGAAGCAGCTTTACTGCGCTGTAATACTACTTTCATGCATTAAAACCCCAATTCTATGTTGTTGCCAATCATTAATTGATGACACGCTGCACCGAATAAATATCAGGTGTTTGTTTAATCCGCTCAACAACCTTATGCAAATGTGAAATGTTTGAAATGGAAATCGTTAAATGAATTGTTGCCATTTTATCACGATCAGCACGACCACTGACTGCTAAAATATTTGTTTTTGTTTCACTAACAATTTGCATAATTTCATTTAAAATACCAGGTCGATCAAAGGCTGACACTTCGATATCCACTGGATATTCTTTTTTCTCAGGGATGATTCCATGCTCCCATTCCACTTCAATTAAACGTTCTTGCTCATCCTCAATTTGAATATTTGGACAGTCTGCACGGTGTACAGAAACACCTCTACCTTTTGTAATAAAGCCTACAATCTCATCACCAGGTACAGGCGTACAACAACGAGAAAGTCGAATAAGCATATTATCAATGCCCTTGACGATGACACCCGATTCCGTTCGTTTTTGCGGAATTGGATTTTTCATTTTTTGTTCGATTTTCTCTAAAGCTTCTTCCTGCTCACGCTCTTTACGACGTTTTTCCGCTAAACGATTAACCACTTGCTGTGCAGTAATGCCATTCACCCCTACTGCTGCATACAAGTCCTCCTCATTCGTATAGTTGAATTTATCACATACACGTTTGAGGTTTTCTGATGACATCGTTTCCTTTAAATCGAAATCCTGAGCACGAATTTCCTTTTCAATCATTTCTTTCCCTTTGATGATATTCTCTTCACGTAAATGTCGTTTAAAGAATTGCTTAATCTTATTTTTCGCCTGTGAGGATTGTGCTATTTTTAGCCAATCGCGGCTCGGACCAAAGGATTGCTTAGATGTTAAAATTTCAATGATATCGCCGGTTTTCAGTGGTGTATCAAGCGG
This sequence comes from Lysinibacillus sp. OF-1, assembly GCF_028356935.1. Classification (NCBI taxonomy): domain Bacteria; kingdom Bacillati; phylum Bacillota; class Bacilli; order Caryophanales; family Bacillaceae; genus Lysinibacillus; species Lysinibacillus sp. OF-1. The sequence goes on from NZ_CP102798.1 coordinate 3,201,934, forward strand.
CACCATTTTCCCATTGACTTTTGCCCCAATCGTACGATTTCCGACCTCTGAATGGACACGATAGGCAAAATCGATGGGCACAGAACCCGCCGGCAATTCGATGACATCGCCTTCAGGTGTAAATACGTAGACCATATCAGAAAATAAATCGAATTTTAAGGATTCCATAAATTCTTCTGCATTAGAAGATTCATTTTGAAATTCTAAAATCTCACGGAACCATGTTAATTTTTGATCGACATTTTGCTTTTGATGATCAACATTTTTGCCCTCTTTATACGCCCAGTGTGCCGCAATCCCGTACTCTGCAATTTTGTGCATTTCCTTCGTACGAATCTGAACCTCTAATGGATCACCATAGGGTCCAATAACGGTCGTGTGTAAGGACTGATACAGGTTTTGTTTTGGCATGGCAATATAGTCTTTAAAGCGCCCTGGCATCGGTTTCCAGAGTGTATGCACAATCCCTAAAACCGCATAGCAATCTTTAATACTATCGACAAGTACACGTATGGCTAATAAATCATAAATTTCATTAAATTGTTTCTTTTGGAGCACCATTTTTCGATAAATACTGTAAATATGCTTTGGACGACCATAGATATCTGCTTCAATTTCAACCTCATTAAGCTGTGACTTCATCTCAGCCATGACATTCTCTAAATAAGCCTCACGCTCATCACGCTTTTTCTTCATCAAACTGACAATACGATAATATTGTTGTGGGTTTAAATAGCGAAGTGCTGTATCTTCAAGCTCCCATTTTACAGTCGAGATTCCCAGACGATGTGCAAGTGGTGCAAAAATTTCTAGCGTCTCTTTCGATATACGTCGCTGCTTTTCAGCAGGTAAATGCTTTAACGTACGCATATTATGGAGACGGTCTGCTAGCTTAATTAAGATGACACGAATATCCTGTGCCATAGCTACAAACATTTTTCGATGATTCTCTGCTTGCTGCGCCTCTTTTGATAAATATTTAATTTTCCCTAGCTTTGTCACACCATCAACAAGCACGGCTACTTCTTCGCCAAATTCCCGTACCAAATCATCCCGCGTAAAATCCGTATCTTCGACAACATCATGTAAAAAACCTGCCGCTACTGTTTCCGGGTCCATTTGTAATTCAGCTAGAATACCTGCCACTTGTACTGGGTGAATGATATAAGGTTCACCAGAGCTACGGAATTGCTCAATATGGGCATCCCTTGCTAATTCATATGCTTTTTTCACGAATGTGACATTTTCATCATTCATGTAGGATTTGACTAACTCAAAAACGTCCTCAGGAGTCAAAATTTGCTCTTTCGCCATAACATGTCCACCTTGCTCGTCAAATTTTTCAGATTAGATATAAACTTAATTGTATAAAATTTTGTAGCCTATTGTAAAGAGACTGTGTCATTTAGTTTAGTTAATCTCGTGAACAGTTCGAAAAATGGAAAAAATATTCTTCTTTTTAATGAAAAAGACCCTTTGCGACAGGATGTCACAAAGGGTTCTTGTTTCGACAAATGATTAGTGTAATTGATTGTAGGCAACAGCAATTTTTGCGCCAACGACTGCATTGTTTTTCACTAATGCAATGTTCGCATCAAGACTTTTACCTTCTGTTAATTCTTTTACTTTACCAAGTAAGAATGGTGTAACGTTTTTACCTTGAATACCATTCTCTTCAGCTTCAGCTAAAGCTTTTTCAATAATGTTTGTAATAAATGCATGATCTAATGCTTCAGCTTCTGGAATTGGGTTGGCAATGACAGCGCCACCTTTTAACCCTAATTGCCATTTCGCAGATAGCATTGCTGCAATCTCCTCTGGTGTATCAAGCTGGAAGTTGACATCGAAACCACTTTGACGTGTGTAGAATGCTGGTAATTCATCTGTACCATAACCAACTACTGGTACCCCTTTTGTTTCAAGGTATTCTAATGTAAGACCAATATCTAGAATAGATTTTGCACCCGCGCAAATAACAGCCACATTAGTTTGTGCTAATTCTTCTAAGTCAGCAGAGACATCCATTGTTGTTTCAGCACCACGGTGTACACCACCAATACCACCTGTTACAAAGATTTCAATGTCTGCAAGTTCAGCACAGATCATTGTAGCTGCAACTGTTGTCGCACCTAATTTTTTTGTTGCAAGTAAGTAGCCTAAGTCACGACGTGAAGCTTTTGCAACGCCTTGTGAATTTCCAAACATCTCTAGCTCTTCATCTGATAAACCGATTTTGATTTTGCCATCTATTAAGGCAATGGTTGCAGGTACTGCACCATTATCGCGAATAATTTGCTCAACTTCACGCGCAGTTTTCACATTTTGTGGATATGGCATACCGTGTGAAATGATTGTAGATTCTAATGCCACGATTGGTAGACCTTCTGCTTGTCCTGCTTTTACTTCTTCTGATAATACGATGAATTCTTTCATGTTGTTATTCCTCCATTTCATTTTTTAACAAATCTACTGATAATTCAGGTCTTACTGTATAAGGAGATGCCAATGTATTTTTAGCATTTGTTAACCCTGCATCAATACATGTCTCAAAAGATTGACCTGTCAACCAACTGTGTATCACAGCGCTGACAAACGCATCTCCTGCTCCTGTAACATCTTCAATTTTGTTGATCACTTTCGCAGCGAAATGACGAGGTGTGATCGTCGTAGATGCTGCATAAACACCCTTGCTACCAGCTGTGATAATGACATGTTCAGCACCTAGTTGTAAGAGCTGTTGTAATGCTTTTTCATAATGGGTAGCGCTTTCAATTTTATGTCCAACAATTGTTTCTGCTTCATCCGTGTTACAAATAAACCAAGTTACACCTTGTAATGTTTCAGGTAGTCGATTCATTTTTGGCGAAGATACTGGCACAATGACTAATGGAATGGCACGAGCAATGGCTACTTGCTGGATATACGCCACTGTTTCTTTCGGGCAATTTAAATCCAAAATAAAGCAACCAGCATTCACTAGCATTGTTTCATGCTTTTTCAACAAACTCGGTAACAGCAGGTCATAAACCTCCATATTGGCTACAGCTAATGCTAGCTCACCTTGTTCATCCATAATAGCTGTATAGGAACCCGTAGAAGCCTCAGCTAGCTGCTCCACATAACGTAGATTCATAAAGGATTCCGAAGCTTCTTGGATCACTTGCCAATCAGCATCTTTACCAGCCGTTGTTAATAACGTCACTTGATGGTTTAATCTGCCTAAGTTTTCAGCAATATTTCGACCAACTCCACCTACACTAAAAGAAGAGCTGGCAGGGTTAGATGTTCCAAATTGAACATTGCCCTTCACATGGAATTTTCGGTCTAAATTAGCTCCCCCGATGCAAATAATTTCATTTTCCTCGGGTAAAATATAAGCACGACCTACAATTTTTCCTTGCTTTGTTAAACTAGACACTAAATTAGCAAGCACGGGACGGGACAGATTCATTGTATCTGCCATCTCTTGCTGAGACATAAACGGGTTTTGGCGAATTAAAGCAAGCACCGCCTGTTCTCTTTCATTCATAGCATCACCTTTTATTATATTTGTTTATATTGTAAACTTTTGTTTGTTAAATGTCAAACTAATATTGATAAAAAAAGTTGAACCTCTTTCTGTCGAGGTTCAACTTTTTTAGTCGACTGTTTATCCTTGCTGAGGCGTTTGTTTTTTTACAATGATAACGAATAAGCTTGCCAATGCACAGAATAGGCCAGCAAGGAAAAAAGCCCATGTGTAGGAATTGAAAAATTTATAAATTAACCCACCCCCATACGCAGCAACTGCCGCTCCTGCCTGATGTGAGGCGAATATCCATCCGTAAATAATGCTGCTTTTTTGCATCCCAAAAATTTGTCGTGTAATGCTGATAGTTGGTGGTACTGTGGCAATCCAATCGAGTCCATAAAAGATGCTGAAAATCGTCAATAAAACAAAGGAGCCTTGAGCGAGTGCATAAGGGAGTAGCAAGAGAGAAGCTCCCCTTAACAAGTAATACCAAAATAATAGCCAACGATTATCAAAGCGATCCGATAGCCAGCCAGAGACAGTCGTGCCTAATAAGTTAAACACCCCCATAAAAGAAAGAAGAGATGCAGCGGTTACTAGCGGAACGCCAAAGCTAATACAATATGACACAAAGTGAGTTCCGATTAATCCACTTGTCGAAAGACCACAAATGAAAAAGCTGCCTGCTAAGAGCCAAAATGCTTTGACTTTAACTGCCTCTGCTAAACCAAGAAATGCCATACTAATTGGATTCTTCTTGGGCTGTACTTGCGGCTCTTCTATAATCTCATCATGACCGTAAGGGGTTAGACCAATATCTTGCGGCTTGTTTTTAATAAACATAGCAATCATGACGAACATCATGGTACTCAGGAGTAGGATTAATCCCATTGCCCATCGCCAAGAATAATGTTCAATAATAATGGCTAGCACTGGCAGTAAAATTAATTGACCTGTGGCTGTACTAGCCGTTAAAATCCCAACTGCCAGCCCTCTGCGTTTAACAAACCAATGATTCGCTACATAGGGACTGAGCACCGTTAAAAAAAGGCTCGCACCAAGCCCAATGATACCTCCCCAAATAATGATTAACTGCCAGGATTGGCTCATCCAAAAGGTTAAGGTCATTCCTACTATTAAAGTAGACATGGCACTAAGCATCATTTTCTTTAAGCCAATGACTTCAAGCAGCGCCGCCATAAATGGTCCAGATATGCCATATAAAAATAAACTTACAGCAAATGCTAAAGCAATCGTTGAGCGATCCCATTGAAATTCTTTTTCGAGGGGATCCAGGAAAACACCAGACGATGACATTGTAATCCCTGCTACAATAATCGAGAAAAATGTGACAATCAAAATCAACCAGCTATAATGAACTCGCTTCATCCTAACACCTTCTTTTCTTGTGAGATGCATAACAAAACATGTATATACATGTTTTGCGATCTCTTCATTCCATTTATATGTATATACATGTATAATGATAATAATCGTTCCTATAGCTGTCAAGCAGTCTTTTCTAGCTCTTAGGTGTATACTTACAATTAGTAGAATCCCCTCAAAGGAGTACTGACGATGAAGAATCAACTTAAAACAATCGATTATACACAAATCTGTGTTTGTGCAAACCTTAGAAAAAAAACAAGGGTTGTCACACAATTATATGATAAGCTGCTACAGCCCACTGGTTTAAAGGTTACACAATATTCCATGCTGGCCCATATCGATCTTCAGCAAACTGTCTCAATTAGCCGTTTAGGTGAAATTTTACAACTTGATCAAACGACTGTGACCCGTAATATTAATCTATTAAAGCAACATGGCTATGTTGAATTAAAGCGAGACACAAGCGATGCGCGCACTAAAAAGATTACGCTCACTGAAAAAGGATTAGAAAAGCTGCATGAAGCCGCACCCATTTGGCAAACGATTCAAGATAGAATCATCGAAGATATAGGGGTTGAAAAATATGCAGATTTCTATGATACCTTGCGCACAATACAAAAGATCATCCAAGCATATGATGAAGATTAAAAAGTACCTACTTTATTGGGCGCTTCAAACTGCAAACAACAGCCATCGAAAAGTTCACCTCGATGGCTGTTGTCATTTTTTCTTCTAATTACTTACCAAATATAGAGTGGCATGATCAATATTTGGGCATCCATAAGCTTAGTAAGTCGTTTCTACTAAAGGGTAAATAGCAGCCTCTAATTTTCGCTCAAATGATATAAATTGATTAACCGTTACCATTTCTAATTGTTCATGTTTATTGATTTAATTTTCCGTCTTCAGCTTTCATCAGCTTAAAAGTTTACGGTTAATCAACACAGTAATAGGGAAGAAGTTCGATGGAGCGGGGAAAGCAACTCGGCCCGTATCGGCTTTACTTTATTTCATTGTAAAAGAAAAAGACTGTAGGCAAACTCGTAATTTCTTGAGTTTGTCTACAATCTGAAGTGCCCACTATGGTAGACGCTTTCTCTTAATATTGAATAAGTGTTTTAATATTTAAATCTCCAAGCTTTGCACGACCATTTAATTCTAAAAGTTCGATTAGGAAGGCACAGCCTACTACCTGACCACCTAATTCTTCTACTAAACGAACAGTTGCTTCAACTGTCCCACCCGTTGCTAGTAAATCATCACAGATTAAAACCTTTTGGCCAGGCTTAATCGCATCATGATGCATTGTTAACGTATCTTGACCATATTCAAGACCATAGTCTGCACTAATAACCTCACGTGGTAATTTACCTGGTTTACGAACAGGTGCAAAGCCAATTTCAAGTGCATAGGCAACTGGGCAACCGATGATAAAACCACGAGCCTCAGGGCCAACTACAATTTCAGCTCCCACTTCTTTTGCATATTCTACAATTTGGTCTGTTGCATATTTGTATGCTGGTCCATTATCCATAATTGTTGTAATATCTCTGAAGCTAATGCCCTCTTTCGGCCAGTTTTCAACTGTTGTAACATATTGCTTTAAATCCATGTTATTGCTCCTCCTACGAAACGCTGTACGTCCGTTTATGTTAATCGTTCATCAAACCATTGTTTTAATTCTATATAAGGAGCATAGACAAGCTTTTGCTCCATTTCAATCTGTTCTGAACGTTGTTTGTAAGACGGTGCCTCTGTTAGTGCTTGTTTTGGGGCATTCACGTTGACAGTCGTCAGTCCACTCTCCATTTTAACAAAACCAAGCTCAAAAAACACCTGTGTCATAAATTTTAATACATCCAATGGCCAACCTGTATGCTTTGCTAAATCTGCTATATGCATATCAAGCGGAAAGGCTGGTCGATTTTTCAAAAATTTATAATACCAAGAAAATTGCTCACGAGTAGGTAAACCACTAAAGTATTGCGAATCAGGCATATAAAAATGCGCATAAATACGTGAAGGTGTCGTCTTCTGTAACACCTCTTCTAGTCTTTGAACTTGTTGTGGCAAATCTAAGAGCACAATATAATCACTTTGTTCCACATTGGATAGTGCTGGGTCAACTACTGTAATAGGAGCACCAATCAATGATTGATAATACGCCATCGTTGCTGGATGAAAGGCAATAAACTGTGCCTCATCCTTCGGTACCGTATTAAGCCAACGCGCAGTTTGACGGATACCACGAATATCAAATAGCTGCCATTCCGTTGTTTGGACATCCTCGATCATAAATTGGGCTTTTTTACGTCCCTGCCATTCATTAATTTGTAAATCGCCTATAAAGGATACTTTAATGCCATACGTTAATTCATCATGTAAATGCCCTTTATTAAAGCCGACACTATCTAATTTATCATAGCCATTTGTTAATTCCATTTTAATATGATTCTCAGCTGCTCCAATTTTACGCATAGATGAGATTTCAACATCCTCAAGTACGTAAACAGGCTTTGGAAAATCTGTTCCAAATGGTCCTAGTGCTGAAATTTCTTCAATAGCATCTGCTGAAATTTCATCGATACTTAACGGAATATCAATATGGACGATCGGTGTTAATTGCTCCTCTGTTAAACATTCTCTTGCCTGTGCATCCAAGCGTGTACGTAGTTCATCCACATGCTCTAACGATAAGGTCATGCCTGCGGCCATAGGATGTCCACCAAAATGCGGTAAAATATCTCGGTTTTTAGCTAGTTCATTATATAGATGGAAGCCTTCAATGCTTCGAGCGGAACCCTTTGCTGTGCCCTTTTCAGGATCAAGTGAAAGGACAATGGTTGGACGATAGTACTGCTCAACAAGTCGTGAGGCAACTATTCCAACAACGCCTGCATTCCAGCCTTCCCCCGCCACAACAAGAACTAAGGAATTGCCGATTTTTTCATCCGATTCAATAAGTGCAATGGCCTCATCTGTAATGCTTTTCACAATATCTTTGCGCTCTGTATTGCAGGCATTAAGCTGCTTTGCCAATGCGCTTGCTTTAGCACTATCATCTGCCATTAATAACTCGACTCCTGGAGCTGCTTCTCCGAGTCGACCAACAGCATTTAATCGAGGACCAAAATAAAAGCCAATTGTCTCTTCCGTAATTTTTGCCTGCTCTGTACTGGCTATATCACACATTGCTTGTACCCATGGACTAAGGGAACGACGCATTTCCTGTATACCTCGCTTCACGAGATAGCGATTTTCATCCACTAAAGGAACTAAATCAGCTACAGTTCCAATCGCCACCAATTCCATTAAATGAATTGGTAGTTCACCATATAAAGCATGTGCTAACTTAAAGGCTACACCTACTCCAGCTAGCTCTCCAAACGGATAATGACCTTCTGGTAATCGAGGATGAAGAATAATATCTGCTGGCGGTAGTTCCTCACCTGGCTCATGGTGATCTGTCACAATGACATCCATGCCAAGCTCTTTAGCCACTCGAACAGGTTCGATACCAGATATCCCGTTATCTACTGTTATGATTAACTGTACACCCTCTTCATATGCTTCACGAAATAATGCCTCATGTGGACCATAACCATGGATAAAACGATTGGGGATTTTAAAGGATACATCCGCTCCAAGATCTAGTAAAACATTTAGCATAACAGTCGTGCTTGTGACACCATATAGTGATAGGTAAGCCTTTGAGGTTATCTCTAGCTTTTCCCCCACTTCACACCGTGCGTGAGACTTTCACCTCACACGGCGTTCCATCGAATAATTTCAAAACTTTGTTAATCTACATAACTTAACAGTATTCACTAAGCGTATGTTTATTTGTCCAATTAAATTGCTAGTTCTTCTAAATTTAGTATTTTGCGTAACGTATTAAGTTTGTTGAGGCTTCCAACATTCGTTATAAGATATTTATATTTCGAGATAATTTCTTCATCTTTCGCATGAATTAAAATATGAATGTCTTTATCAACGAGACAGAGGTTTTTGTATTCGTCAGTACCACCTTGCAATCGTGGTACTTTGTGATGACAGTGAATCGTCATTGGGTTTAGTCCTTGCCCTGTTACATGGCATATACCTCTTTGTGCACAGTATAATGCAATTCGATTGTCGTTATATTCGACACTTCGTTGTGAAATTGGATGTTCCATTAAGAAACGAAGTACGCCAACATCAATAGTAGAGAGGTTTTTATGAATTTCTTCTCTACCTTCTTTTGTATATGCATTTACTACATTTCGTTTCATCATTGGACTTTTGTGTTTAATGTAACCAATAGGTAGAAACGGTTCTCGTGATATAAATCTAAGTTGCTTGCTTTTTCCGTATTCTTTCTTGATGAAATCAGAAGTGATAACACCCGTTTTCTTGATTCGCCGTTTCATTCGATGGTCCTTCAAACATACGTTTATTTCATATGCGATGTTTCCCATATCTTCGGCTATCATAGTTGCTATGCGAAAATACTGATGAAGTCCTATTACAGTTGAGTTATATAATGCTATTTTTCTTGCTTGGTCATTTGAGCCACTATCATATCGAATACCATTAATAATTTCTTTAAGGTTATTCTTCGTACGCTGTACTGCTTTATCACACATATGACTTTTAACTACCCATTTCTGACCTTTTGGAATTAACTTCATTTTGATTCCTAGAAATTCAGAATAGTCCTTTTTAAGATTCACGATTTTTGATTTGTCTTCACTAATTGCTAGACCTAGTCTATCTTTAAGCCATTTTTGAACCGCAATAAATAACTTTTTGGTATGGTTAGGATTACTACAAAAGATTTTGAAGTCATCTGCATAGCGAACAATGTAACATTCTTTCAGTTTAGATGATTTCTTTAACATCCTATATTTATAACTATTGTGAGGATGTCTATTTTCTCCCTTACCACCATATTGCGTATAGTCTTTTAAAGTGGGGAATGTTTCCCATTGGCTTTCAATCCATCGGTCAAGTTCATTAAGCACAATATTAGACAACAATGGAGATAAAATACCTCCTTGTGGTGTACCTTTTTTATTCTCAATAATTTGACCATCTGGCATTTTGACTTTGGCTTTTAGCATTTTTGAAATAATCGTGAGTAAATTTTTGTCTTGTATACCTAGTGTCCACATTTGTTTTAACAACTTTGCATGTGAAACATTATCGAAAAATCCCTTTATATCTATATCAATTACATAAGACATTTTGGAATGTTGCATTAACCGATAACTTTGAGCAATCGCATTTTCTACTGAACGGTTTGGTCTAAATCCGTGACTTCTACCAGAAAATTTTGCTTCTGCTATAGGCTCAAGAACTTGGAAAATACATTGTTGGACTATTCTATCCCAAATTGCAGGAATTCCTAAAGGTCTTACTTTACCATTAGGTTTTGGTATTTCAACTCGTCTAACTGCTTTCGGTTTGTAATCTCTTAATTTATTTCTAACATAACAAACGAATTGTTCTTCGGCTAGCTTCGAAACATGTTCGATTGTCCGACCATCTACGCCAGCCGTTTTACTACCCGTATTTTTCTTAATATTACGATACGCTAACTTAATGTTTTCAGACGAACTGATAATTCTCATTAAGTTTTTAAAATTACTACCGTTTTTACTTTGGTCATATAGCATGTCAAAAGTTGACTGCATACTATAATATTCAGCATTTCTTAACTTGGACTTTTTAACATGTTGTACGATTCGTGAATTTGCCACAGACATCAACCCCTCTCTCAAGTGGTGATTCTATTAGTCATACTCGAATCTGTGATTTGTTATGCATTTATAAGTCTTTGAAATTTCCGACTAGAGCCTATCCCTCCACCGCTTATTATCACGATTTCAAAGGTACTGTGGCTCCACTCTCACGAAAGGTTAATCAGTTTTAATAGGTTGCCCCTTTATATACTGAACTGCTTCATAGGCAGGTTAATACCTCCACATCCTTCGCTTTCCACGTTCCGACTTCTCTATCCATCCATATATCCTTAGGTTTCTCCTATAGTCCTGTATGCTTGAACTTGCCTGTAACAAGCTATGGATTTTCATAACGCACGATTTTTACTCATCCACACATACGATGGCACTGCCACCCATTGCATTTCTACAACATCTACGTCTAGACCTGTACATTCAGAGATTCGTCAGTGCTTGTGCAGCACATTCTAACCATAGATACTTTATGGACTCCCGGCATATAGGATACACCATCTACCTCTAGACAGCTTTCGTGACTTACTGTGAACATTTTTACATTTGTAAGCTGACGGTATCTCTCTGCCGACTTTACCGAGCTTCATACTTCACTAGTTAACCTTAGCTAAAGCATGTCGGAGTATCAGAGTAGGCGTTTCAAGGCGTTACCCTCTCATTCCACCTATCAAGAAATCAGTTCTCCTAGGGAAATTAAGCGACTCCCTAGTGTCTAAGCTTTTCACTTAGAAACGTGTCGCACCGGCATCATAATCGCCATAGACTAAAATCTTCTGCCCATTTTCTAATGCTTGCTCAATTCGTGCTACTGCTTCAGCCATACCGTACATAAGAAATGGGTCATGGACATTTGCTTCAGTCATATTTAATAAGCTTTCTGCTTCAGCCGTAGTTTCACAGCCTCGTGCTGCTAAAATTTTTGCAGCAATCGCGGAAAGTTGTAAGTCATTTTGTAATGCTTGTACAAGTGTGGCATCTGGACGCTCCACCTGCCATCTTTTTTTCGATAGAATCATCTTCTCACTTCCTTACGAAAGCTATTATACCGAAATTCTATTGGATACGCACTATCCGTTAGATTGATAGTTTTATCCATCAATGTGAAAATTTCTATCCGCCCCTTTTACTGATTAATCCATCAGTTTAAACTTACTATCCATCTAGCAGCAAAAAAGCCTACTCTATAGAGTAGACTTCTCGAATACACCTTTTGAAGCGGCCACTAATGCTGCTACGGTGGTCATATCTTCTTCATGCAATGCTGTTACAATAGCACTACCAACAATAACTCCATCTCCCAATGACCCCATCCTTTTCACTTGCTCAGGTGTTGAAATACCAAAGCCTGCAAGCACAGGGATTGAACTTGCTTGACGTAGACTTGCAAAATGCTGCTCTAAGTTTGCAGCAAAACGGGACCTTGCCCCTGTAATTCCATTCACAGTCACAGCATAAACGAAGCCCTGACTAGCTGCTGCAATATGAGCAATACGCTCAGGAGGACTTGTTAAAGAGACAAGTTGAACAACATCAATGGTATATGGGTTTAATGCCTCCCGTAATAGAGCACTTTCTTCTAATGGAACATCTGGTACGATTATTCCCTTAACGCCCCCAGCTACACAGGCTTTTGCAAAAGCCTCTAAGCCATACGCTAACACTGGATTGAAATAAGTCATGACAACTAGAGGTACCGTGATTTCATCTCTAAATGAAGTGAGCGTTTGCAATACCTTCGTTAATGTTACGCCAGCTGCGAGTGCACGTTCTCCTGCCCGCTCAATTGTTGGCCCATCTGCAACAGGGTCTGTAAAGGGGATACCTACTTCAATAGCTGTCACACCTAGCTGCTGTAGTGTTAGGATGGTTGGCTTGATCGTTTCTAGCCCTCCATCACCTGCCATGATATACGGAATAAAGGCTTTGTTTCCTGCTACCTTTGCTTGTTCAATTGCTTGTTGTAACGTCGTCATTTGCCATCTCCTCCTAGTACCGCCCTAACCGTGTGTACATCCTTATCTCCGCGACCAGACAAGCACACTACAATGATCTGGTCTTTCGGCATGGTTTTAGCAAGTTTTGCTGTGTAAGCAATAGCATGGGAACTTTCAAGCGCAGGAAGTATCCCCTCTGTTCGACTTAACAATTGTAAGCCTTCTAGTGCCTCAGCATCTGTGATGGCGTCAAACTGCGCTCGACCGATATCATGTAAATAACAATGTTCTGGCCCTTTTCCCGGATAATCTAACCCCGCGGAAATCGAATGTGCTTCTTGGACAAAGCCATTTTCATCCTGTAATAAATACATGTAGGCACCATGCAATACACCTAATTGTCCACCTGCAATTGCCGCAGCGTGTTTCCCTGTTTCAAGACCACTCCCTGCCGCCTCTACACCATATAAAGCGACTGATGCATCATCTACGAACGGATGAAACATACCAATTGCATTACTGCCGCCACCAATACAAGCCACAACAGCATCAGGTAAACGACCTTCCTTTTGCAAAATTTGCTTTCTCGTTTCTACCCCAATGACACGCTGAAAGTCTCGAACGATTTTAGGAAATGGGTGAGGTCCTAGGGCAGAGCCTAAAATATAATGCGTATCCTCAACATTTGTCACCCAATAACGTAGCGCTGCATTCACAGCATCCTTTAAAGTTTTAGAACCACTTTCCACCGATTGAACCTTTGTGCCAAGCAACTCCATGCGAAAAACATTTAACTGCTGACGTTTCATATCTTCCGCACCCATAAAAACAACACATTCTAGATTTAATAAGGCACAAGCAGTAGCCGTTGCCACACCATGCTGTCCTGCACCTGTTTCAGCAACAATTTTCTTTTTGCCCATGCGTTTGGCAAGAAGCGCCTGCCCAATCGCATTGTTAATTTTATGTGCACCTGTATGATTTAAATCTTCACGCTTTAAATAAATCTTAGCTCCTCCAAGTGCGCTCGTTAAATTTTCTGCGTAATAGAGTGGGGTTTCTCGCCCTACATACTCCTGTAAATAATAGGATAGCTCCTCTGTAAACATTGAATCCTTCATCGCTTCTTCATAAGCTGTTTCTAATTCTAGTAAAGCTGTCATTAATGTTTCTGGCACATAACGTCCACCAAATTGTCCGTAACGACCTTCCTTAGTCGGTACATTAAATGCGATTGAATTTCCCATTATTCGCTCCCCCTCTTTACTGCCTGCAAAAATGCCTGTATTTTTATAGAATCTTTGACTCCGTCTGTTTCCACGCCACTTGATACATCCACCATTACAGGAGCAACACTTGAAATGGCCGCTTCAATATTGTCCACATTGAGACCACCCGCTAATAATAATTTCTCTCTTGGAATACCTACTTCCTCAAGTAACGTCCAATCAAAAGTATGACCGCTACCACCTTTAAAATCTGTTCCAGGGGCATCGAATAAATAATAATCCACCTGATAATGAACAGCTGCTTGAACATCCTCTCTTCCTCGTATCGACAATGCCTTAATGGCTGGGTAGCCTTGCTCCTGAATAAATGCTGGCGTTTCCTCTCCATGATATTGCACATAGTCTAAAGGCACGCGCTCTACCGCTTCCTTTAATTCAGCTGGTGTGGGATTGACAAAGACACCTATTTTCAAAACACCTCGTGGCACCTCCTTCGCTAACTGTTGGGCTTGCTCAACAGTTACACGACGTTTACTTGGTGCAAAAACAAAACCAATGGCATCTGCGCCAGCATGAATAGCTGTTTTGACATGTACTTGTTCTTGTAATCCACAAATTTTGACTTTTGTCATATAGAAGCTGCCTCCTTTAGTACCTGTAAACGTTGTAGTGCTTGCCCCGCGTCTTCACTGCGCATCAATGCCTCCCCTACAAGAACGCCACTAGCTCCCATTGTGGCAACTTGATTGGCATCTTCCTGTGACCAAATACCACTTTCACTAATTAATACACGTTGCTCACTGAATGGGAAAACTTCGGCAATTTCTTTTGTCCGTTGTAGACTAACCTCAAAGGTACGTAAATCCCGATTATTGACACCAATCAACTTTGCATCTACTGCAAGAGCACGTTCAAGCTCCTCTGTATCGTGTACTTCCACTAAAACTTCTAGGCCTAAGCCCGTTGCATAACTATATAAGTCGCGTAAAGCGTCATCCGTTAAGGCCGCCACAATTAATAAAATAATAGAGGCACCTGCTGCCTTCGCAAATCGAATCTGCACCCGATCTATCATAAAATCCTTACAAAGAAGAGGCGTGTCAACAACACGAGCAACTGCCGCTAAATCTTCAAAGGAGCCTTTAAAAAACGCCTTATCTGTTAAAACAGAAATAGCTGCTGCTCCTGCCTGTGCATAGACCTGTGCTTGAGCAACTGGATCCGCCGCACCAGCGATGACCCCCCTGGAGGGCGAAGCACGTTTCATTTCAGCAACGACCTGTAATTTTGTAGCTTGACGTAATGTTTCGACTAATGAGGGTCGTGGCTTTTCTGTAAAATTTGCTAAAGGATCTGGCTGCTCTAATAAAGCACCTATCTCAATTTTCTTTTGCTGCAGAATTTTATAGAGTATATTCATTGCCCTACCTCCACTTCTTTCATTTGTTCACTGTAAGTAATAACTGCTTCCAATTTTTTCAATGCTCTCCCACTAAAAATACTTTCCTTCGCCATCGCGACACCTTCTTTAATGGTTTCTGCTTGACCATAACCGAATAAGCCAATACCCGTATTTAATAACACCGTATCTAAGTACGCACTGTGCTCTCCAGCCAATATTTTTTTCATAATGACCGCATTGTCATCTGCATTGCCACCACGGATAGCTTCTAAAGGTGCTGCTTGAAGACCAACATCTTCAGCCGACAAGGAGAAGGGAATTAAATCTCCTCTATCTACTAGGACCAATGTATTTTGTCCTGCTAAGGAAGCCTCATCAAGCCCCTTAGGACCTGAAACAACAATGGCTCGCTCCCGCCCCAGCATCTGTAGGACTGAGGCATATTCCATGACAAAATCAGGACGATTAATACCTGTGAATTGCGTAAATAATGGTACTGGATTGGTTAAAGGACCGACTAGATTAAAAATCGTTGGTTTTCCTAATGAACGACGAACTTCGCCAATTCGCTTTAATTTTGGATGAACATTCGGTGCATAGATAAAAGCAATTCCTTCTTTCTCTAGCAATTCAATCGTTTGAGGTATGGAAATAGCTGTATGAATACCTAATGCCTCCAACACATCTGAGCTACCCGAGGATGAAGATATTTTACGATTCCCATGCTTTGCCATTTTGACACCTGCTCCAGCTAGTACAAAAGCAGAGGCTGTACTAATGTTGAAGGTATGAAGACCATCTCCACCCGTACCACAATTATCCATATAGTCGTCTTCTTTTACAGCTACATCACGTGCAAAAGAACGCATAATAGTTGCTAATGCTGCTACCTCGTGTGCTGTTTCCCCTTTCACAGCTAAAGCCGTTAAAAAACTGGCGATTTCCTCTTTAGGTGTCTCATCCTGAAATAACCATTGCGCGACCTTCAGCATTTCCTCATACATCAGATGTTCACCTTGCACTACTTTCCGTTGTAATTGTTCCATCAGTTTCGCCCTCCATCGTTAACCAATAACTGTAAAAAACCTTTCTCTTCCTCTTGCACTTGCTGTAACACGTTAGGGATATTCGTATATTTAGTCATTGTTATTGTGGATTGCATATACATCGTTTCATGTTCAACTACAATGGATTGCGCTGTTAAAGCAAAATCCAAATGGCCATTGAATCCAATAAAGCCAAGAGCATCACCAAAAATACATGCCATGTGTGACCCATTTTCTAAGTAACGTATCACCTGCTTCTTAGAAATCTCTGTAACTGAAAATGGTGGGATTGTTACTGCCAGTACATCCAAAGCGTGCAACATAGGTAAAAGCCGACCTTCTACTCTCGACGTCAAGTGCAGTGCCTGTTTTGACCTTTCAATACGCATGGCCTCAATGACCTGAACAGAGTCTCGAAAACAAACAGACTGTAATTTTTGCTGAATGGCACTAACGAGTATTGCATGTGAATTTCGAATGTCCGTTTGTTCATATAATGTGCGCTCATTTTTTAGGTCTTCACTTTTAGTCTCCCCACGTGGATAGGTGCCCTCCGTTGGTGTGGCTATCACTCGCTCCCCCTTCACTCGTATAAGGCTGTCAGGAGAAGTGCCTAATATAACGTGATCCTCAAACTCTACATAATACATATAGGGTGCAGGTTTTTTTTTGCGTAGCTGTCTGTATAAGGAAAACGCATCACCTTGAAAATTTGCTACATAACGCTTAGGCAGTACTACCCTTGTTATGTCATCATTTAACTTGGTTTGCATCGCCTGTAACTCTGCTGCAAAGGATTCATCCGTTGCCTTTTCTATTGCGTGATAATGATAAGTTGCTTCGTCATAAGCATCACCATTTAATAATTGTTGGGCCAGCACTTCCAAATCAGGTTGCTGTTTTTCCGCATCAATATTTGTATGAATCAGTGTCACTTCATCTGTTAAATGATCGAACACAATGATCGTTTCATACACATGGAAGTGCGCATCAGGAAGCCCTATTTTCTCGTCAGCGAACATTGTCGTTCCACCATGACCTATATATCCGACAGCACCTCCTGAAAACGGAAATTGTGTCGTATTAGAGATACGTGGCATAAGTCGTTTAAGGAGGACAAAAAGCTCCCCTTTATGCACATATGTTTTTCCCGTTTTATAGGATATCTCCTGAATTTCTTGTCCCACACCTTTATAGGTTTTTCGTGGATTCGCACCAATAAATGAAAATCTGCCTGCTCCCTCATGCTGTGCAGAGCTCTCCAGCAAAAATTTATATTTCCCCTGTAAACGTCTGAAAATTAAAATAGGTGTTAAAGAATCGCCATTGATAGTTTTCATTTTTGTTCTTGAACTCGTTGTTTGCATAGCTTATAAGCTCCTTTTCAAAAATTCCTTTTGCTAATGTCTAGACGAATGCTGAAGCAAAATAAAAAAAGCCCTCTGCAAAAAGGATTATTCCTAATTGCAGAGGACGATCATGACCGCGTTGCCACCTCATATTAGAGCATATGCTCTCACTTTTGTGCTTTCTATGATGACCAGCTTCATTTTAGCCATACATTCAAAGCACCCCTATAACGTGGGGAATCACGTTCGCTTTTAAAAGCGACTCTCATAAGTCCATTCACATAAGCTGTAAATCAGTTCACACCACCCACTGACTCTCTAAATTACATACCTATGCTACTACTCTTATTCAACAATTTCTCAGCTATTCTCATCTAAACTCAGCTCATCTGTTCTTAGGCTGACCTCGCTCCCGAAGCCTTCTACCTTGACCGAACAAAAAGTTAGCCTTAATTCTATGCCAAACCAATTTAATTGTCAATTAATTCTGAAGAAAAAGATTGAAATTTATGTTTTCGTAAGAACTTTTTATGTAGGTATATTATCCTTCAAAAAGACCTTAAAAGGGAAAAGGATTCCTTACTATTGAATATTTTCTGAGTATTGACCATGTAAATATATCAAGTTATAGTAATTTCAGAACAATAATTTTTTCCATATAATATATAGAAAGTAGGAACGTATATGTCCGTTCGCAAAAAATTAAATTTAGGCTTCATTTCTTTAACCTGTTTACTACTCATTTCAAGCATCTTATCATTTCTTCAATTCAAAACAACACAAAATGATTTAGAGGAAGTATTGAAGCATCGTATTGTTCAAATTCAATTAACGGAGAATATACAGCAACAACTTGCGTCTCAAGGTTTATTTTTACGCTCCTATGTTTTAAATAATAAGGATGAAGCAGCTCGGGATAATTTAGAGCGTTATCACAAACTTTTACCTGAAACAGTTCAAGAACTTTCTGGTCTTGTTCGCTCTGATTATACAAAAGATATTATGCAACAAGTCACTGCATTACAAAACGAGTTACTAGCCTCTTCAGCGAAAGCCTTGCAGACGTTTAATAGTGGCAATACGGATTTAGCTCTCACTTACATAAATAACGATGTCACAAAATACAATAAGGAAATCTTCAAGCTAACAACTGATTTATTAGCTTATCATGATGAGCAGCTTCAAAAGGTCGATCAAGAAGTAAATCATACCGTTTCACGTGCTCTTATTATTTCCATTAGTCTACTAATTGCTAGTATTATTATTGGTATATATTTTATGTATTTTGTTAAAAACTCCATTGTTCAGCCATTACGGAAGGTCACTGAAGCAGCAGACACATTAGCACAAGGAGATTTAACAATCGCTGAGCTTGACCATCAGACAAAAGATGAAATTGGCATACTTGCGGGTGCAGTCAATACATTAAAACAAAGTCTAGCTGGTCTGATGACGAACATTCAAGACAGTGCATCCCATTTATCAGCTGTCTCTGAAGAGCTTACTGCGAGCACAGAGGAAGTAACGGTAACATCCGATGATATTGCACAAAGAATTCAAGAAAACGCAACATCGCTCACTTCTTCCGCTCGTACCTCGCAGCAAAGTGCTCTGGCAATGGATGAAACAGCAGCAGGTGTTCAACGCATTGCTGAGGCGACACATAGTCTTCACCACAATGCAGAGAGTATGCGCCAACTAGCCCATACAGGAGGAGCAACGATTTCAACAGCGGAAGAACAAATGAATATCATTTCTGTGGCTACCTCTGAAATTGCCACATTGACTCAAAAGCTAAGTAAGCAATCGGAAGAAATTGGACAAATTACAACTGTCATTACAGCCATTTCAGAACAAACAAATTTACTTGCTCTTAATGCGGCCATTGAAGCAGCAAGAGCTGGAGAACATGGTAAAGGCTTTGCCGTTGTAGCTGATGAAGTACGTAAACTAGCAGAGGAATCCAATCAATCTGCTAATCAAATTGTTGCCATTACGAGGGAAATCCTAACAGATACGCGCAATGTGGCTAATGCAGTGGACCATGGCTTAGCTTCTGTACAGGACGGCGTGTCTAAAATTCACGAAGCAGGAGATGCTTTCTACTCTATTACCTCAGCGGTCACAGCCTTTACAGAGCAAATTGAAGAAATATCTGCCACATCCGAAGAAATTTCAGCAAGTGCCGAGCAGGTTGCCGCCTCTGTCACCGAAACAGCCAATGTTTCAAATCAATCAGCTAGCAATTCTCAACTGATTGCAGAGTCTGTTGACGAACAAGTGGCGACAATGCAGCAAGTGAATGCGGTTGCTGAGGAATTAAGTCAGAATGCGCAACAGCTCCAAGAAGTCCTTCAGCAATTTAAATTATAAATACACTCGGCAATCTCGCCTACAAAAAAGCAGGGAATAGAAAACGAATCGTTTTCTATTCCCTGCTTACTAAATTATACTGTAGGTTCGTCAGTTCCCCATTGTTTTTTCTCTTTCTTGAGTAGCTTTCCATCTGATTTTTTCATTTCACGAATTTTTAATGAATACCAGATTTGAGCGGCGATACAGATAGAAGAATACATACCTGTAATTAAACCAATCAATAAAGCGATAGAGAAGTTTTGAATAGATGGTGCACCAAAAATTAATAGGGATACAACAACGATAATAACAGTTAACACTGTATTAACAGAACGTCCCATCGTTTGGCGTAGCGATTTATTCACAATATTTGCCAATATTTCACGGTCATTAATGGTATCATATCGATCTAAGTTTTCACGCATACGGTCAAAGGTAACGATTGTATCATTAATAGAATAACCAACAATTGTTAAAACAGCCGCAATAAACGTAATATCTACCTCTAAACGCATGAAACTAAACACAGCAACAATTAAGAATACATCATGCAGAAGCGAAACAATTGCCCCGACCCCCATGCGCCATTCAAAGCGAATCGCCACATAAATGATAATACCTAGTGCTGCAAGAGATAATGCCTTAATGGCATTTTTCACAAGTTCCTTACCAACAGTAGGAGATACTGTACTTACAGTAGGTTTATGACCATATTCCTCAGTTGTTTCTTTTTGGAATTTCAAAATATCTGCTTGAGATAAATCGGTTTTATAACGTACAACCGCTGAGGTACTCTTTTCTCCTGAAAGAACTACATCTTCCGAAGGGAAGCCGATACTATCAACATATTTTTCCACTGCTTCTTTTGTTAATGTTTGATCTGCTTCAATTTGAATACGTGTACCACTTGAGAAATCAATACCAAGGTTTAGACGGAAAATACCAAGAACAACTAAACCAGCCACTAAAATAGCTAATGAGAATGTATAGAATTTCTTACGATTGTGTACAAAGTCAAAGCGATCAAATTTCGTTGATAAATCTAATGCACCAATATTTTCATCCAGACTATGTTGTTTTGATTTCGCAATACCATACCAGGCTGGATTATTGAAATAGCCACTGTTCACAAGTAAACCTAATAGTACACGTGAGCCCCACACTGCTGTTAAGAAGCTCAATAAAATACTAATGATTAATGTTGTAGCGAATCCTTTAACAGAGCTTGTCCCAAAGTAGAATAGTACACCTGCTGCTAATAATGTAGTTAGCTGTGCATCAACAATGGCTGATAAAGATTGTTTAGAGCCTAGTAGGAAGGCTTGCTTCGCTGAGTAGCCGACACGTAATTCTTCTCGAATACGTTCTGCTGCTAAAATATTGGCATCTACTGCCATTCCTATACCAAGCACAATGGCTGCTATACCAGGAAGCGTTAAGACTGCATTAATCCAATCAAATACAACCAGTACTAGGAATGTAAATACACCAAGTGTGATGATCGAAATAAAGCCTGGTAAACGATAGTAGAATAGCATAAATAAGAAAATGATCACTACGCCAACAATACCAGCGAAAATAGTGCTTTTCAGTGCTTCATCACCAAATTGAGCACCCACAGAAGTTGAATAAATTTCATCAAGTTTAACAGGTAATGCCCCTGCATTTAAAATACCTGATAGATTTTTTGTTTCTTCAACAGAGAAATTACCACTTATCATTACATCTGTTGTATTTAATGTTTGAGAAACTGTTGCTGCAGATGCATAGCGAGGCTTCGCTTTCTGTGATTCCGCTTTATAAGAATCAACACCCTCTTCGAAGTCTAACCATACAACCAATAAATTTTGTCCTGCGGGTTTCGCAGCAATCTTACTTGTTACATCAGCAAATTTTTTCGCATCTTTTAATTTTAGCGAAACAATTGGGCGATTTTGTTGGTCAAAGGAAGCACTTGCTCCATTTTCTTTTAGATCATCTCCATCTAATAATAAATTATCATCAACATCACGGAATGTTAAATTCGCAGAAGTAGACAATAACTTACGTGCAGATTCTTGATCTTCAACACCTGCTAATTGCACACGGATTCGGTTTTCTCCCTCAACTTGAATGCTAGGTTCACTTACCCCAATAGCATTTACACGGTTGCCAAGAGCTGTTGCCGTAGCAGTGACAATTTCAGGTGTAATTTTTTGACCATCTTTTAATTCATTTACCTCGTAAAGTACTTCAAACCCGCCCTGTAAGTCAAGACCAAGCTTGATGTCCTTTAAGACGCCGTTTACAGTCGTACTAATTCCTGCTGCGAAAAGCACTAGAATTAATAGGAATGCAACTATACGACTTTTTAGTTTCATCAATAAATCCTCCTCGAATTGGTGTAAGGGCTGTCCTTACACGCCAAACAAGTAACTAGCAATACCTTTTGAAACGTTTAATCCTCCTTTTCCTTTAGAATCGTGTTACCTGTGTCTCAAAAAGGTTGCTCTACTTATTCAATCGTTCATAACGCGCAAGTTTATCTTTGTATTATTAGGTACTAGCCTTCCAAATGCAAGTAAAAGAGCATTCAAGACTTATGTAAGTAAAAACTTATTCAAAATAAAAAAAGCGCAACACACTTATTATGAAACAGGTTGCGCTTGGTGTCAATTCAACACATTTAGGATTCTTTGAAATATTGTAAAATTTGACACATCCTTGATTACGTTCTAACTGGACCAAGCAGTAATTGTAATTCTTCCATACCTACTTCTTCAAACCAATTATTACTTTGTAAAAACTCTACTTGATTAAATGAGACAATATCAGATGGTGATACCGCAAAAATGGTCGCAATCACCTCATGTAAACGTAGCTGTTCGATTTTCTTTTTACGCCATTTTTTTTCAATACAGTAGCGCCAAAGTTCTTCCGCCGTAATGGCATCATATTGATAATGTTTGAACTCTGCCATCTTACTATCAATTGCCGGACGGATTTTTTCAAATAGTTGCTCATATTGCATACTCATTTTGAATCATCTCCAATCAAAGTCGTAACGTAAGACATGTTTGCATACAAATAGTGTAAATGAATTTTTGCGGCTTGAGAAGGGACGGATGGCATGAGTTCTTTTGTAAGAGGTACATTATTTTTAATGTTCGTGATTTTTTTATCTAAACTTTTTGGCTTCTTTTATAGAATGCAATTTATGCGTATTGCTGGTGAAGAGGCTGTCGGCATTTATATGACCGTCTATCCAGCATTTATTTTCTTTATCTCACTCATTCAACTTGGACTACCTATCGCTGTAGCTAAAATCGTGGCAGAATTACTAGCAAAAAATAAGCGCGAAAACATCTTTGGTGTCATGCGTACGGCCATTCTTTGGTCATTCATTGGTATGATCATTTTTATGCCACTCGTTGCACTCACAATACCATATATTTCGACGACGCTCTTACATAATGAACAGACAACATTTACGCTATGGATTGCGCTCTTTGCTGTACCTGTGTCCGTTGGATCTGGGTTATTACGTGCTTATTTACAGGGTGTAGCTAAAATTACCCCAACTGCTTGGGCTCAAATGATTGAGCAAATTGTCCGAATTAGCTTCATTACGTTAATGCTGCCTTATGTGGCTAATTACAATAATGCGGCTGTTACTGCGGCTGCTGCAATGGGTATTACACTTCTTGCTGAGGTTGTAGCATT
The DNA here is from genome assembly GCF_028356935.1 of Lysinibacillus sp. OF-1. Taxonomy (NCBI): domain Bacteria; kingdom Bacillati; phylum Bacillota; class Bacilli; order Caryophanales; family Bacillaceae; genus Lysinibacillus; species Lysinibacillus sp. OF-1. Next base: position 3,225,589 of record NZ_CP102798.1, read on the forward strand.
CCTCTATTTATGGCTACATTATATCGTTTCGAAAAAGAGACTATTGACGCGTAAAACTAAAATCGAAGGCTACCCTGCATCACCCATGCTACGTATTGCCCTTCCCTCTGCGGGCAGTAAGCTGTTTGGTTCTTTCACTTGGTTTTTAGAACCGATTATCTTTTTAAAAGCTTTGACAGTCGCAGGTTTAACTGCTTCTGCTGCTACTATTTTATATGGTGTCATCTCTGGTGTTTTAGTACCCTTACTATTATTTCCAGCTTTTGTATCAACAGCCTTATCCATTGTACTAATTCCAGCTGTGAGTGATGCCGTCGCTCGACAGCACATCCCGCTGTTACAAGAGCGAATTTCGGTCTCCCTAAGATTATCTTCCTTAGTAGGCTGCTTTGCTGCTACGTATTTCTTTGTACATGGTGATGAATTAGCTATGAAGCTCTTCCATTTAGAAGAAAATCGGGGGTACGTTAAAATTTTAGCACCAATTTTTTATTTTTATTATATTCAAAGCCCGCTCCATTCTATCTTACAAGCGATTGGTGAAGCTAGAGCTGCTATGATGAACTCCATCTATGGTGGACTCGGTAAATTATTTGTGATGTTTGTACTAGCCTCTCAACCTGGCATTCAGGAAAAAGGAGCCGTCGTAGCTATTGGCTTTGGTGTTTTACTGACGTCCTTCCTGCATATCGCAACTGTTAGACAAAGAAAAAACCTACGTGCTGGCTTCAGAATGTTTGTCGTACCTTATAGTTGCTTTATTGCCGTTTGTGTCGCACAGTATTTTCTTATTCCAATATTATCACTACCATTTATTTTGAGCAGTGGTGTTACATTATTTTTACTGTTTACTTTTTTATTATTTACCAATCAGTTACGAATCACTGATTTCCGCTACATCAAAAAATTAGCGAAGAAGGTTTAAGATTCTTTTAATTGGATGTGGAGCTTATGGTCTTCCCAAATACAAAAAAATACCGTTTCACTGTTTGTTATATTGTTTTTAGCTAGCTCACCCATTAACCAATCCACATCTTTATGCATGGTCAATAAATGTCTTTCTTGAATATCGCCATCGATAATAAGTGGATACACGAAAGCTTTTTCATCTTTTTTATAGATGGAAAGATTGCCTGATGGCTCTAAATAGGCAAATGCCACATCTGTCACTGATGCAACGCCATTTTCTCGTAATTGCTGACATAAATCATCTAAATTATAGCGGTGTTTTCGCATCTCACTCTCTAAAATAACACCATCTTTTACTAATAAAGCTGGGTCACCATCCACTAAATCTCGTATTTTTTTGAACTTTAACGATAAGTAAGCACTTAAAATTTGAATAAAGAGCAAAATAATGATAGGTAGTATGGCATTAAAGAGAGGATTTTTAAAGTCATCTAGCGCAAAAGCAGCAACTTCTGCAATCAATACAAATACAACCAAATCTATGACTGATAATTCTCCTACTTCTCGTTTACCCATTAAACGGAAAACAATGATAATAAACACATATAAAAAACAAGTTCGAAAAATAATATGGTAATATTCTTCCATAGAAACACCCCCATACTATCAAAGTGACCTTACTTATTGTTTTTTATACAATTTTCAAGGAATAGTCTCCACTTGTTCGTACACAATAACAAAGAACAAAATGCTTAACGACTATAAAAACAAACAAGGTGAGAACATGACAAGGAAAATAATTGTTTTCGTTGCTGTTTATATGCTCCTGTTGTTAATAAGCCCCTCCCTTATTTACGGATACCAAGAGCCGGAAATACCGGTTCTTATGTATCATCATTTAGAGGAACATATAAATAATACTACAGTTATTTCACCCGAAAATTTTGAAAATCAAATGAAGGCGCTGAAAGGTGCAGGATATCATACCATTTCTGTTCAGCAATTATATGATTACTTAAATGGGCAAACGCCATTACCTCCAAAGCCTATATTAATTACGTTTGATGATGGGTATTTAAGCAATTATGAAAAAGCATACCCTGTTTTAAAAAAATACGATATGCATGCAGAAATCTTTGTGATTGCAAGCCGAATCCTAGAAAATGATGAAAAAATTCAACAGCCAAAAGAAATTCCAAAGATGAGCTGGGAGCAGTTAAAGGAAATGAAGGATTATATGACAATTCAAAGTCACACATGGGATTTGCATTATAAATTACCTTCAGAAAACGGTAGGCTAAATGGTGCGGTATATGGACCAGGTTTTGTAGACGGACAACTTGAAAGTTATCATGCATATGAAGAAAGAGTTAGAAATGATTTTATTCGCTCACGAAAAATAATAAAAGAAAAACTTGGCTATGAGCCCATTGCTATTAGCTATCCTTACGGTATTCATTCACCATCCACCATAAAATTAGCAAAAGAAGCTGGTTTTAAGATGGCCTTTGTTATTCAAAATAAACATGTGAAAAGGGGCGATTCTCTGTTTACGTTAAGCAGAATAACTGTAAACGGCAAAGATTCTGGTGAAGTATTGATCCATAAAATAAAAACAGCTAACTAGCCATGAGTTCGCTTCATGTGTAAAAAAAGACTTACAACATAGCTAATGCCCTATTGTAAGCCTTTTCTCTTTTGTTACTGATTGTCATTAACAATTCGCCCAATTGCTTGACGGTCAAATTTCACTCGTACATTGTCAGCGATTTTTAACGTCACTGCTGTGTCCTCAATCGCATCTACGACACCATGTAGACCACCGATTGTAATGACTTTATCTCCACGTTGCAAACTACTTTGCATATTTTGTGTTTCCTGCTGTCTTTTTTTAGCTGGACGGATTAAGATAAACCACATTGCAACGAACATTAATAATATTGGCGCTAATCCTAATAATTGATCCATAATATATCTTGCCCCCTTTCCAAATCTCACTTTTTTAGTATAGACTATTCCACCAATAAAAAGCGATGGACAAGCCAAAAAATTTTCTCAATTACTAATATTTTTTCTATGATTGACATTATTTTGCTAGAAATATTCACTTTTTACAAAGATTTGAATGCTTTTACAAAACGATTGCCATAGTATAAGGACATTAGGCACTGCCTAATGTCCTTTCATAGTGTTGAAAAACAAAACCATTCATAGAATTTATATGAAAGGTGAAAAAGGATTTCCGTTGCAGGCTACTTGCTTTCCTGTGGGCGAGCGCCGAGCTATCCCACGGGAGTCAAGTAGCCTTCCACTCCAATCCATAAAAATGTTTCTGTTTAGCAAAGATCTTCAAATAAAGTGAAGGTATTCATTACTCTTTATGGAGGGTGTTGTCACTCATCACTTCTCCACATTGAAAATAAGAGGCTATCCTTTCTCTAATCATACAAATACGGCTCGTATGAAAGATAAGGAAAAGACATTTTTGCAGAATGGTTGATTGGAGTGGAGCCAGTGTCACTCCTAGGGGATTTAGCGTCATAGAGGAGACCCTGGAGCGAACGCAGTGAGTGAAGCGGCTCATCTGACGCCCCCTGGAAAGGACGCTGGTGGAACGGAAATCAACCCCTCGCCTTACAAAATTGCTTATTATGCCGTTGACATTACCTTTTTTATTTCGATTCAGTAACATAAAATGAAAGACGTAATGGCTTAAAAGTTCTTAGCATTTGGCCCATTGAAGCCATATTTTTCAAAGAATTCTTCTCGGAAATCACCAAGGCGGTCTTGACGAATGGCTTCACGCACTTGTTCCATCAGCTTCAATAGGAAATGTAGATTATGATAAGACGTTAAACGAATACCAAACGTTTCTTCCGTACGGATAAGGTGTCGAACATAGGCACGAGAATAGTTTTTACATGTATAGCAATCACAATTCGGATCAATTGGACCAAAATCACGTGCATACTTAGCATTTTTCACCACTAGACGGCCTTCAGATGTCATTAGTGTACCATTACGTGCAATACGTGTTGGCAGCACACAGTCAAACATATCAATCCCACGAATTGCTCCATCAATTAAAGAATCTGGTGAGCCAACCCCCATTAAATAACGTGGTTTATTTTCAGGCATCATTGGCGTCGTAAATTCTAACACTCGGTTCATCACATCTTTCGGTTCACCAACAGATAATCCACCAATTGCGTAGCCTGGGAAATCTAATTCCACTAATGCTTCTGCTGAACGACGGCGTAAATCCTCATACTCTCCGCCTTGGATGATACCAAACAAACCTTGCTCCTCTGGACGCTTATGCGCTTCTTTACAGCGTTTTGCCCAACGTGTTGTACGATCAACTGATTGCAGCATATAATCATGTGTCGCAGGAAATGGTGGACATTCATCGAACGCCATCATAATGTCAGACCCTAAATCATTTTGAATTTCCATTGCTTTTTCAGGGCTTAAAAATAGCTTATCTCCATTAAGGTGATTACGGAAATGAACGCCTTCCTCCTCAATTTTACGGAATTGACTTAGGGAGAACACTTGGAAACCACCTGAATCCGTTAAAATAGGACGATCCCAGTTCATAAATTTATGGAGTCCGCCTGCTTCCTTGACAATATCATTGCCTGGACGAAGCCATAAATGGTACGTATTGGACAAAATGATCCCAGCATTCATTTCTTTTAATTCCTCTGGCGACATCGTTTTAACAGTTGCTTGTGTGCCCACTGGCATGAATGCTGGTGTTTCAAAGGAGCCATGTGGTGTATGGACGATGCCAAGACGTGCTCCTGTTTGTTTACAAGTATGAAGTAATTCATATCGAATTGCTGGTTGTGTCATAAACTAAAAATCCTCTCTTATCTGAAGTAAAAACAGTACTTCGATTGTATCCACTATTATTTTTTCGGACGTATAAACATCGCATCTCCAAAACTAAAGAAGCGATATTTTTCCTCCACTGCTTGCTGATAGGCACTTAAAATAGTTTCTCGAGTAGCTAGCGTACTAACAAGCATGACAAGTGTTGATTTCGGTAAATGGAAGTTTGTAATTAACCCATCCACCACCGTAAAGTTGTAGCCTGGATAAATGAAAATAGACGTCCAACCTTGTTCTGCTCGCACTTCCCCCTCATATTTAGAGCCAATTGTCTCCAATGTACGTGTAGAGGTTGTCCCAACAGCTATGACCTTGCCGCCGTTTTGCTTAACACGATTAATCGTATCTGCCGCTTGTTCGGTCACACTATAGAATTCAGCGTGCATTTCATGGTTTTCAATCGAATCCACACTAACAGGACGGAAAGTGCCGAGACCCACATGTAGCGTGATAAAGACCACTTCTACACCTTTCGCTTTTACCTGCTCTAATAATTGCTCCGTGAAATGTAGTCCCGCTGTTGGTGCTGCAGCTGAGCCACGTTCTTTGGCATAAACCGTTTGGTAACGATCCTTGTCCTCAAGTTTTTCACGAATATATGGAGGCAACGGCATTTCACCAAGTTGCTCTAATATTTCATAAAAGATGCCATCATAATGAAAGTCAAATGTACGTCCGCCATGTTCAAGCTCTCCTGTACAAGTAGCTGTTAATAAACCTTCACCAAATGTGATAACAGTTCCTACTTTTACACGCTTAGCTGGTTTTACAAGTGTTTCCCACTCATCTGTACCAGCTAATTGCTTTAATAACAATACTTCTATATGTGCACCTGTTTCCTCTTTCACACCCATTAAGCGAGCAGGTAAGACTCTTGTATCATTTAATACGAGACAATCTCCAGCATGTAGCTCATCTAAAACGTGAGCAAAATGGTGGTGCTCTACTTTAGTAGCGCCAGGTGTAACAACCATTAAGCGGCTCGCAGTACGATCAATTAATGGCGTTTGAGCAATAAGCTCCTCCGGTAATTCAAAATCAAAATCTTCTACACGCATGAAAAAACTTCCTTCTTTATGTTTGTTGTGGATACTCATATCCAAAATGTTCATAGGCTAAATGTGTGGCAACTCTTCCCCGTGGTGTACGTTGAATAAGGCCAATTTGCATCAAATAAGGTTCATATACATCCTCTATCGTAACCCGTTCCTCACCAATCGATGCCGCAAGCGTATCTAAGCCCACTGGACCGCCTTGGAAGCGCTCAATCATGTTCGTTACAAGTTTATGGTCGATATGATCAAGCCCTCTAGGATCAACTTGTAACAGCTCTAGCGCTTGCTGTGCAAGACCCTCCGTTATCATACCATCTCCAAGCACTTGTGCATAATCTCGTACTCGTTTTAATAGACGATTCGCAATTCGAGGTGTTCCGCGTGAGCGTCTCGCCATTTCCATTGCCGCTACTTGCTCAATTTTCACCTCAAATAAATGAGCACTTCGCACCACAATTTCAGCAAGTGAACGATCATCATAATATTCTAAGCGTAGTAACACACCAAAGCGATCCCTTAAAGGGGCTGATAAGGCGCCAGCTCTTGTTGTAGCACCTACAAGGGTAAAGGGAGGTAAATCAAGGCGTACAGAACGTGCTTCTGGACCTTTCCCCACCACAATATCTAAACAGAAGTCCTCCATTGCTGGATATAGCACTTCTTCAATGGCACGGGAGAGTCGATGAATTTCATCTATAAATAAAACGTCCCCAGGCTCAAGTGAACTTAAAATAGCTGCTAAATCCCCTGGGCGCTCAATTGCAGGGCCACTCGTCATGCGTACATTGACATTCATCTCATTCGCAATAACAGCAGCTAATGTCGTTTTACCAAGTCCCGGAGGTCCATATAACAGCACATGGTCTAAACTTTCTTGGCGAAGCTTTGCCGCTTCAATGAATATTTGTAAGTTTTCCTTCACTTTATGTTGCCCAATATACTGCGTTAATTTTTGAGGGCGTAAAGATAATTCAAACTGCTCATCATAGCTACCTGCCTCACTTGCCATCATACGTTCAGACATGCACCTTCCCTCCTTTCCTTATTTTATTTTTAGCAATAGTTGCAACGCTTGTTTCATAAAGGCATCTGTCGTTTCCAGCTTGTCGTTGTCCTCAAGCTGTGGACGAATTTTTTCGAGCTCTTTTTCAGAATAACCAAGTGCCATTAACGCCAGTATAGCTTCTTCTAGCTCATGCTTATAAGGATTCACACCAAACAATGGTAGCTCATGTTCTGCACTAGGAAGCTCCAATGTATCTAATAACGAGCCTAGCTTGCCCTTCAAATCAAGAATCATTTGACGTGCCGTTTTTTTCCCAACCCCAGGGAACTTCACTAAAAACGCTTCGTCCTCCCGCTCAATGGCACTAATAACCTGTTGCGGATTCCCAGTAGCTAAAATCGCTAGAGCCCCCTTTGGCCCTATGCCAGATACTAATATTAGCTTTCGAAATAGCTCACGTTGATCTAGATTAGGGAAACCATATAAAACTTGTGCATCCTCTCGTACATGCAAATGAACATATATCTGTTGCTCCAGGGCTGATGTGCGGAATGCAAACGGATTGGGCGTATGAAGTTGCCAGCCAATACCTTGTTGTTCTAATACTATAAACTCAGGTGTAATACGAGTTACTTGTCCTTTTAAATAATCATACATCTATAATCCCTCACAATCATCGTCTTCGATTATAGCATATAGCGAACGAATGCTCGACAAAAAGTAGTGGCAAAAGCGCTGTTGCCAAACAAAAATGACCGCCAAATGACGGTCATTTTTTAACAAATCTATCAATATCGTACCACAGTTTTGGCCAATAGGTGAGGGCTCGTTTTGTGAATGGCACTAAATAATCTAAAAATACTAGCTGTTGCTCTAGTGGTAAATCCACTGCAAAAAGCCATTCTCGTAATAGCTCATTCGGATATTTCAAACGATGGAGCTTTCTTTTATCCAGTCGTTTCAGCTCAGGTAATTCGGCAAAAATTTTCCCAAGATCATAATCAACAGCAGGTAATACACGATGCAACCATAAAATATATTCATCATCTGCTTCGCCAAGATGTGCTAAATCAAAATCAATTAAACGTAATTGGCCATCAGAGCACCATAAAAAATTATGATGAACCACATCCCCATGTAATAGTGTGATTTCTTTTTCAGGCGCATCCTCTAATGCAATCAGTTGTAAAGATTTATCACTATAATGCACAATTTGATCGATTTCTTCTTTTGTTAAAAAAGCTCGAAACTCATTTCTTCTACTTTTAAAACGCATATGACGCATTTGCCATTTTAAAAGCTGCGAGTAGGTATGCAAGCCTGGCATTCGCTGCCAAGCTATTTTTTTATGTGTATCATGTAAAGCTATTAATAATTTAAGAGATTCTTCACGATCTTTTTTATATGCAAAGTTAGCACCATGGCTTCCTTCTTGCCATACTTGCACAATTAACTGCTCATCATCACTCTGGACCAATGGTAAGATTAGAGAAGGCTCCATGCGTCCTAACTGGCGATGAATTGCTCTCACCTTCTCTGCAATTTCCACTTGCTTCGCTCGTTTGACAAAATAATGATTCGATTCATACTTATATTTCCAAATGTTTGACTTTAACTCTTCTACAATATACGCTTTTTCACCATCGATAAGGCGTCATCCCGCCTGGGAAATAGTGCGGTGACATCCATTGTCCCCCTGCTGGTGGGCACGGCGGTGGACAATGTGTCGGACATGGTGGTGGCGGACAATGACAAGGATCCATTTGCCATGTAGGCATCATCATTGGTTGTTGATGACAGCCACAGGATTGACCCATGTTCATATCAGGCATCATCATTGGCTGTGTACCACAGCCACAAGATTGACCCATATTCATATCCATTTGTGGCTTCATTTGCTGATCCTGTGTATGGAAGAATGGTGATGTAGACTCTAAAAAGTCTTCCATCCCACCTACTTTATGATCTGGCATGTCACAAGACATTGGCTGTTGTGGCATCGTATAATGCTCGACCTGAGGTTGCATTGGCATCATCGGCCACCACATTTGATGATAGATCGGTTGATGACAACTTGAGCAATGTGGGACAGCAGGCATTTGTGGCATGATATGCATCGGTGGCTGTGGCGCTGGTTGTGGCATTGGCTTCGGTTGAGCTACAGGTGGTGGTGTAGGTGCTGGCGGTGGTGGTGGCTGTATTTGTACAGGTGGTGTTGTAACATTTTGCTCCATTTGTGGCATCACCAATTGTTGGTGCCAATTCATTTCCACAGGCTGCGGTACCCACATCGGTTGTTGTGGCATTTGCATAGGCATTGGCATCGGTATTGGAATCGGAATCATTTGTGGTTCTGGCATTGGCATAGGAGCTGGTGGTGGCGGTACAATAGGCGGCGGTGGTGGCATCGGTCGCTGTACCTCTTTTTTAGGACTTTCCTTCGGTGCCTCCTTATGCACTTGTGTTTCCTTTTTCGGCATTTCTTTATGTGATTCTCTATGCGGCTCTTTGTTTATTTTTTCAGGCAATATAATTTCCATACCTGGAACAATATAATCTGGGTTGGCAAGATGGACATTGAGCCGCTTCAAATCTTCAAACGAAATGCCGTACTCTTTCGCAATCTTCCACAAGGTGTCTCCCTTTTGAACAATATGAATACGCAATTTTTTCCTCCCTTCCTCTCTACGTATCATATGTTCAATGTTTCATTTGGATACAAAAATTTCAGCAAGTTAGAAATGCTTCATGGTACACTAAAACATAAGGAATGCTGATTCCTTTATTATGAGCAGAGGTGAACTCTTATGAAAAAAATGTTAGGCGAAGAACGCCGACTGCAACTTTTAGCGCAATTAAAAAACAGTAAAGCACCTATAACTGGGACAGACTTGGCTAAGTTCGCCAATGTTTCTAGACAAGTTATCGTCAATGATATGACTCTATTAAAGGCAAGAAATGAGCCCATTATTGCCACAAGCCAGGGCTATCTTTATATGCATCAGGAACAATTACAGCAAACCGTTGAACGTACGTTCCCTTGCTTGCATACCTCAGAGCAAACAGAGGATGAATTAATGACCATTGTCGATTGTGGTGGTACTGTCAAAAATGTTATTGTAGAACATCCAATATATGGTGAACTCACTGCCTCCATTATGGTATCAAATCGCCATGAGGTGAAACAGTTTATCGAACGTGTCAATGCCACACAGGCTAATTATTTATCCGCCCTTACTGGTGGCATTCATCTGCATGTCATCTCTGCACCCTCTGTTGAAGTTTTAACTTTAATTGAACAAGCCTTACAAAAAAAGAGCTACTTAGTGTCAGATCAATAAATAGCAAAAGCACCGTATGATATCCTTTTTCATACGGTGCTTTCTGTTTTGATTGCAAATGTTATGCTTCTGATTGGACGCTTGAGCGACGGTATTTCTTTTCTCTTCGCGAGCATTTTGATCCTGAGCGAAAGTATTTTTCCACTCTCTGCGGATATTATAAACCCGTGCGCTACTAGGAAAGAAATCGTTGCCGTTGAGAAGGTGTGGGCAATAAGCATTCACTTTTTTGACCAAATAAACGATAGCGTTGTTTAGCAAATAATCGATACAGCGCATTACGGATAATGGGGGGAACAAGAATCAAGGCATAGAAGCAAGGCCACAGTCCATCCAATTTCCTGCATATGTTTAATGCTGCGGTAGATTCCAGCGAGACGTTCCCTTGTTCAATCAGAATCACACTATCTATATTCTTTGGTATATTGTACTGATTGAGCAATGCTTGGCCGATATCACTTTGAAGTGACGCAAATTGAAAATAGCCAGCTTCATCGTGTTTGATAATAAATTGAACAGTGCTATCACAAAAATTACAGATACCATCAAATAAAATGATGCCAGCCATTACCATTCCTCCCTACAGCTATTCTGCCTCGTCTGATGTAACATAAGTGAAGTAAGTACCCAAAGATTTTACCTTACAGCCTAGTGCAGCTAATTCTTCCATGGCGCCACGCATCATCGGTTCTTTTTCATCTGCTAATACATCAATCATAAAGAAATAATCACCTAAGCCCGTTTTAAGTGGACGTGATTCAATTTTACTTAAATTCAGTTGACGCCATGCAAAAACAGAAAGCACCTGATGCAATGCCCCTGAACGATCCGTTGGCAATGTAATCATAAACGTTGTCTTAGCTTGCCCTTCAGATAGCTCTTGCGGCAATCGTTTATTTTGCTTGGACAGTACAAAGAAACGTGTATGGTTAAAATGGAAATCATGGATATTCGATTCAACTATGTCAAGGCCATATTTTTCGGCTGCTGCTGCATTGCCTACTGCGGCTATACATTCTTGTGGATTTTCTGATACATATTTCGCTGCTGCCGCTGTGGAAGTTGTTTGATGTAATGGCACATGACTGAAACGATAAAATAAGTATTTATGACATTGAGCTAGTGCATGTGGGTGGGAATAAACACCTGCGATAGACTGCCAATGATCCTTTTGCGCTTTATTCACCATTAAATGCTGCTGGATTTTTAGCAATAATTCACCTGTCACATAGAGTGTTGCCTCATGGAATAAATAATCTAATGTTAATGTTACAGAGCCCTCTAAGGCATTTTCTAGCGGAACGACGGCTAAATCCACCTTTCCCTCCGCGACAGCCTCTATACATTCTGGAATCGTCGCACACGGTACAAGCCACTCATTTGGAAAAGTAGCCTTTGTTGCTAAATATGTAAATGATGCTTCTGGTCCTAAATAGGCGATTCTATTTTCCCATTGTTGCTTTGTCATTGCAAATACCTCCTTTATGGCACAATAAGGAGCAGTCCCGCGAGATTACTCACTGTTGGGACAGCTCCTTATTTGAGCTTGTTATCGCATTCTGACCTAGCAGTCTTATTAAACACGATAATTCATTTTTGTCAAAAATTAAAGGATTGAACACTGTACTGTTATTATAATGCTCCAGAACTAATTACTTCTGCTGATTCTACAAAATCTAAGCGCTTTAATTGCTGAATGAGGTCATCAAGATCACAGGTCATGCTTGTTACATCTAATGATAAAGTAACATTGGCACGTCCCTGAATCGGAATCGTTTGATGAATTGTCAATACATTACAATGTGTAATTGTCACAGTTTCTAAAAGCTTAGCAAGTGTTCCTTTTCTATCTTGAAGCTGTAAAAAGACTGTTAAAATGCGTTCCTGCACAATTGAATGAAAAGGAAAAACCGCATCACGATATTTGTAAAACGCACTTCGCGATAAATCCACCTGCTTTACCGCATCCCAAATGGAAGATACTGAACCACTTGATAGTAAGTGTTTCGCTTCCAAAGTTTTTTGCATTGCATCCGTTAAAACATCCTCACGAACTAAATAATATCGCTGATTCGCAACATTCTTCATACGCTTCCCCCTAAAACTCATGTCTTAATCGACAAATTCAAATTCAAACTCTTGTAGGCGTACTGTATCGCCATCTTGTGCTCCACGTTGACGCAGAGCCTCATCCACACCCATTGCACGCAATTGACGAGCAAAACGACGAATACCATCTTCACGGCTAAAGTCCGTCATTTTAAATAAACGCTCAATGGCATAACCATTAATAATAAATGTACCATCATCGTCACGAGTGATTTCGAAATCTTCACCTTTTGCCTCATGCTTGTACATGACAGTTGCGTCTGATTGCTCCTCTACATCTTCATATAGTGGGAATTCAGGCGTTACTTCCAGTAGATCCGCAATGGCAAACAACAGCTCTTTTAACCCTTGACGTGAAACAGCAGAAATTGGGAAAATTTGAACATCTTCTCCTACCTTTTGGCGGAATGCTGCTAAGTTTTCTTCTGCATCTGGCATATCCATTTTATTGGCTACAATTATTTGTGGGCGCTCTGTTAAACGAAGATTATATTGTTTTAGCTCTTCATTGATTGTTAAATAATCTTCATATGGATCGCGACCTTCCATTCCTGACATATCAATAACATGGACAATAACGCGTGTACGTTCAATATGTCGTAAAAATTGATGGCCTAATCCTACCCCTTCATGTGCCCCTTCAATAAGCCCAGGTAAATCTGCCATCGCAAAGCTTCGGTGATCTTCCGTTTCAATCATGCCTAAGTTCGGTACAATTGTCGTAAAATGATATGCACCAATTTTTGGCTTAGCAGCAGAAACCACTGATAAAAGCGTTGATTTACCAACACTTGGGAAACCAACTAATCCTACATCTGCTAAAACTTTTAACTCTAATATAACATTTAATTCTTGTCCTGGCTCACCTTTTTCAGAAAGTTCTGGCGCTGGGTTGGCAGGAGTGGCAAAACGAGAATTTCCTCGTCCACCTCGGCCAGCTTTCGCAATAATGGCTCTTTGCCCATGCTCCACTAAGTCGGCAATAACTGCATTTGTTTCTTCATTCATAACCACTGTGCCTGGTGGAACTTTAACGATTAAATCCTCTGCATTTTTACCATGCATGCCTTTACTCATCCCATGTTCACCACGAGGCGCTTTAAAATGACGTTTATAGCGGAAATCCATTAACGTTCGTAAGCCTTCTTCTACTTCAAATACGACGTTACCGCCATGTCCACCATCTCCACCAGCTGGACCACCATTTGGTACATATTTTTCTCGACGGAAGGCAACCATACCATCTCCACCGTCGCCACCTTTAACAAAAATCTTTACGTGATCGACAAACATTTAGTTCACTCCCTATTTGCACTCAAGACATATTGCCAGCGCGTAGTTGTCTGCTCAATTGTTTGAATGTCGAATTGTTTCAAACCTTTTTCGGTGAATGCATCAGCACTCCATAACCCATTTAGCGTGAATGTCACGGCAAATGTATGATCGTCAACACGTACATCAAGCGTTAGGATCTGCTCTGTAAATGGATCTAATGTATCATAAACATGCATAACTGTTTTGTTTAAATAATCTACAACTTCCCGATCAATATTGTTGGTCACTGGCTTTTTTATCTCACCGCTTAGCTTCCATGCTAGTGATGGATAACGCCATCCTGCTGTTTGTAGCCACTCAATTGTTTGTGGTAATTGTAGTCGATTGAGGATAGAAAACACGCGTAATTGTTCTGAATAATGTTGAATAAGTTTCTTTGATTCATCAATTCTACCTAAATCTAAATTCATGCGAATCAGTTGCAGTTGATTCACATAATCATGATTTGCAAAACGTAATACTTCACTAATGGTTAGTGATTGATTGTTCATCCCATTCACTCCAATAAAGTTATCCTTACTAGTATAACAAGTTTTGCTCTATTTTTCCCTTAATTCTTTAATCAATTATGCCTCAGCTTAATTGAGACCAGAATCGGCATTGTTGAAATTTAGCCAAAAAAAGGACTGCAATAAATGCAGTCCTCCGCTTTATGTTATCTTATAAAAGATTAAGCTTCTTGTGTAGTTGGATATACAGATACTTGTTTGCGATCGCGACCTAAGCGTTCGAATTTAACAACGCCGTCAACTTTAGCAAATAGTGTATCGTCACCACCACGACCTACGTTTGTACCTGGGTAAATTTTTGTACCGCGTTGACGGTAAAGAATTGAACCACCAGTTACGAATTGGCCATCAGCACGTTTAGCACCAAGTCGTTTAGACTCAGAATCACGTCCGTTTTTAGTAGAACCTACCCCTTTTTTCGATGCGAAAAGTTGAAGATCTAATGCTAATAATAATTTCATCGAGTTCCACCTCCTACTTGGTTGTAGTTGATTTGGATGTATTGTCCGTAATTTTGCACCATAGAATACACTTGGGCAGTCATTACTTGAACAATTAACTGTAGTTTTGCATCTACTTCAGGCTCTAAATCTGATGGTAAATCTACCTTAAGATAGCCTCCACCTTCAGCAGCTTGTTCGACTTCTGGTTGAATTTGTAATAATGCATAAATAGCATTTACTGTACCAATGGCAATAGTAGATGCTCCTGCACACACTAAATCTTTACCAGATTCATCGTACCCAGCATGTCCTGAAAATTCAAATGCTGACACATGTCTATTTTCATTGTGATGAATCGTAACTTGTATCATTCGCTACACCTCACAATTAAGCGTTGATTGCTTCAACAACTAATTTTGTGTAAGGTTGACGGTGACCTTGTTTACGACGGTAGTTCTTTTTAGCTTTCAATTTGAAAACAACGATTTTTTTCGCACGGCCTTCTTTAACAACTTTAGCTGTTACTGTAGCGCCTTCTACGAATGGAGCGCCAACTTTAACGTTTTCGCCACCTACGAATAATACTTTATCAAAAGTAACAACCTCATCAGCTTCTACGCCTAATTTCTCAACATAGATTTCTTGACCAGCTTCTACTTTGATTTGTTTACCACCAGTTTCAATAATTGCGTACATTTTACTGCACCTCCTCTTAGACTCAGACTCGCCTGTTTTAAAAGGTGATCTTATTAGATACTTAAACCTTTCCAGAGCGGTTGTAGTAGCACGGGTGCTACAAACAATAACATTAAAATATTACCATACGTTTTTTTTTAAGTCAATCTATTCATAACATATTTTTCAAAAGCAACTCTATATTTTCGATAGCGCCATTCTTTCAATGCTTGCAGCCAAATGAATAAATTAATGATGGCTAAAAAAATAGACTGTGGCAAGAACTTGAAAGTGACTAGTAATAGTGTAGTGGCAATGATGAAAGACAACCAATAATACATTTCCACCACTTGAGCTCTTGGATAACTTAAAAATAGCCAGGCTAATACTAGCCTGCCACCATCTAACGGTATGATGGGCACAATATTTACAGCCAGTAACACTAATTGTACAGTTATTAGCTTAGTGGCGAGCAGATCAGGCATAAAAAAAGCGAGGCCAATCCCAATAATGGTAGCGATTGGTCCTCCTAATGCAATCCATAGGAGTGACGAAGCTTGCACAACCGCTGGATTTTCAAATTGAATTTCTCCCCCATATGGTGTAATAACGCATGATTTCACCTTCACTCCGCACAATACTGCTGCTACTAAATGACCTGCCTCGTGCCACAGCAAAGAAAATAAAATGATGGCGTAATAAGCTAATTGTCCACTAAAAATCATGACAAATACCAGAGGGATACATAGAAGATGTAATTTAATCCTCATTGGTCTCCGTCGATTCAAGCCATTGTACAATTTGCTCTAAATCATAATGAGTATCTCCCTTTTCAATGGACATATATAATTGACCAGCTTCTTTCATACCAATTAAATCATTAGCTTGAATCGATGTATAAGGGAGCTGCGCTAAACTATCTAACATACCATAAGATACCGTTGTCCCGTCCTCATAGCTGATTGTCATAGTCTTGCCCGTATACTTTGTATGACCAGTAAAAACCACCAACCCATTCTGCCCAGCATAGATCGGTAAACCAACATCATACTGCAATAAATAACCTTCTTTAAAAACTTGGGCATTAGCAAATGTTAGAAGATCGGCCTGCCCTACATCACTTGATACCATGATGGTCTCTTTTTCTTTTTCGAACCAACTTTGTCCGAGCTCACTTAAATAGGTTAAATCTGCAGAGGTTGTTACAAGCTTTCGAACGGGTGTATCTACTACGCCTTGATCTTCTAAACGAATTACAAGCATGATTGCTGCCACAAGTAGTATCGTGACGAACCATTTCCATTTTTTAAACAAGCTCTCATCCTTTTTTCCACACTATATGAGATTGCATGTCCAAACATGCACAAGAAAAAACCTTCTCGTACATTTGTACGAAAAGGTTGTCATTTATTTTGAAAATAGAGCCTTAAGTTTTGAAAACATACCTCTTTGCTCATTTTGAATAGCCATCAATGGCACGGACTCACCAAGAATACGACGGGCAATATTGCGATAGCCCAATGATGCTTTATTTGATGGGTCCATGACGATTGGTTCACCTTTATTGGAAGATGAGATGACACCCTCACTATCGACAATAATGCCTAATAGATCAATAGAAAGATGTGTAGTAATTTCATTGACATCCAATGTATCACCGCTCTTCATCATATGCTGTCGAATACGATTAATGATGAGTTTAGGTGCTGTAATCTCTTCTTGTTCAAGTAAACCAATGATACGATCTGCATCACGAACAGCGGAGATTTCAGGTGTTGTCACAACAATCGCATGATCTGCACCAGCGACAGCATTACGATAGCCTTGTTCAATACCGGCAGGGCAATCGATTAATACATAATCATAATCCCTTTTCAATTCCTCTACTAAGCTCTTCATTTGCTCAGGGGTAACAGCGTTTTTATCCGTTGTTTGAGCAGCAGGTAATAAAAATAGTTTCTCATCTACGCGCTTATCCTTAATTAATGCTTGATGGATTTTACAGCGTCCTTCCACCACATCAACTAGGTCATAAATAATACGATTTTCGAGACCTAAAATGACATCTAAATTGCGTAGGCCGATATCTGTATCAACTAAACATATTTTTTTACCTTGTAGAGCCAATGCAGTCCCAAGGTTAGCCGTTGTCGTTGTTTTACCGACACCGCCCTTACCTGAAGTTATGACGATCGCTTCTCCCACACTAGCTTCCTCCCTTAGACACATTTAACAATGGTCGTATATTTTTTAAGGCATGAATTTGATCGTACGTAATGCGTCCATCATAGCCAAGAAATGCACAAGTCATTTCTGCCTGATTGATCGCGTTTACATGTTCATCTGACATTGCCTGAACTTGATCAGCAATCATGATATGTGTGGCTTCAAATCGAGATGCTGCAATGATTGCTTCTTTATTGCCATGCACACCCGCATGTGCAATTCCTTTTAGTCTACCTAGGACATATACATTACCGCCAGCCTCTACTCGACCGTTTGGATTTACATGGCCTACAATGATAATGTCCCCTGATGAACGCAGAACTTGTCCTGATCTGACCACACCAATATATGTATCTTGTTGACCTTCAATCATTTTCTGGTTGCTTTCTTGGACAGTCAGTACTTCACTTTGCACCTTAGATACAATAAGTTGCTCCGTTTCTTCTACAATTTTTATCAGCTCATTCATTTGTTCATCAGTACAGTATCGATAGCCTAAGTATAATTGTACATCTACTTTACCATCGATACCGCCTTCTAACACTTTCTTCTTCAATTCTTCTACTAACTCGCTATACGAACATTGATCGTCTAGACGTAGTACAAAACCGTCCTTCGTTCCCTTCATATTAACTAACTGTTTTTTCATGAATGCCTCACCTCACGTTGTTCTTTATTAAGAAACTTCACGTGCTCTCTGTAAGACACGCGCATTAATTAGATATTTGAAGGCCCAACCAAGAATCATTAAAAATAAAGCATTAGCAATAATTGTTGGTAGTAGTCGTGAACGTAAGAAATCCGCTAAAGGTATTGCTGTAAAATCAATTAGGAAGAAAAATTGATATAGTATGAATTCTAAAATGGCTACTAGTACAACTGAAATTGTCGTTGTCACAACTAAGTGCTGATGGATAACTTTCACGATAGAGCCTGCTAAAAAACATATAAGTGGATAAAGCACTGAATATAATCCAATAATATCAATGTAAAACACATCATACAAGACACCAAAAAAAACTCCATACATTACCGCACGTTTACGGCTGTAATAGATGGATATAAAAATTAAATATAAGATTAAAAAACGTGGTACCAGAAAATAGACTTCCCCTTTAATTTCAATCGGGGAAAGCATAGCAAATTCTGGCTCTAATAAGAATAGTAAAACCGCTACAGAGGGGATGAGAAATCGAACCATCATTCCGCCTCCTCTTCACTCGCCTCTTGCGGATTCGATAAATCTTCATTTGTTGTATTGCCGTCTGAGCCATCAATAACTGTTGATGTACGTTTAGCAATGACAACATGTTCTAAAATTGAAAAATCAGCAGATGGTTTGACATAAGCCATTTTTGTTAAGCCATGATCATCTGTACTAACTTCTGTAATTTCTCCGATTGGGACACCTTTTGGGAAAATACCACCAAGCCCTGAAGAAACTACTTGCTCGCCTTCTTTCACCGTTAAGCTAGAATCGATTCGCTTCATAATGAGTTTATTACGTTCTTCATCAAAGCCCTCGATTAAACCGTATGCTTCTTTTTCTCCTAATACCATCGCAGAAACACGATAGTTTGGATTATTTGTATATAAAAGCTCTACCTCAGATGTGAAAGGTGTTACTAGTATAATTTTCCCTACTAAACCTTTCGCCGTCATAACTGCCATATTTTTTTGGACACCATGAGAAGACCCTTTATCTAAAATGATTTTCTCTTCCCACTGGTCTGGATTTCTAGCAATCACTGTTGCATGAATTGGATTAAATGCCTTCAAGCTCTCGGTTTTATCCAATAGCTCTCGTAGCTTGTTATTCTCTGATTTTAAATCCGTAGCTTCAGCTTGTACAACTGCAAAATCTTCTAAGCGTGCTTTTAAACGTTTATTTTCTTCGTACGTGTTTAAGAGGGAGTCAATACTATTAAAAATACCATTAATATAATTCGCCGGCTTCGCAACAATCGATTGTGCGACGCCGACAGTATCTTTAATAATTTGCTCTGGTAAAGTTGCATTCGTCCGATCACGTAATGAGAAGCTAATCAATGCCACAAGAAAAACCATACCTACGAGCAGCAAAATTACTTTCTTATTGAAGAAAAAGTGTGGCATTGCCTCAACCTCCTTACCCTTTTACTTGTTGTTGACGAATTAAGTCGATATGATCTAATGCTTTACCTGTGCCAATTGCTACACAGTCTAACGGATCTTCTGCGATAAAGACTGGCATGTTTGTTTCTTGGCTAATAACTTTGTCTAAGTTTGTTAATAGCGCACCACCACCAGTTAATACAATACCACGTTCCATTACGTCAGCAGATAATTCAGGAGGGGTTTGTTCTAATGTTTTGCGAACGCCGTCAATAATAGAGGCAACCGCTTCACGCAATGATTCAGAAATTTCCTGTGAAGAAATTTCGATTGTTTTTGGTAAACCAGTTAATAGGTCACGTCCTCGAATATCCATTTTATTCTCTGGACCTTCTGCCAATGCCGTACCAATTTCCATTTTCACAGCTTCTGCAGTACGTTCACCAATTGTTAAATTATATGTTTTACGAATATACGAAATGATGGATTGATCCATCGCATCCCCACCAACACGTACGGATTCACTCGTTACAATACCACCTAAAGAAATAACGGCAACTTCTGTTGTACCACCACCGATATCAACAACCATTGAGCCAGTAGGATCCCATACAGGAAGATTTGAACCGATTGCTGCTGCAAATGGCTCTTCAATTGTGAACGCCTCTTTTGCACCCGCTTGTCGTGCTGCATCAATAACCGCACGTTGCTCCACTGATGTAATGCCATAAGGCACACAAATCATCACATTCGGTTTTTTCCAGTTGCCTCCAGAGTTTTTACATGCCTCTTTTAAGTAATATTCGATCATTGCTGTTGTAATATCGAAGTCAGCAATAACGCCATCTTTCATTGGACGAATTGCTACGATTGAGCCAGGTGTACGACCAATCATATTTTTCGCATCATTACCAACGGCAACGATATCTCCTGTTTTTGTATTTTTTGCTACAACTGAAGGTTCACGTAAAACGATCCCCTTTCCTTTAATAAACACTAATGTATTCGCTGTGCCGAGGTCAATCCCGACATCTTTGCTTCCTAGTCCAAACAAATTGTGTACTCCCTTTCTATATAAGCCATACTTTCGTTGATATCCATTATCTTTGACGACAATGTGCAGGAACTTTAATTGTGTAAAAAACACAATTGACTCCTCTCAAAGCCTATCACACCTGTCAAAGCTTTTATCTTCATCAGTTGGTGATTGACACCTCGAAAAAATTACACACTCATTCACCTCACCACCAATTTCGATGGGAGTCCTTCCTGAATAAAGATAAAATTCATACCGTTCATTATAACGGAAAAGCGCAAGAATTTGTAGTGTCACATACTACATCTCACAGAAAAGATACTATTTTAATTCCCTCTTAAACTAAAAATAGTACGTATAGATTAGCATATAATTTTTATTCTCATAAGACAACGTGTATCAGGCTACCAATTTTTGTGAAGATAATAGCGTTTCTATGAATACATTAACGATTTGTAATGAAAAAGGTTCGCCAATAAACCACAAAAAAATACAAAAATTTTATAGCTGCCTAACGAAGATGTTTAACTTTCTGTATAAAAAGCATTTGCTGGCTCAACATAAAAAAACTCTGCATGCTTCATGCAGAGTTAAAAATACCCTTTTTCTTTCATGCTAATAAATTGATGATCACCAATGATCACATGATCAATTAATTCAATACCGATAATATAACCGGCTTCAACAATTCGCTTCGTTACCTCAATATCCTCCGTACTAGGTGTTGGCACACCACTTGGATGATTATGAGCACAAATAATGGAAGCGGCAGACCGTTTAACAGCTTCTCGAAAGTAGGGTGAGAACCCAGCGCCTTAATATATTTCTATATTAGGTTTCCAAGAACTCCCCTCCAAACCGTACGTACTCCTCTCAGAGTATACGGCTTTCCATTTACTTTAATCTAACTTACCATTATGTTATGTAAATCGTGATGACACGATGTACATAACGCCATTGTCTTTCTTCTTCGGGCAATCATTTTTTGTTCCCACATTTTCTTGCCTTTTAAACCTTTTAGTTTATGGATGTGATGCATTTCAAGTGGTACTCCCACTATACTGCACCATTCACATTTTTCGACAAGTAATCGGTCAATCATACTCGTTCGCCCTGTATAAATTAATGTATTTTCAACTATATCAACTGTTGGCTGTTTAATCGTATCGTTCTTTTCCATTCATTGCTCTGTAAAATAAGCAATTTTTAGACCCTCTTTGGTTTCATATCGAACACCCAATTTCCCATTAATCTTATATTTAGTGATAATTTTGCTGACAGTACTTTTATATTTATTCGTATACGTTTTAATCATGCTGTATTTCATCGTTTGACGGAAAGACTGTAAAACATGTACATTACTCGCTAGACGATAGTAATTGTAGTAGCCCTCTATTTCCGCATTGTACGTACGTAAAATTTCAAGATCATCATTATGCACCAAATACGGGCGATGAATGGGTTTCCAACCATTGTTTGCTCCTATTTTTAACGCATTTAACTGTAGAAGTTTTTGGATATATTTTTCATGTGGAACGAAAAGCTTTGCTTGATAGTTGAACTTACGCTTTTTTGTTCCATTTGGCATTTTCATTCTATGCCAATCTCTCATAACACGAATATCATACCCAAGAAAACGCGCATTTTTCTTACTGTGAGTAATTAAGGTCTTTTCATCGCTTAACTCTAACTTTAGTTGTTTTTTTAAGAACATTTTCAAGTCTTGCTTAGTTTGTTCGGCTTCCTTTTTACTACCGATGACACCTAGTATAAAATCATCTGCGTACCGCACATATTTTAAGCGTCGGTAATTTGGGTCAAAAAGGTCTTTACTATCATGGCTTTGTAATTCTTCATAAAGCGCTTTTAATTCTTTTAACCGTTCTTTCTTTTGTTCTTCACTTAATTTAGACCAATCACGTTTATTGTTACTTTTTCTCTTCGCAATTTTTGATGCTAAGTTATGATAAGTAAGATTGTGTGTACGTTTATCACCTTTATTATAGCTTTCTATATATTGCTCCACATATTTGTCGAGTTCATTTAAATAAATGTTCGATAACAGAGGACTAATAATCCCGCCTTGTGGTGCACCACTATAAGTTTTGTGAAATACCCAATCTTCCACATAGCCTGCTCGCAAAAACTTCCAGATTAAATTGATGAATTTTTCATCTTGAATCTGTTTTCTTAAAATATTTATTAATACATGGTGGTCTATATTATCGAAGAAGCCTTTAATATCCCCCTCAATAAACCATCTTGTCCCCGTAAAAGTATTGCGGATTTCTTTCAATGCTGTATGACAGCTAAGATTTGGTCTAAATCCATGAGAGTGTATGGAAAAATGCTGTTCATAAATACTTTCAAGTAATCGCCGGACAACTTCTTGGACTAATTTATCCTCGAAGGTAGGAATGCCAAGCGGTCTTGTTTTCCCGTTCTTTTTTGGGATATACGTCCGTCGTGCTGGATTTGGTTGATACGTTTGCGTTTTTAATTTTTCAATGAGCTTTTCAATACGTTTTATACTCATACCATCAATCGTATCTTCATTGATCCCTCTTGTATTACTACCCTTGTTTGTATACAATTTTGCGTAAGCTTCAAAATAGAACTCTTTATTGTATAAGTTACGATATAGCCGTTCAAATACATAATTCTTATCTTTTGCTTTGGCAGTTAGACGATTTAATACTACTTTTGGAATTCTCATAGAGCCTCCGCTCCTTCCCAATTTTGTATTAACGTTGTAAACTGCTCCCCTTCGCCATGTACTAGGCTTTCCCTAGCTCGGACTACTACGAGAGCTCCGTTACCATATCAGATATTCAGTGTCTATACACATAGCCCAAAGGCATTCTGACTTAGGTAATCCCCATTTAGATTTATAAAGACTTGTCGCATGTATAATGTCGGATATGACGTTCGCTCGTTACTTTTATACGAAAGTTGGGTGAAATGGTATCACATCATTGACCTCGAAATCTTTAAGGACAATGCACATTTCAAATAGCGTAAATCATGACCTCCCGCTAAAGGTCCCCGTAGTCCCCCTTGAGCTGTCATTCAAGCAGTTTAGCCTTTATCCTTATTTATACAATTCATCTCGCCATTCAGTCGTACTTCGGTCATTAAGTAACTTATGGCTTTTCCAACATGCTACACTCCCTGTCCGGTTTCCCTTTCAGATAAGTTGGCTGATGATAGGGTGAAGCTTGTGATATGTCCCTACTGCTATGCGAAAGCAGATTCCTTATAAACCCTTATGGGCGCACAATTTCCCTGGGATGAACGATCGAGGCGTTTATTAATATAGAAGTTACTTGATATTTTTTAGACGCAAAACATATTAAAAACACTTATTTAAGTGGGTTTTTAAAAGACTTGTAATTGCTTTGATTTATCCAGAATTTATAAAAGTTATTTACTTGGTCACTTTTTTGGTCACTTTTTATACAGTGATCTTGAATAGATTCCGAAACCACAAAAGAACAAGCACTCACATTTTATGAGCGCCATGTCTTTATTTTAGTGACTTAATAATAATAATAATTTTTCCCTTATGATTTCATTTTTTTGGGTAAACCTATATACAATTAAGTAAATATGTAATAAAATACTTACATATGAAATATTTAAATTCTGGAAATGATTTGCTTTTAGTTCTTGAGGCTCTTTCTAATCCCCATCGATTAAAGATAATAAGTGTGTTATATGAAGGAAAACAATATGTAAGTCAGTTAGCAAGAGAAATTGGAATTAGCAGACCTTTGCTTTACTTGCATCTTCAAAAATTAGAGGAGGCGAAACTTATTACAAGTGAAATGGAAATTTTAGAAACTGGTAAAGCAGCGAAATTTTATATGCTAAATCCATTTGAATTGAATATTAATTCAGAACTGATCTATTCACTTATTTCATCTTTAACAATTAAAAAGAAAAATTATTTAAAGGAGTAAGATTATGAGTTCAACAAATATTTTAATTAATAGTTTATTCATGAATTTCTTATTACAATTAGTACCGATAGTTATAATTGCTTTACTAGCTTGGCTTATCCTTTCAAAGATAGCTAAAAAATTTGAAAAACAAAATGAAGAACGATTAGCATTCGAAAAAGAAAATTCAATCTTGTTAAACAAAAGATTAGATGAATTAAATGAACGATTAGTTATTATAGAAAAAATGTTAAAAGAAGTTGACTAAAAAATTAGTTAAAGCAACTTTCGTTGTATTAATAAAAAAATGATACGAAGTCTATCTTCGTATCATTTTTTGTTGTTCTTATTTCAAATTAACTTTTTGTTTATAAGAAGTTCGGCGTAGTAACTCTACTATTTTGAATGTGCAATTTTAACCAACCTGTAGTACTTGCACCACCATTCCAAGCTACGAATGTCCATTTTAATATAGCCTCAGCTGGTGCACTGCCTGTTTCTTTTGCATTAATTGTTGTTAGACTCTCATTATTTGCATAGCCTCCAAAAAGAGTAAGATAATAAGATTGATTAACATACGAAATGTAACTATAACCTCCATTAACTACAGTGAAATCTGCATAGAATCCGGCTTTTGGGATTGTTGCTGATTTTGCAGTAATAAAAGCATTTTTGTAGTTTGTATATCCACTTCCTGAGGTAACACTGCCATCACTTATGTCAATAGCAAATGGAGTTATACTAGGTTTATTGTTATTTTCTACTTCTTGAGATTCCTCTACTATTGCTTCTGACAAATCAAGTGCAGTTACAATAATTGAACCATCTTCATAAACATCTACAGTTTCTGTAACATTACCAGATTCTGTTGTATAAGTATCGATTGGTTGTTTGTTTTCTAAATAACAATCCATTAAAATACCATTTTCCACTTTTTCTATTAATTGAAGTTGTGTTTCATTATCAACATTGTATTCATTAAAAAATGATTTCATATAATCAATTTGCTCTTGAGGAAGTTGGATTTTTTCTTGACTTTCTTGATTAATTTCTTCAGCTTGTGCTACGTTTGTAAAACCTGCTGAAAGTAGTAGTGAAGTAGATAAACAAGTTGCTGCTAAAAATTTTATTTTGCTCATTATTGGTAACCCTCTTTTTCTTTTTTATAATTTAAAACCTTATATTCCGATGTTAGTAATGCTATTATTTTCGAAAATCATTTCTGAAAATTAAAATTTAAAAGTCTTACCCTCGAGGTAACTTCATACTATCATTCCCAGCGGAACCAATTCAATGGAAATTTGACGCCACTTTTTTGGCGGTCTTAATAGCGTTTTTTGGCGGTAATATTCTACTTTACAATAATTCACGCCTTATCCCGCCAACTCATCACGCCATTTTTTGGCGGTATTTTTATACTAATGTAGATAAAAAGTAACAAAACAGACAATTGTTATTGACATTTGTAAAAAAAAATGTCCGAACAACAATAATATTTTTTTGTAAAAAGTTCACAAATTAGATTATTATTAATTGAATAATTTTTTGTTTATAAGACAAAAAGGACCAGTTCAATTAGCTTCACTGGTCTTCAATATTTTATCTTTGTGCAATGATAATCTTCAATCCTTCAAAATCTCCACTTGTCATAGTGCCATTATCGAATTTTTCCAACCAAGATTTATTGATTACCTCTTTATCAACTGATTGTTTAATGTAATCACGCACTGCAGTTTTAGTTGTTTCATTCGTAAATTTCATTGTGTCATCATCCTTTTCTGTTGGTTTATCGGATTCTTTTGGTTTCATTGCTTCTTCAATTCGTTTTAAGAAACTACCCCAACGATCTTCACTTAAGATTCGGTGAGGGCAATATTTACCGTTCCAGTCCTGATGTTTCTTAACTCGCTCAATACCCCAACCATATTGTTTTAAAAGCTTCGCAATGTATTGGACAGCATTTTCTTCAGCCACTCCATACCGAACACCACCACTCTTGCTGTAACAAATTTCAATTCCAATAGAAAGACGGTTACCTTTCTTTAAAGCATTAGGGTCGGTACTACCTCCACCGTCCCCGCAATGCCAAGCGCTACGGTTAAAAGGAATTGCTTGAATAACCTCTTTATCATCCACGGCAACATGGTAAGACACCTGATTGTTATTGCCAATCATGTACGAAATTTCATTAGCTGCAGGTGCGTCATTAGCTGTGTTGTGTACAGTAATATATTGAGGCACCATTGTATATGGCGCCTTGATTGAATACTTGCTTGAAGGTAAAAATGATTGTTTGAATGCATACGTCATTTCACTTTTTCCTCCTTCGAATTGAAGATTTCTAAAGCTTTTTTTACTGGTGCAGGCATGTCCACTCCTAGTTTGGCTGAATTTTCCCCTAAGCTCACCAATTCGTTTAAGATGAACATCAATACCACGGCATCAGGAATAATTTGCCCAATTGAAAAGCCTTGGTCTTGCAGTACTAAATAAATTAAATTAGCTACTACAATCCAAACCCACATCATGCCTTTCTTAATGATGCCTTGATAGCCACGTTTGCTACTGATTGTTCCCCAGTTGGCTGCCATACCTGATAGAAAATCGATTGCATTAAGAATTAGAAGTACCGTCATTAATAACCCCCAACCGCCTACAAGCCACGACACTACTCCACCTACTGTGCTAAGTAAAAATTTAAATGATTGTTCCATTTATCCACTTCCTTTGCCCTTTTTAGTGAAAATAAAAAGCCATGAGACGTATCGAGATACGGTAGCTTATACCGTTGCCCATCTCGATTAGTCTCATAGCATAATAAAAGCACTCCCGGTTGAGAGTGCTGATACAAATTATTTTTCATAATTAAACAGTAAATTTTCTAATCTTGATACTTCTTTATAGCTTTCTTCGTACTCTACTTGAAGTTTCTTTGCTCTTTCACTTAAATTTTTATTAATTTCTTCTCCAAACCTCCCTTTTTTCTCCAAGCTAGCAACTATATTTTTTTCTATTAATAATTTTCTTGATGTTTCTCTCGCATCGTTAAGTGCTGATTGAATAGTTGTAAAAATCGATGTATCGATATAGTTTTTACCACTATTACTTAGTATTTCTAACGTATTACCTTGCTCAAAAAAATTATCAAAATGATAAGCCTGACCTTCGAATGTTTTAATTGCACCTTGTATTAATTCATCTATTCCAAATTTACTCATAAAAAACCTTCCTTTCGTTATTATACTAATACACATTCGACAAAAGGTAATGTTTTCCTTCTCTATTTGACACAAACAAGCACATATAATGAGATTGCCACACATTCACTTTCTTGTTACAAAATATTCATTCTGTAGAAAATCTAAAGCTAGTTCTATAGTTGGTAAAATATCTTTTCCTACTAAATACTTTTCATAATTCTTTATTTGGGATTCATAATCATTTTTATCCGACTCAAAAGAATTCCATTTGAATGTAATTGGTTTAATTTCAATTGGAAATTCACACGGCAGCTCAAAACCACCTTCAGTTTGAGTAAATTTAAAAATCAATTTATTATGTTTCATAGAGTTGAAAGCATACCGAAGGGATGAGAATAAATTTTCCACTTTTTCATTCGCTTTTCTTTCCTTATACCCACTAAAATTTTTGAATAACCACTCGTCAGTAATGCATATCCATAGAAGAGATTCACTTAAAGTTTTGTATACATCAAATTCATTCCCTTTAGAGATTCCCCGTTTTAATTCAACACATGTGATTTTTGCGGCTTCTAAATTCCATTCAAATCTATCTTTAGAAAAATAATTCATCAAATCATCCTCTCTTGTCTTTATGTTCTCTATTAAGAATGATTTTTCCTTTTTCATAGAATACTATATTGCCTTCTTCATTTCTTCAATTCATACTTCAATGCATCTATTTCACGCCTCATTTTACTGATAAAGGTAGGCTTATCATTATCAAACACTACCTCAATCTTTCGCTTGCCATATTCGTATACTTCTTTTACTGCAGTTATCCGAGTATCCATCGTAACGCCCCATCCTTTATCACGAACGGTAACCACATCACCTACGCTGAAATCTTTGCCATAAATTAATCTTGATGTAGTAAGTATCTGACCACCTAAGTAAATCTCTTGAGCATGTTCTGATAACTTTTCGTTTCCACGCTTATTTAAATCAGCTACAACCTTTTCAACCGGACGTGGATTTCCTTCATCATCTTCCTCTGATACATCCCTGGCATCCACAAACATTTCATATCGGTCAGCTCCTGCAGCGTCACCAATGGAGATAATTCTGCGTTCTACGCCTTCACCCTGACCTGCTACGACTGCGAAGTTCTTATAATCCAAATCACTCTCAGTGTATTCGAGGGATTCAATGGTTTCAAACTCTGTACTAAAGATAGCTTGTGGCAGCCCCGTTTGATTGGCTACTAAGTTTCTTCCTTCTTTCACAACGAATACAAAACGTTTATTTTTCAGATCAAGCTCAATATTCCAACCTAGACCATGAAGCTCTGATAGTTCGGTCAGCTTTTCACTTAATGAGTCATACCTTGAGTTTTCTTCAATGGCTGGACCTTTATTTTGGTTAGCACCTAGCACTAATCGTGGAAAGATACGAGCAGGATCACTAGGATTAATCATCTGTGTGTTCACGAAATGACGCATTACTGTTTCTACATTACCTGTCACGCTTTCATGGGTCTTACCTGTAGCTGGATATATAAGGCGCTGAGACGTGAAAGTTTTTAAAGATAAGGCTTTAATACTCCAGTTCTCCGTTTGCTTGCCGTTTTCATCTAACTCAATTTCACGATGCCTAATGATATATGCTTGGTCTAATCGATTGTATGGGAAGATGATATTGCCTTTGACTAGCTTGTCGGCATGTTGTAGGTAGCGATTGATTTGAAGCTCTAGCTCCCCAATACCTGACCATGAGATACCAATTTGAGCTGATGTATATCGATCTACCTCACCAAGTAAATTAAATTCATCATCAATGATTCTTAAGGGAATGTTTTGCATATAGCCACCTTCTTTTGCATAATAAAAGCCCTCCACAATGGTGAAAGGCTAAGAATATCTAACTTCTTTGTTACTGAACAATATGGAACTATGAAATAGTTATTTCTTCATATTCATGGAAGTAATCTCTTAAAAAATCTACAATTGGTCTTAATATATCCATTACTTTTTCGTTTTCAACATAAGCTTTATATGCCTCGTACGGTTTTTTAAATGGAAATTCGTATTTATATTTATCTTCCATATCTATTTCATCACTAGGTACAAATCTGATAGATAAAAATCCATTATTAATGCTTGGCTTACTAATATTTGTGATTTTCATATTGTGTTTTATTGTATTAAACAGAAACCTAATTCCAAGCAATAAATTTTCATATGAAATATCTTTTCCATTAATACTTGTGGTTTCTTTAAGTCTTCTCTGAGTATAATCCTCTTTATCATTCTTAAAGAACCATTCATTTGTAATATCAATCCACATAATCGTTTCACACAAAAGTTGAAAGAAACGATAATTATCATGCTCTTTGACCTCTACTTTACGTAGCTCCATAAATCTAGAAAACACCGTGTCTACATTGGCTTTATTTCTCTCTATTTCTTTTAACAAACTCATTAATAATCCACTCCCTTTCATCTACTATAGTTCGACAAAAGGTAATGATTTCCTTCTTTGTTAGACAATAAAAATAACGCTAGCTTAATGCTGCGTTTACCTGTTTTCGTTATCGAGTAATACTTGTACAGCCTCACGCCACAATAACGGCACTTGGTCAACTGTTCGCAAGTTCATTTTAATTAAATCCCAATATAATTTGGCCATTATTATAAGACCCCCTTAGTTGTTAGTGTCTCTACTAATTCTGCGATAGCTAGTTGATTCTCTATCTTATCTTGCTGTTGTGCCTCCACCGACTCAGCTAATGCTAGCTTCAAATCACGGTTTTCATCTCGTAAAATCTCAATTTCAGACTTCGGCACTTCTTCGTACTCGTACCACATTTCTTTCGTGTCCTTGTTAATGTGTAACATGGATAGTTTCCCGCTGTTTTCAGGTTCAGGAATGGAATCGACAACGATACCATCTCGTAAATCTTCTTCTGTCCAACCTGTTGTGTCATAGGCTGTACGCTGAACCTTTGTTACGTTTGGATTCATTAGGTCTAAAAATAATATTGGCAATGTTTTTCCTCCTATGATTTTATTGTTAGTGTTTGTCTGTAACGTACGGTGCTAGTGGTATAACCACTAGTTTTAGGCAACGCTATAACAAAGTCTGGATATTCGATGGCTGGGTTTTTGTCTAGCGCTATGGAAATATCACCTGGGTACTGCATGATTATATTACCCATTCGCCACATATAGGAAAGTGTAGGACTAAACTTCACTACACCAGGCGCTACGTTGGTGTACAAATTAACGTTACCATTTCTATTACCTATATACACATTGCCTTTCTTGTCTATATCAAGTGCCATGCCACCCGATGTTAACATAGTGTTTGACATAGAGTAGACAATGCCTAAATCTGACGTTCTAAGAGACCTAATGTTACCGTCACTTAAAAGTATAATGACACGCCCATTAGTTTCATCAACCATCATCCTATGCGCGGTGTAGTAGCCTTGCGCAAGAACTATAGGACCGACCATCGCCACACCCGTTACGCCGTTGAATTTATAGACAACCGTTTGGTTATTATCATTATTTTGAACTGCGAGGTATACATTTCCCGCTCTATCTACACAAATACTTCGGTGAACGCCCACATAATAATTGTAGTTTATTTTCCATTTTTGACCGCCGTCTTTATTGTAAGCCGTCAACTCAAATGAGTTAGTAGAACTAACAGCGATAACAACTCCTTGATTGTTGGGTATACAAGCCACTGACCCCACGTTTATGGGGTTACTAGTCGAAGGTGTTTCCCATATGATTGCTTGAGTCCTAGCGTTCACTTTCGCTAGTCTATAACTGCTGTACGAAAGGTAGATAAAACCGTGTTCTTCATCAAACGCAAACGCGTAGGACGTTGTGTTAAGCGCTAATGTCCGCTTTAGAGCGCCGTTCCCACCAAATGTTTTATACCCACCATTCCCTAGTACATGATATTCCAAATTATTATAATCGTAATATATAGATTGTGCGGGCGAAAATGACGGTGCATCTGTCAAATCATTAAATACTAGTGTGACTGACGCGTTCACAAGCTCACATTGTAATTTATCCAGTGGTATTTGTTCACTTACACCATAACCACCTCCTTCACCCTGTAAGATAAAATTTGTGCCATTGAACGCTACAGTATATATACCACCCGAAATCATAGCACCGCTAGGGATTTGAGTACCGTTACTTCTAAGTAAAGGAATCGCGTTACTAACCTTGACCCCGTCACTGACTTTTAAAGTGACGTTGCCTGTATTGGTGAAGTTAGAAAAAATTCTATAAGCAGAACCTTGTTTTGGCTTAGGCGGACTAGCGTTATCCAAAATTATTTTATCAGACGTAACACTTATAGCGTTTAATGTACCGCCGGCACCAACATACCAAACATGCCCTAAATCGTCTTTGATATGGTTATCTATTTTTAAGGAATTCGAATTAACAGTTTGCTCTAAAGTATCAACTGATTGCTCTAACTCTGCTATTTTAGCTGCTAAATTTGCTGCTACATTTTCATCCAATATATCTTTAATCGATTCAATCCAAGTTAAAAAATCTTGTTCCTGAATCGCTTGCCATGTCTCAAAATCATTTTTCTGTTGCAGTTGCCATGCTACTAAATCATCCTCAAGCGTCTGTTTCTTGAGATTAAACCAATAATCCCACTGTTGCTGAAACACGCTTGTAGGCACGCTAATAAGCGAATAAACGATACCACATAAATCTTCTTTCATACGTTCATCAATTAACTTTAAAGGCTCTAAGGAAGATGTATTTTTGGTTAGTCTTATTTGTGCTAATGATAATTCAAATACGTACTGATCTCGTTGTAAGGCAGGAGGCTCAGGGTTGGTAGCCGATACGCCTTCTTTCACGAATAATTTAATGTGACGTGCATTGTTTCGTTTATCCAATCGCAAAACAATACGGTCAATTCGGTCTAAGCTTGGTTCTGGTAAACCGTGTGTTAAGAATAATGGTGTTGTATTTTGATATTGATACCCTTGTATCAATGCCTCGCCAGCCTCTACGTACGTCTGCATGGTGCCTGCATTTACCTTTACTTGTAGATTAGGTGTGCCGTTCTTATGTAACAGCCCACTAGACAGCACGTTGCCAAAGTAATCGGCAAAATCACTCGCATAGTGCCATCGTTCATCGCCTGGTGCTGAGTTAAAAAACTTAAATATTTCTGCCACTTTCATCCCTCCTATACTGCGTTATATCGCTTATGGTAGCTGATGTTTACAATTGCTCCTTGGACGTCATTATCAGCCGTATAATTGATGTCGTTTTCTCCTAACTGAAGTTTGAAAAACACACTGTCTAAATGGAGCCAGTTTATAACGTTTCTTCGAGATCCATCTTCATCAACGAATTCAACCGATTTTGTTCCTGGTGTTGTATCGATCACCATCTTTTCACCTTCAGCGAGTGTTTGGTTGACCTTAATGAACTCACCAGTTGTTATATTTTCGATTTTCGGGTTGGTTGCAGGTCCATAAAACTCTATATAAAGTGGTGCCGCAACATCTCCATCATTGTTTATGATTCGTCTATCTCGTTGCATCCCCATCTGAAAAGGACCACTAAATGGGAACTGAAATAACGGTTTGAAAGCTGGTTCTTCGTCGATTTTCAAACTTCGCCAATACGGGTCTGGTGCCACGAAATTGATCATGCCTTTTTGTAATGTTTTAGCTCTGCCTTCACCATCAGGGAAAATAGGTACACTAGATGCAACTACTAAAATCTCGCGTACTAAGTAATCATTTTCATAACGTAGAGTACCAGGACCAAGCTTAGGATTGATGATACGTGCCACCTCTGTTCTCCGCCTAGACACGGTTTCATATCCACCATCGTCTACTGCATTAACTATAAGAAATGTAATATCAATTGATCGTTCCTCTAGCAATACATCAATTAAGGTGCTTCCGTCTTCGTATGGTACCCGTTGTGTTTGTAAATTGGCTGGCACATCACCAAGACCGATAATTTCTTGCAAATAAAAAGGAGGACCGCCAAATGTGACGGACTCTCCAAAACGATTGGTATATGTGACTGTCTCCACAAGACGACCTCCTTTAGAATGCTAGTTGTTGTGCTACACGTTTTAATTGACGTGCATTTTCTGATGGGCTTAAAGGTGTTGGTGAATGTAAATGCACCTCTTGATGTACACCTTTATCATTTGTACCTTGTCCACCTTCACCGTTCACATCAACATCTACTTTTACTTTGTGTTCAATTTCCGTTTGTATGGCATCGATGGCACCATTAATGTCGTTAATAATATCGCTAACTTCAACGTGCGGTTGAATCCATTCAGCTACTCTTTCAGCAGCTTTAATGGCATCCGATTTCATGTCAGCTAGACCGATAATAATTCCTTTCACCAAGTTATGGCCAATCATCTTCTTACCCCATCGGCTCGGACTATGAATGTCTAAAGCACTTTGGATAGTGGCTTTGATACTCTCGGCAATGGATTGAGCTTGTGCGAGAAGGTCAGGCGTTAATTCTGATAATCCTTGTTGCATACCTTTAATCACATTACGGCCAATCTGAGGCATTGTAGCAACCATAGCATTGAATTGATTGACGGTACCTGTACGCACTTCTTTAATTTTGTTGGCCCATTCCGTTTTATAGGTATCTAACTGCGTAGCCGTTTCAGCTGTTAATTCTTCAATCTTTTTAGCAGTATCTTCTTTCATTCCTGTTAGCTCTAATTCAGCTTGGGAACGTGCTAGGTTAGATTTCTCTTGCCATAATGCTACATATTCGGCAAGCTGCGTAGCACTCAAAGTATTTAAGGCTGCGATTTCAGCAGATGCAGATGGTCCTAATGCTTGTAGTTCGGCTAACAAACCTTGGTCAATGCCTTTAGCCCCTAGTGCTTGTAAATTGGCTGCCCACTCTTTAAATGCCTCGTTCTGCCCTCTCAAGTTATCGATTAACTTTTGACCTGATACAGCTGCCTTCTCTTCCATTTCATCGAAGATACCAGCAACACTATATAATGATTGCGTTCGTGATTTAACTGCATCCTCATATTCTTGTGTAAGTGCTTTGGATCCATCGATGAGTTTTTGATTAGCCTCTTGAATCTTGGATGTGTATTCTTCATTGAGAGATACCAACTTTTCATGAATTTCTTTCTTTGTTTGTGCCACCTTTTCTTCGTAGTAAATACGTTCCTCACTACCTGCTTTGTATTGCTTCATATACTTTTCATAAGCAGCCAGTTCCTGAGTAAGTGACAATTGATTGAAATTCTTTTTACGATCAATGTAATTTTTCTCTTTCTCAAACTGCTCTTTGGCAAGTTCAGCCATTGCTTTGTTGTAATTATTCTGTGCTTTAATACGCTCTTTTGTATTTTCCTTAAACAGAGTAGTTGCATACTTCCAGTACCCTGCTTGTTGTTCAGTAGACCATAATTCAAGTGATTCTTTATTAGATACATACTGCTCTAAAGCTTCTAACGTTTCAGCTTGTGACTTACTTCTTGCTTTAGCTAGTGCTTCAGCTTCTTGTTTGGCTAATTTTTGACGACTAGCTGCAGCATCAGCCAAGATGTTATTAATGCGTTGTTGTTGAGCCTTCGTATTTGTTTGAGTCTTTTTTGATGCCGATGCTTTAATAACTGAAATTTGTTGTTCAGTTTTACGGTCAAGATCAGCACGTTTCTTAGCATAATCTTTTTGAATGGCAAGAGCATTAGCGCTTGTATTGGAGGTTGTATTTTTAACAATATAATTAATGTTATCCATCGCTGATTTCGTTGTTGTAATAGACTTGCTGAAATCAGGGATAGCCTTGCCAGCCATGGTATTTGTCGCCTTTTGAACTACGTTAGTAGCAGATTCAATACCCTTAGCAACGCCAATGGGAATCCATTTAGCTAAAGCGATCATGACGCGAGATGGCGAGTGAATACCTAGTTTGTTTCGTAGCCATTCTGGTAATAATTCAGCTAGCTCCATAACCTTTGCTTTTACCTTGCCGAACCAGTTATTGATCCCTGTCACTAAACCAGCTACAATATATTCCCCAATCTTCACTAGACTAATGTTTTCTAGGAATGATTTAGCTGCATTCCATCCATTAACGACAGCCATTTTGACATTCTCCATCGCTGTTGAAACAGTGGTTTTAAATCCGTTCCATATCGTTTCAATCACGTTTTTAATGCCATTCAGTATTGTAGAAACTGTGTTCTTAATGCCTGTCCAAATGCTTTTGATAACGTTAGCAATAGCATTCAATACGGTTGAAATGAAATTTTTAATCCCATTCCAAACTGACCGGACAAGACCAGAGATGCTTGTAAACATATTATCTAAAAATGAGGCAATACTACGCCAAATACTCATAAAAATTGATTTGATACCGTTTAGAATCGTATTAAAGAAAGATTTTATACTGTTCCAAATCGACATAATCGTAGATTTAATACCACTAAAAATAGTCGTAACAGTATTTTTAATCGTATTTAGAGTATTCGTGAATATTCCTTTAATAGCTGTCCAAATGCCTTGTAAGAATGTCTTAGCAGTGGAGCCAAAAGCTTTGAGTGGGCCAAGTAATTTACCTACAAAGTAAAGATTCACAGCACCCCAGATAGCTTGTAATGCTCCACCTAAGATCTGCTTAACTCCATCCCATACACCCTTCCAATCTCCTTGGAACAATGATGTGAACACCTTTACAATGCCTAGAATAATATCAATTGCACCTTTAATGACATTCATTATCGCGTCCCAAGTAGAGACAATTAAAGCTTTCACAACAGGCCACACAAACTTCATGATATCTCCTATGACTGTCATGGCTGTTGTCACTACATCACCAATAAACTTCCAAATTGTAGAGGCAGTTGCCTTAATGCTTTCTTGGTTTTCATTCCAAAATGACGTTATCTGTGTCCAAACTGACATGATCGAGTTTTTAATTGCTGTTACGGCCATGGATATCCCTGTTTTAATTACTTCCCAAGCAGTTTGAACTTGTGACCTAAATTTATCGTTAGTTTGATACAGGCGTACCAAGATCGCAATGAAAGCTACTATAGCGATGACAACTAAACCAACTGGATTTGTAATTAAACCTAAACCACTTCCAAACCTTGTTGCAAAAGCCATCACTTTAGTACCTAGAGTTGCCATGGTCCCACCAAAATTTGTGAATAAACCTCCCACTACCTTTAAGGCCTTTCCTAAGCCAGCTGTTAAGGTTGGACCTAATCCTTTAAATAATTTACTAAAAGCAATAACATTAGGCACTACTGCTAGTAAGATACCACCTAATGAAATTAGTCCAGCTAGAATCACGCCTATAGCACGATTACCTTCCATTGCAGAGTTAGTGAACTCTAAAAATTTATTAGCAATGTTAATAATAGCTGCACCAAGAGGAGCCATACCGATACCCAAGTTCACAAGAAACTTAGTGAGATTACCAATTAGTTGCAATACACTCGGCGCTGTTTGCTGTACATAGGATAAGAATGTTTGGAATCCTTGATTTTGCGAAAGACTAGCTGACCATTCTTTAAATCGAGCCATCATTGCTACCAGACCGTCCATCATACCTGATGATGAACCAGCAAATGCGCTAAAAAAGTAAACTATGCCGGCTGTAGCATCTCTGAAGATTGCTCTAATCTTTGGCATATTTTCATTTACGTAATCCATAAATTTTTGGAACTTTGCACTACCACTTAACCCGTTCGCCCACTCCGCAAAACGAGCAGTCATATCCTCGAAGCCTTTTGCAGTACTTGCACTTAATGGAGCAAACGCTGTAAGCATGGATAACAAACCTTTAAACACGTTGCCAAATGCACGTCCAAATGTCTCGAGCATTGGACCACCAGAAGTATTCAGGTATTCCAAAAACTTTTGAATTGGTGGAGAGTCTAGTGATTGATTAAGCTGATCCATTAATTTTGCAACTGCTTGAGCACTAGATAAAAATAAGGGCCTTAGTTTAGTAAGTAATGTATTTGTGAACTGCATAGCACTTGTAAAAGCTTGCAGGACTGGTTTTTCAGTCTCTTTTACTAAGGACTGATATGTTTTTTTCATTGCATCAAAGGATTGTTTTGCTTTACTTTGAGTGGCGTTTAACTTCGCATTTTCGTCAAATAATTTTTTGATGGTTGGTATTGCTACAATCGCAAATGCGCCAGCTGCAGCACCTGCGCTAACAAATGCTCCTGCTAAAGCAAAAGTAGAGCCTGCAACAGTCCCAATCATTGGACCTAAGTTCGCAATTGCTACCCCTAAATTAGCGATCAATGGAGATATAGCAGGGAAGACCGCCATTAACGTACCCATAAGCGTGTGTTGCATTAGCTCGCCAAATGCCCGAATGTTTGTCGCTATACGATTTATACTGTTCTGGAATTCTTGTATTCGTGCCTCTATCTTAATGACGACTTTCTCTCGCACTAATGCAGCTATACGAGCACGTATTTCAGCCATGCGGCGGCGAAATTCACTAACGTCCGCACCAATGTCTACACGAACGTCATTTGCAGTAGTTCGTATCGTATTCTGGACTTGTCGCATACGAGCCATAAACTCAGTGATACGTGCACCAATACGCGCTGTAAAGTTCCCGTTCATCTACTTCACCTCTTCTTGTTAAAGTTCTCAGCCCATTTCTTCATGGCTTCTTGTGCCTTAGCATGACGTGTAGTATCAATTTTCTTTGATTCTTTCCAAGCGTTATCACCGTCAATAATTCGCTTACGAGCACTTCTAGCGTCAAACAAGTCCTTCTCTATGTTCAACTTTTTCTTATTAGCAGCGATACGATGAAATACAGCCATACGAGCCATGTTTTCTAAGTCGTCAACATCTTGGAGAAGAGCTCCCTTTTTAAATGCTTTGTACTCATTAGGCGTCCATGACATGATTAGATCCACTTCATAGATACCCATGTTTTGCGCTGCATCGGTTAAAACTTCGAGCCATTCTAGTCCGTCAACTCGGTTTCGCCCAACAACTCCGCCTTGGCGTCCATAAATATTTGAATGCCCTTCTCGTTCTCGGCTTTTTCCTCGTCTGTCTTGCCCATCGTTTTGAATAGCTCTAAGTTCTTCCAAAACATCTTGGCATCTCTTTTGAAAAAACCCGAAGAATCAATTTCACGAAACGCCTCTTTGAACAGTTCTTCTGTACCTTCGTCTTCATCAATTCGTGCTTCTAAACCTTTCTCGATTTCAGCAATTGTTGGGCGTCCTTTAGTCCCCAAGTGAGCTAAACCGCAATCCCAAAAAGCTTTTAATGCGTCTATATCAAATTGTAGTAATCCTGTATAAATAGAACTAAAACCACCCACTTCATTACCATCCTTGTCAGTTTGGTTGTAGTTTTTATCTGCTAAATTTTTAAATGCGAAACCAAATTTCGCGTCGTGTTGTTTACCTGCAATTGTTAATGTAGCCATGTTATATAGCCCTCCTAATGTTTTTAAGTAAAAGAAAAAGCACCCCTGAGAGTGCTTTGATTACGATTCTGTGACTGTTACAGCGACAGTTGCTGTTTTACCACCACTTACCGTTGTAATCGTTATTGTTGCTGAACCTTCTGCCACGCCTGTGATTAATCCAGCGGATGTCACCGTAGCAACAGCCTCGTCACTTGAAACGAATGTAACGTTTTTATTGGCTGCCTCCGCTGGAAGAACAGTCACTGTAAGTTGACGAGTACTGCCTACTACTACCGATGTTGTTTGTGGTGTTACTGATACACTCTCCACTACTACACTTTCCGTTTGATCCTTACCAAATTCGCCCGACTTTTCACCAGGTGTTTCGAAGCCGTACGTTGCAAATTCAATTACCTCTTGCGGAAGTTTAGGCAATTTACCTTGTTGTGATTTACCAATGACTTGTAATGTTGCAGACAACTCCTGGAAGCCATCGCCTGGAGATGACTTCTCCACCGATTCAACTAACGTGTAGGCAAAATTCGCGTCATGCGTATCATCATCATTTACTTTTAAATCAACTTCCCACACTTTTAATTGCTTTTCATTTCGAATGGCATCGAGAATTGCTTTTTGTCCAGGATCATTTTTATCACCATAAGCTGTGATTTCGAATGACTCACTGGATTGCCCATAAGCTAAAATACGTCCAAATTTAGTTTGCTCATCTACTAATTCACTCTCAAGCGAGTAACTATTTTCAGTAAGATTTCCGATTAAGAAACCATCTGAGCCAAGTGCTGCATCTGCTAATTGTACGAGCAAGACCGTGTCTTTACCGTTTTGCATAAGTATTTTCCCTCCTAAAATAAAAACAGCCCATTTAGGACTGTCAGATGTTTTGTACTTTATATTGAATTGTTAAAATGCCATGTTTTACACCTGGGCTATTATCGTCAATAACACGAGATTCACGTATTGTGACACTTAATACTCTCGCACCTGGTATTGGATAGTTTCGACCCATAAGAGCCTGTTGACAAGCTGATAACATCTCGTATACTACGCGCTTGCCGCTGTAATCATCGTTATCCTTCCACCAAGTGTGTATCGTAAATGTGATAGTTTCGATATTACTGGTTTTGGTATTAAATGGGCTCGTGTAAGGCTCTGAGATTGTTATATATGGATACGGTGTATTCTCATCGACTGCATCATAAACACCAAGATCATCTTCATCTTTTCGTGTAATGGATGTTAGAGCTTGACTAGCCGTTAACTTTTGAAAAATAGCTTTCTGCAATTCAAAGAAAGGCAAGGCATAGTAATTACTCATAAGCCTAATCGCCTCATTTCTCTTTCGAAGTATTCTCGACCAGCATCTACAGCAGGACCCCAAAATGGTTGAGCTCTCATACCTTCAGTAGTTACATATCGACCTAGTTTTGTGCTGAAATACGTCCATGGTGTTCTACGGCCATTTCCATTCTCAGCATAAATACCGGTCCCATGCTCCACATAAATTGCATAATGGACCCCTACTGAAACGACCGCATTGTATTTACCTAACATCTTCATTTCGATTGAATCACGTAAGCTACCGTCATCTACAGGAGCTAAAGCTTTAGCCTGCGTTTGAATAAGCCTCGCCGTCTCGTATATGATGTCTGATACTTTATCTAGTAAACCTTCTTCAAACCTTTGTGCTGCCCTTAGTAATCGTCGTCCACTGAATGTAATCCTAGCCATTATTCAGTCACCAACTTTAACGCCACACGCATGATTTCATGTTGTCCCCCTTGATCTTCAGGACGGCCAGCGAAAGCATAAATTTCACCATCAAATCGTAGTTGCATATTAGATTTTAAATCTGTGCGATAAGGGTAATACATAAAACGATCAAGTGGGTTTTGAACCTGATGCGCTAATAACCTCTCTTTAGATGTTGGTGTATCAACGAATGCCTCAATGGTATCAACAAGAGACCACTCTGTTATAGAGCCCCCTGCACCATCAGATACCTTACGTTTCTGAACTACTTCAACCTCATGAGGAAATTGTTTCATGCTACCACCTCAGCTTTCTATATGGCTTTAATGGCTTATAAACTGTTGCTGGAATCTCGTCTGAAAATGAATAAGCCACCGTCCCCATGGATCTACTAACTAAACCTAACTCAGTAGTTTCGAAAAACTTACATCCCTTTGCAATGAATAGCTTCATAGCACTTTGTTTCTGCCTATCTGCACCCTTTGACATGTCAAACATGTTATTGGTCCATGAACAGCCA
Source organism: Lysinibacillus sp. OF-1 (assembly GCF_028356935.1). NCBI lineage: Bacteria > Bacillati > Bacillota > Bacilli > Caryophanales > Bacillaceae > Lysinibacillus > Lysinibacillus sp. OF-1. Next base: position 3,267,111 of record NZ_CP102798.1, read on the forward strand.
ATGTCGTAGAGAACAGGCGCTAGTGCTGTGTAATGGTCTACTAATTGGGTAGTGGATTTATCGTTATTTAATGAAATGATTTCATTGATTTCGTCATTTGTCGGATTCCACATTTACAACACCACCTGAGAGCATTTCAATTAGCTCTTCTTCTGTTTTATTTGAATACCCCTTAATACCACGCACTTTGCACAAATCTCGTAACTCTTTAACAGTTAATTCTTCAAGATTTGGGGACGTTTCTTGTTTTAGTGAACTATTGACTTTCTCTTCTGTAGATTCCTTTTTTACATTATGATAACGGCGCAAAAGCATACTCTTCCCTCCTTTTCACAAATAAAAAGAGAGGTGTATATCCTCTCTAAGTAGTGGCGATTTTCACAACACCGTTATCGTTGTAAAGGTTAGTTGTATAGTGTGCGTTGGCTGCTACAACAACTGTACGAGCTAGAATATCTTCGTCCTTTTTCACGTCAACTTCTTTTTTATTCACAATTTCAACTGCACCGAATTTCTGTAAAAATGCTGTACCTTCAGTTAAACGATTAGAACGTTCGATATCTTTAACACCAACTAATTCAGCAACTTTGCCTTTAGCTATTGCTGTTTCCTGAATACTACCACCTACAGTAAATAAAGATTTCACTAATTTTGTATAGTCTTTAGGGTGAATAAATAGTACACATTCAACTTCTCCTTCATCACCAAAAACATCTTTAGCATCAATAATAGCAGTTGGAGTGACAGGTGCAGCATTATGAGATAACAAGGAAGTATTTAAAGTAGCTAGATAATCGATTTCAACTTTATCTTTCATTGCTAAAAGTAGTTGTTTTTCAGCTTCATTTAACGTTCCTTTAACGTTTGTAATAATCGCTTTTTCGGTAATTTCGATTGCTTTACCTGTTTCTTTTACCGTTACTTGGGAAGTAGTCATGCTGAGCTTTGTAGTGTCCATTGGCACACCTTCTTGTAAATCAGCAGCTGGACCAACATACCCGTATTTTGGGCGAGTAATCGTATCACCTGGTTGACCTACTAACGTATTGTCAGTCGTTGCGTATGGTGCAAAACGAATAGCTTTAGGCAGTTTTGCTGAAATTGCATCTGCTAAAACCTCTGGATTAATTAGATCAGCAGCTTTTGTTTGAGCAAACATCTGGATGTTTAAGCTTTGAAATTGTTTGTTCAAAAATTGTAAACCAATTACTTTCTTCATATTCATTCTCCTATTCTTTCAATGATTTATAGAGCTCATAGTCTGTGTTATATAGCTCAGTTTTCTCACTAATACTCATGGCATCGAATTGTTCCTTGGTCACTTTTGGCTTACCACCTCCCCCTGGATTTGGAGGCGTATACCCCTTCAATCCTTCAGGTGTAAATAGGTAATCATCAGATGCTTTTAATGCTGTTAATTGTTCATCAAGGCCAAGTAACTTATCACCATCTAACTTTATAGCTTCTAAATTTAGATTTGCTCTAACAGCTTTAACGTTTTTTGCTTTTGCATCACGTAACGCGCTATCTAATGCATGCTCAAAATCACGTTTTTGTAATTCAGCTTCATGATCTGCTTTTGCATTTGCATTTTCTTGTTGCAAGCGAGTAATTTCAGTTTGCAACTCTTCGTTGCCTGCTGCCTTTGTCTGTAATGTTTTTAACTGTGTATCTCGTTCAGCAATAGTTTCGTTTGCTGTTTTAAGTTCCTGTATTTTGTCATCAAGACGTGATTTGGGAACCATCTGACCATAACCTTCAATTACTTTATCTGCTTGTTCCTCTGTTAAACCTAATGCAATTAAATCTTCTTTTTTCATGTGATATACCTCCTATTTCGCATTATCGTAGTACGCACGATAGGGTTTTGGTTTGTTACTTTAACGTCTGCAAACGCCAAAAAGACGGGTTTTAGGCATAATAAAAAGCCGTATGACTACAGCTATCCTTCACCACTAAATTTTTTCTTCCACTCTTCATAACTCACGAACGGAACCACAACACTTGGTGGCTTTACTTGTTTGTACGCTTTATTGAAAGCTTGTTTGTAAGTAAGCCCTAAATCAGACATGTAAGCATCAATACGAGCAGCCAGTGTTTTTTGGTAGGTATCGTCCATGCAGTCCCTGCCTCGTCGGTATTCAGGTAACTTACCATTCACCATGTAAATCGTGTGGCATCGGCACTGAATATCCATTGAAGCGATGCCCCATAGTCTCGGAGCTTTAGACTTCCACTTTCCATAGTGATAATAACCATCCTTATCAGCTTTCTGACCATCTAACTTACGATGTGATTTACGGACCCTAGTATCAAGCGAGGACATCCACACCTTAGTTAGCCGTGCTGATTTACTCGCCTGTTCCTCGATAGCTAAATCAACCCTTGACCTCACTCTGCCACCCTCTGTACGAGCAACAAGGATGGCTTTTTTTCTTGTCCATCCCATAGCGTTTTCTATTCTAATTGCCATGTCAGTGTAGCTTTCGCCAGCTTGTAAACTCTGTGCAATCTCGATGTTCAAACGCCTGATAATTTCGTTTCTATGAGCTTCAAATATCTTCGGTAACGTCAGAAACTCAACTGGATTAGTAATTGCTGCTTGAATCACTTCAATAGATGGTATCTTAAAGCCCATTTCCTCACCTGTAGACTGTTGTAATAGATAAGCCATCAATAAGTATCTCTCAATGTAAAGCCGTTCCTCCGACTCTCGTATGAGCTTAATAATAGCTTTGTAATCAGCATTAAGCTGTTGAGCGATCAACTTCATTTCTTGATTAAAGCGATTGTACTTATTTACATCAGTCCAGGTAGCTTGACCGTTCTTACCGAACTTTTGATGCACCTTAAGCATTTGATTCAGGATTGACTTAAGGCGCTTATTAAATACTTTTTCGATGTCCTTTTCGGCTTTGGATTCAAGCTCATCTAAAATACGATTAATCTCCTGTTGATTCATCGTCATCATCCTCGTCTAAGAGCTCTAAATCTTTACCATATAATTTTTCATCACGTTCTAATCGCTCTTGTTCCTGAGCCACATCTTTTACCCAAGGATGATTTTCTAAAATGGTCGTTTTAGAAATGACGCCTTCGCTATCTCGGGCCATCTGGACAATTTCAGCTTCGTTAGTAAGTAGCAGCTTGTTAAATGTAAACGTAATATCACGTGCATCAAAATTACCTTTTTTGGCAAGTTCGCAATACGTTTGAATGAACCACATAAATTCACGCAATGAAAGAGTGGCTTTGCGCTCAAACATAGACGCTTTCATGTCCAGTAAAGAATATAAATTCTCCAATGCAACACCTGAAGGTGCGTTCCCAATAATGTCTGGCGAAGGGTTAACACCTTGGCCAAATGTATACACATTCTCTTTTAATGTGTCCGACTGCGTTTTATAGGCTTCAACAGGGACCTCCGCACGAACTGTGTCGATACCGCCCTCTGCATCTATATTGACAGCCTTATACCGTTTTAGATTTGTCATAAACTCGGCTAAAGACTCACCATCATATCCTCGCAATGCCCAAATTAAAGCCTGCATATCTAAGAGCGTATTTTGCGCATCAGAGACAAGCAGGTCATAGTTATCAATATTCTCTTTAATAAAATGTAAATCACTCATCTCTTCGCTGTTATTTAGAAAAGGAATAAACGGAACCTTTCCCCATCCCATCCCCGAAATACCCTCAGCGTCCGTAAAATGTGTTGATGGATTCACTTCAACATTTACATCCAGATAAACTTCATCGTCAATCATTTCGTAATAGGTGACCATTTCATCATCGTAGACCTCTAATTTGATGATCTCTCCCAATGCATAGAATCGAATACCTGCAGCAAGCTTTTTTCGTTTGCTATAGTCGTAGATTGGGATGAAATTTTCAGCTGGCACAACCATATAATCAAAATCGCCATCCTCATTTACGAAGGCGTGCAGCCACTCAATACCTTTATTAGAAGCACCTTTGACAATTTCGGTAATAGTGTCCTCCCACTGCTCACCTATGATTTCCTCTAGTAACTGTAGTTGCTGCTTGTTATCAGATTTACTACCAAACACCATTGGCTCTCCAACTAAATAAGCAACCTTTTGATCCACTAAGATCTTATGAAACCCTGAAGGAATTTTTGAGTTGATAGCGTCTGGATCTTCAACTTTCTTCTCGTCTTGGTATGTGTAAATCTTGCGCTCGTTGATCTTATTATTGACCCCATAATACTTAACACCTTCAAGCATCTTGCTACTGTCAAACGCGTCATACAGCTCTTTAATAATTTCTGTTGGTGCAGGTGTATTAGCTTTAACATGTGCAATTAATTCATCAGTGTGCGTTCGATCTAACATAGCAACCCTCCTTTACTTTAATACGCCCATCGTCGCTTTCATGTTTTCCATTGCGTAACGTAAGGCATCGATAATATGGTTATTTGCATCGATCGGTTCATTCAGCCAACGTCCCTCTTTATCTTGTTTGAATGTGTACGTGTTAAATTCCTCGATCGTATTTTCACAAGAAGGGTGAATATAAATTTTATAACCTTGTAAAAGGTTAATACCCTCCATTACAGAGCCTTTGCCTTTAGCAGCTGCCTTCACGCCGCGAGCCCCCAAATTATTTAGCTCTTTAATCAATCGTTTTTCAGCGTTATCTGCTGTAACTCGAGTACGTAATAGCTCTCTTTGCTCAAGTATGTTGTAGATATCCTTAGTAAGCATAGCCTTTTCGTAATGCTCGTCATAAATCCATATCTCTTTATTTGCTTTATCTACAGCTGCACTTACTAATGTTGTTGGGTCATTTGTGAAACCAAAGTCCATACCATGAACAGTTTTTTGCAAGCTTTTAATTTTTTCTAAAGGAGCAAAATCTTTAACCTCAAAATTATCGAAAATAAGCCCTTCAGCTACGCCCCATTCGCCATCACATACGATTCTAGCTCGTCGTGGATTAGTGCGGTATAAATCTGTGTAGCGAGCTCTATCAACGTCATCTAACCACTCGTTTACACGGAATGTAGTTGTAGTAGCAAACGTATCCTTTTCTCTTGTTGAAGGATCAAAAAAAACACGCTTCAACCAATGGCGTTCTGACCAAGGGTTAAACGTGATTGTAATTTGCTTGAAAAAGTCCTCAGCTTCATAGCTACCTCGGATCGATTCAACAACGGTGCGAAATTTTTCTTCTGTTTCAATTTGGTACGCTTCCTCAAACCATGCCCAACATAAAATCCCAATCTCTACTGTGATCGATGTAATCTTCAGCTCATCATCTAAACCTCGAAATAGGATTTTCTGGCCAGTTGGAATGTAGGTTATCTCTGGCAGTGATTCATTGAATTTAAAAAGGTGTGCAACCTTTAACTGGTTACACGCCCATTTCAAATCAGTATATGTGGATTGTTTATTTGTATTTGAGTAACGGCGGATCACTAGTAAATTTGCCCAAGGGTGTTTCATAATACGGTAAATAAAATTCAATGCCGTATTCTTACTTTTTTTACTTCCTCGGGATCCTTTTACAACTCGATAAAACTGCTTATTATGCCAGAAACGATTGTATCCGCCGCCTATCGCTTTTGCGACATCAACGTGTGGTCGCTTAGTCATCTTCTGGCACGTTATCCACGAATACTGGCGTTACAACAGCCGTAATGTCCTGCTTGTCAATCCACATGCGGTATCGCTTGCCAAGAAGCTCTGCGGCCTTGATCCGGTCCTTTGCAGATACATCGATATCGTCAATCGTTTGAGCTCCTTCACCAATACCTCGAAGCGTTTCTTCTGTGTGCTCTCCGCGCATTACTGCTGTCAAATATTCCATGACTTCTTGCTGATCTGCTACACGTTCTGATTTTAGTTCTTCAAGGCGATTGTCTATATAGGCTTTTATGCCGACATTTGCCAACAATTTGTATGATTGACCTCTTGCATAAGTTTTGCTATATCCAGCTTGTAGTGCTGCTTCTTCTGCATTTCCTAATTCAATATAATTATCTGCAAACGCTTGTTGCTTCAGGTTTAATTTCTTTACTTTCCCAATGGCATCACCCCATTATGCTAGTTGCTTTTACAAAATAATAAAAAGCCACGCTAAATTGCACTGAACCCCCAAAAGTTAGAGCAAAAATCTAAAGTTTGGGGTTCACTACAAAAAAAACGTGACTTAATAACACCTATCGGTTTCTTTTTCTTCTTCTCTTTGGCCGTATATTTTTTCTATCATTATTATTTTCTGTCGAAATACTTTCTTTTGAACTTTCAATTTTTGCAATCGCTGAAGTAGTGGCATTTGTAACAAATACTTGAAATAAATTATATACATAACTTTTTACTTCTATTATAAAATTCACAAGTATAATCACATATATACTTATCAATACTGCCGCAATAATTTCATTTATTTTAGTAGTGAATAATTGACTTTCCCAATCTGGTGGCAAATATTTAAAAATAATTAATATAATAAAATTACCTATAATTAAAATCAAATATGTGCATATAACTCCAAAAAAGTACAAATTATAGGAGGCAAATTTCGATACGTTTTCCCGTTCACTTACTACAGTTAGCATCGTGTTAATTGTATTTTCATTAGTTAACGCTTGAAATATTGCATAACCCGTTATTAGTACTGCAAAAATAGGTATCATCACAGCATTAAAATTTACTGTTAAATCTGAAATAATCGTTAAAGCTGCTGTTTCTTTAAAAGCAAGAGTATATAAAATATAAAAGCATAAAACAAACAAAAAGATAAGGAAAAAAATCCTTTTGTAAGATAACTTAAAATTAGCTTTTACGCTTTTTTTGTAAAGTGCAGTAGATCCTAGCTTTTTTAATTCCAATAAACTCAAGGTATTATTAATTAATTTGTCCTTGTTATTCATTAATACCACCTTTATCTATTTTTATTTAAAAAGTTTTTTATAATACTCCTCTAACTTTCCATAGACTCTATTATATATAGTCTTGTTTTCTTCACTTAATTCATTGAATTCAGGTTTGTTTATTACTTTACCTGTAATGGTATCTATGTTTTTACCAAACGATTCTGTTTCTTCTACTTGTATATTCATTACTTCTGTAAAAGATCCGTCCTTTAATGTTCCAGATGTTCCATTTTTATATTCTACCTTAATTGTCGGTTTCATTAAACCTTTTGTGTCTTCAATCACTTTCGCTACATTTTCCTTTTCTGTTGGCGTATTGAAACTAACCGCACCTGTTTTACTTCCTAAACTTTTGAGTGCTGTTGTTAAATGCTCTACTGTTTCATTATCCATAATATCCCCATTTAACGGATAAAATCTTAATGTAACATTTTTTATTTTTTTTACCTTCTTTAATTCCTCTAATATCGCTCCTTGGAACGGAATTGCTACTACATTAAGGAGAACCTGTGGAATCTTTTCTTCCTCCGGTAAGTTCGTGTTTTTTACACTAATGAAGCTTTTCAAAACATCTCTTGCTAAACTTGAAAAATTCGCTAGGGTAGGGCTTCCTTTTTGGTTTTTAACTAGAACCATTCTGTGGTTTTGTAAATTAATTACAAAATAAGAATATGGTGCTGAGGGATAACTTTCATCAGTTTTAACTAGCTCTCCATTAATGTATTGAGATTTAATCTCCAAAACCGTTCTTTTAACGATTAATCCCGCTAGTGCATATTCCCCTTTAACATTTGTTAATTTCACATTTTCAAAAAAGAATGACTTGGGTTTACCTTGTATCTCTTGGCTGAATGCTGGAAGAATCACATCAAAAAAATGATTTAACATAGGTTCATTGTTTTTTCCAAAGGTGCAGTTAAAATTTGCTATAAATGCTTGTTTAGTTTCTGTTGTCATGCTTAGTCCCCCTGATTATCGACAATTTTATACAAAATTATACTAGATATTCCAAAGGAATCAACCAAATGCACCACAGAACTTATGTTCCCATTCTAACATATTGTAATTGTATAGTAAACTGTAAGCTAAAAAAAGCACTGACCAAGGGGAGATCAGTGCTTTTCATAAATTGTCGATACTATCATATTAACACGGTCATATTGCCCTCGTGAATGTCCCAAAATTGCCCTTACTCAATTTTTAGACCATAGATGCCAAAAAGAAGGACAGAAAGTCGAGATGCAGCAGCATCAATCAGTTTATAAACCGATCTTTCGTTAATCTCATATTCCTCTGCCAGCTTAGAAATCGACTCGCCGTCAATGAATCTTTTTTGTAAGATGTCGTAATGCTTGCTGCCATCTTGTTCGCAAATTTGTTTCATAGTTTCAAGTGCGTTGTCTAAATGGTTTAACATCTCAATTGTTCGACCTTTTGACATGCGGATAGAAGAAACAATGTCCCTTTCGTTCAATACTAACTGGTGAATCGGTATATCCTCTTCATCATTTATCATATCGTTCACGATTTCTTCTTCGACATATATTTGGAAGTTCGTATAATGTTTCAGTAACAACTTGGTGTTATGCAACCGTTTATCCTTTTCACGTTCCAGCTCTTCTTCCTTCTGGGCATTAAACACTTCGATAGCTTTTAAGGTTGCGATTTGTGTTACCTCTTCGATTAATTTAGCTTGTTTCATTGCCTCACCTCTTTATTCTGCTTTAACTTTCTCTATCCTTGCTTTAAGGGCATTCATTAGATGATCTTGTGTACTCGATTTATCTAAAAGTGCAGAAATAACATCCTCGTCCACGCCTCCTGAAACAGTTAAGTGGTGAATGATTACTTTTTCTGTTTGCCCTTGTCGGTGTAAACGTTTATTGGCTTGCTGATACAATTCCAGGCTCCAATTTAGGCCGAACCATACAACATGATTCCCTCCCTGTTGTAAGTTAAGGCCATACGCTGCAGAAGCAGGATGTGCCAACAAAATATCAATTTGGCGATTGTTCCAATCTGTCTCATCTTGTGGCGTCTTCAACTCTCTTACTTTTAAACCGGTTTTGCTAAGTGCTTTCAGGATCCGGTCCTTGTCATGTTGAAAGTTATAAAAGACAAGTGCCGGTTTACCGTTTAGTCCTTCGATTAACTCGTTAAAGGCTTCAATTTTACATTCATGAACGTCAACAATTTTTCGATCTTCATCATAAACAGCTCCGTTACAAAGTTGTAGTAGTTTATTAGTCAAAACAGCTGCCGATCCTGCATCTATTGTTGATTCATCGATTTCTAGTAACATTTCCTTCTCTAACTTCTCATACGCCTTTTGTGCTTTGCTATCCAGCATTACCGGAATTGTGTTATATGTAATGTCCGGCAATTCAAGATAATCCTCAGCTTTCATGGAAACGCATATATCGCCTATTAAATTTTGTATCGCATCCTCTCCACCGGCTTTAGGTGCGTATGAAAATACTCGATCTCTTGTACGTTGATCCGGTTCAAAATATCTTTCTCTGAAACCTGTGATATTTTTCCCTAAGCGTTGGCCACCATCCAGTAAATAAATTTGTGCCCATATATCTAACATGCCGTTTGGTGCTGGCGTACCTGTCAGACCGACTATACGTTGAATGTGTGGCCTTACATTCTTCAAAGCTTTAAAACGTTTAGCGTTATGGTTTTTAAAGCTTGAAAACTCGTCTACCACCACCATGTCGAATGGCCAAGCTTGCCTATAGTAATCTACTAACCACGGAATATTTTCACGGTTAATAATATAAATATCTGCAGGTGTATTTAAAGCTCGCATCCGTTTTGTTGCAGATCCTAAAACTGTTGAAATTCGTAGCAGCTGCAAATGGTCCCACTTAGACGCTTCTTTTGACCAAGTACTTTCAGCAACCTTCTTTGGTGCAATGACTAATACCTTGTGTATGGCAAAACGGTTATACTTTAAATCGTTAATAGCTGTTAAAGTGATTACAGTTTTGCCTAATCCCATATCAAGAAGCAATCCAAGTGCTGGCGTATTTAGCACTCTATTAATGCAATACTTTTGGTAGCTATGCGGCACAAACTTTGTCATGCTTACATCACATCCTGAATAAATCCGTTTACAGCTTCCTTGCTGTCTAATACATAAACTTGTTGGCCAAGCAGTGCTAATTTTCGATGCTGTGCTAATTGTAAGGCCGTTGGCTTTTTACCTGACGCTTTCAACTCTACTAAATGCACTCGGCCATTTGGTAAAAAGATAATCCTATCCGGTACACCAGCATTGCCTGGTGATTCCCATTTATAAGCCTTGCCACCGATTTTCTTTATCTCATTTCGTAAATGTGTTTCTATATCTCTTTCTCTCAAAATATTAGCCTCCAATTCTTTGTCTACCTTGTTTACTTTCTTTTGCTATTTTCACCTATATATATAATTAGGCTATTTAGGCATAACGTATATACGCCTAATCCACCTAATATGCCTAATATTGAATATAGTTATATTTAAGGTATACAAGGTATACTAATACTAATAAATGCTTATTCATCAATGGTTTTTACGTATACTTTGCTGTATACTTTCTAACAATTCCAAAGTATACAGGTATACATTTCACAAATTTTAGGTAAGTATACAAAATAGCCAAAGTATACGCATGTTTAAGATGGAAAGTATACAAAAATCGACCATTCAACCTTTAACATATCCACCTTTTACTAATCCATAAGGGCCGAATCTAAAAGGATTAGAACGCTTTTCCCAACCTTCTATTTTTCCGATTACATCATTTATCGATATTGAATCTGTACGCTTCATGTTGCGAATCTCGCCTTGCAAACACTCAACCCATATCTCAACTGCGCAAATCCGATCACGTTCTACTAATTGAATATCAGACTTGCCAAACTCACTTGACCAATACAATTTTCGTTCACTAACATCTTTTTTCTGCCAATCTAAAGGCACTTTACGTTCTACAAATTCACGAATAAGACTTTCACGTGGATCCTGTTCTGAATGGCTTTCCTGTTGACGTTGCGCCTCTTCTAACAAGTCGCCAGTTAATATCAGCGACTCGCCCAGCCGCCAATACATCACGGCCTCAGCCCATAACTGGTCCACTTCACTACTTAAATGCTGGAACACGCTTTTTAAATTCTTCTGCACGCCAACATCAATTGGCCAAAATCTTCGACCACCGGTTGAATCTCGTAAATAATCACTTCTATTACTCGTACCAAAGAAAACACAGCTTCGAGGGTGCTTTTCTGTTTTAGCTGCATAAGCTGCCCGGTAATGGTCAAATGTTCGACTCAGGAAACCTTTAATGGTTGTTAAATCTGATCGATTGTAGGCACTCATTTCACCCACTTCTACAATCCAAGTACCTTGTAGTAACTCTGCAGCCTCTTTCCCCTCAAACGTTTCAATGCTGTTACTGAACCAAGCTTTCCCCATTATTTGAATTAAGGTAGTTTTCCCTAATCCTTGCGCCCCTGTTAATACTGGCATTGTGTCATATTTACAACCTGGAACCATTGCCCTTGATACTGCAGCAACAAATGATTTACGTGTAACAGCACGCACATAAGGCGTATCAGCTGCACCAAGATATTCAATAAATAGTGCCTCTAATCGTTTCACGCCATCCCAGGTAACATTGTTTAAGTATTCTGTAACAGGATTAAACCGGTTACGTGCAGCACACTGATTTAAAGCCGGTTTAATCTTGTCTCTAGACTGAAAACCTAACACTTTTTCCAAATAGATTGCTAGGCCGAAATCATCGTTTTCACCCCATTGAAATGAACCTTGTTCCTGATCGCGGGGCGCCCAGGGCATCGGTGCAAAACCGACAATTGCATTTGCAAATTCATCAAGCCTGATCCGGCCACGTAAATTTGTATCTCCTTCTAAAGTAATTAGCACATTTTCACTCGTTCGCTGTGGTTGACCATTTGCAGGATTTAATTTTAATTTGTGAATCCAACTCACTTCATCCTCTGTCGTTGCTGCATTCTGCGGTTGGCCAAAGTCTGCAACTGCACGTTCATAGCGTTCCTGGTTCATAATGGCCGCAACACCGGCGTCATTTAAAGCGAATGAACTCATTTGCACGAAAGAAGGTAATTTATTTACTGGCGTATCTGCCTTTGCTCCATCATCTAATTCGCTGTATTTATGCAAGCGCACTAAATCAAAAGCATTTACTAGTTTCCCACTACACGGATCCGTTGCATGGTGCGAGTAAAGGAATAGCCCATCTTCATAAATAACAGCACCACCAACGGTTGATCCTTCAATAAATGTATAACGTCCACTGCCATCATCTGTTGGTGTATAGACACCGGGTAAAAATGCCTCAATGGCTGCGTGAATATCGTATTGACGACAAAAGGCACCGATTACACCGCGCTTTTCTAATGGATTCCCTTGTTTGGCTGCTAAACGGACATGCGTTTGCCCTGCCCCTGGTACTTCTGGCCATTCCTGAATGTTGCGCCAGTCACCGTACATAGCAAGCACACCATCAGCGTCTAAAAACGGCTTATCCCCAAACTGAAATACGTATTGGCTATCAGCTGAACAACTCGGCCAATACATCAGCCTTGAAGCTTCAAACGTTGTAGGATCCGCAAAAGAAATCCCAATAATTGATGCTATTTTACGTGCTAAAGGCTCGTATTCATCAGCTGTAACAGTTCTACTAAATGGAACAAGCACGCGTAAACGTGGCTTGCTCTCATGGTGTTTACGTGTGCTATACGTTACATAAGCGCACCCTAAACCTTCTAACCTTCTTAGCACATCTTGCGTACCGCTAGAAGGAATATTGTCCAAATCAAGTGTTAAAATGTCGCGGCTTAATACATTAGTGGCTTTACGTCTGTTATTTAATAATTCACCTGCAACAAAACCCCCAACATCTTTAAGTTCGTCCTGTTGTGACTTAGCCATTTTCAGATATTCTTCAAGTGTTTCGGTGCCTCTAATTGGTGTACGTAACCGTTCAACTAATTCAGACCAATATAATTTTTGAGCAGGCCATACAGTCGCTTTCCTGCTGCCAGCTGCCGATATTGTTATTTGCCTGTTATTTTGCATAGCAGCATTCATCCTTCCTTATGCCAGGGCCCTTTCAAGCTTTACCACTCTATAAGTTTCTTCTAAGAGAGGAATTTCAAAGAGTAAGTATCGATCCAGGGCATAAAAAGTCATCTTCCCTTTTGACTGCTCCGGATGTTTTTTAGACCAATAGCGCAATTCTAGCCCATCGCTTGTTTCAACTAACTCGTGGTCAAACTGTTTTAATTTCTTCAAGAAAGCATCAAGAATAAACACGTTTACCACAGATCCATTTGAAAGTTTTCGAGGTTGTACTTTCTTGGTGTCAAACTGTGAAATTGTATTTTGAAGATTGACCAATTGATTTTCTAACCTCCATTTTTTATCACGGTCAATGTTTTGCGCTCTTAATTTCCCTTTAATGCTTTGTGCCTCTGATCGTAATTTTTTAACGATAGAATTAAAATGATCTTCATAGGACATACTTTCACCCTCCTAATCTTTCATATAGTAAGCCGAAATAAATCCATCGGCATTTAACGGTAATCCGGGCGCCCATGCTATAGGATGGCCCATAATGGCTGCTACTTTGTCTAAATCAGCTAAATGCACCGGTACATCAAGCACAACCTCATCATGAATGTGCATTACGGTTTCATAGCCTGATATTTCTAAACGTTTTAATGTTTCAGCCAAGCAATCGCGTGCAATGGCCTGAACAATGTTCTCGGTTAATTTGCCACCATAAGTGGAAACCTTACTCCATTTCTTAGTTGTTTGATCCATGCCCCAATAATGGATAGCTTCTTTACCAAAATCATTTTCAGCAAGAAAAGGCTTTGCATAGTACAATTTGCGGCCACTTGGTAGTAAGACAGTTAAGAAATCTAATCCGTTTTGAATATCACTTTCCCTGGCAAATAGTAAGCCTTTCACGCCCACCGGTTGCCCTGTTCGTAATACTGCAAGAGCAGCATTTTCTAATGAGTACCACAAATCTACGATTCTTTTGTTTGAAGACCGCCAGCGCCTTACAATGTCCGGTAACTCGTCTTCTGATAAACCGTTATTTAAGGCACCCATTTGTATAAGCGCACCGGATCCCCCTTGATACCCTAAAGCAAGCTCGGCCACTTTCCCTTTTTGTCGTAACTCATGTTCCGGATTTCCTTTTTTAATCAGTTCAAGTGGAACGCCAAACATCTGTGAAGCTGAGGCCTCGTAAATTTTGCCATGCGTATTGAAAACATCCAAACGCCATTGCTCACCTGCTAACCAGGCAATAACGCGCGCCTCAATAGCGCTAAAATCTGAAATTAATAAGGTATTACCCTTACTTGGAATAAAAGCTGTACGAACAAGTTGAGAAAGCGTATCAGGCACATTGCCATAAATGAGTTTAAGTGTTTCAACCTTCTTAGCACTTACAAGATCTCTAGCAAGTCCCAAAGTATCCAGGTAATTTCGAGGTAGGTTTTGCACCTGCACTAATCGCCCGGCCCATCTTCCTGTCCGGTTGGCTCCATAGTGTTGTAACAGCCCTCTTACTCGACCATCTTCCCCCAAAGCTTCTACCATTGCTTGATACTTTTTAACACTTGTTTTGGAAAGCTCTAGTCGTATTTCCAATACTCGTTTTACTTCACCAGTAGTTTCATTCACTAAATTAGAAACTGTTTCTTTTTGAAGGTTTTCAACTTGGATTCCTTTACTTTCAAGCCATTCAGTTAACTGCTGTGTACTATTAGGATTCGATAATTTTGTAATATTTGAAGCTTCAATTGTTAATGCCGAGGTTGTTAAATCATCAACATACAAAGCGCCATTTACTAGCTCTTGGTCGATCTTTACACCTCGCAAGTTTATTCGTTGATCTAACTCCCAAAGTTGCTGTTCGGCTTGCGGTACTGGAAAACGATATAGCCGCCTCGCAATTTCTTTCTCAACTTCAACGTCCTGCAAGCAATAATCCTTAAAAAGCAACCATTTTTCTGGCTCGTGATGTGGTAACGTGCGAGTACGTCCTCCGTTTTTCTTGTTTGGCTTTGTCGGTGTGCAAAACAGTTTAATCAAGGCCGTACCTGCAGTCATTTTCCTTTTATCTTGCGGTAATCCCAGCGCGACAGCTGTTGGCCCAAGACCGGATGTAAACCCACAATACAAGCCGTGAAACATCGTACAGCGCCATTGTTCTAAAGGCGTTTTAAAGAACTTACTTAATGAGTACCATTCAAAGGCTGCATTATAGGCGTTCTTTGTCACATAAGGATCTGCTAAAGCTTGAATAATGTTTTGCGGAATCGTTTCTCCCTGCGCTAAGTCAATAATCTGAGAAGGTTGACTGTTCACTGAGTACGCAAAAAGCAGTATTTGAAAATCTGGGGATTGCACATATTTGTACAATCCCGCCTTTTTAATATCAACGCTACTAAACGTCTCAATGTCGATATTTAATGTTTGAATCATAGTCCATAAACGCCACCGATTGGTGCGCCAGTGATTGGATCAAATTGCTGTTGCTGAGGTGCAGGTTGTTGCTGTTGTTGGCCATATCCTTGTTGCGGCATTGGTTGCTGTTGACCATACCCTTGTTGCATTGGCGGCTGTTGTTGATATTGTGGTTGCTGGCCATATCCCTGTTGCGGCATCGGTTGTTGCTGTTGACCATATTGATGTTGGTTAAAAGGTAATTGCGCTGGATCAACATAAGGTGCCTGTCCACCAACACTTGGGCCGAAATCATTTTGAGCAGCTGGTGCTGACGCCCCTAACGGCTCTCCGTCACGAGTCTTTTGTACATTCGTACTTAGGTAGCAACCAATACCTTTTTTTCCTGCTTGAGCATAAGGCGCAAAGTTAACAGCAATCCGAGCATACATTCCACTATACACCTCTGTAGGGTCGATAATCGGATTGTAATTAAGGTCCACAATCTTAGGTGGTTGATCTACTTTTGATGATGCAGAAAATACCCAGTGACCTTTGCATTCTTCACCAAACGGCATTCCATCTGAAGGTTTTACTCCGTCACCGTCGTAAACTGGAATAGCTACCATAGGAGGAATTACACCGTTCCAAACTTTTGATTTCCCGATTTGTTTTGCAGCTTCAATTGCGGCATCAATACTTTGTTTAGTAGCGAAATCAGATTTCGGAACAAGAATCGTCGTACTGAATTTTGGTTCGCCTCCATATTGATTTTCACGAGGACGTAATAAATTCACGTAGCTTAAACGAACTTCACCTGTAACAACACGAGTTGGATTTTGATTTGTCATAATTTCATTTCTCCTTTTATTTTCATTTGTGTTCATGCCCCATCTACCAGAGGTAAACTGTTCAACATGGTAATCTGCAATTTCACCCATTAGCAAAATCCTCCGAAGCATCTGGGGCATTGAGGATCTGCTTTCGTTTATCACCTATTGGCGCAAGTGTTGGTTTACCTGCAGACTTTTGAACAAAACCAGGTTCTTCTAGCAAACTTCTAAATTGTTCAGTTTTTAAGATTTTCTCAATTTGTGAAACAGTTAATGGAACACGATCATAAAGCAATGCTTCATCAATGCCATTGTCTTTCAAGTAAGCAAATGCTGAGTCTAAATCTGTAAAGGATCTTGAACCTCGGCCAGCAACAGCTTTCCATCCTGCTATTTCTGTACCTTTTAAACTTTCCGTTAGCGCATAGTCTTTTAAAGCTTTGACCCAGGATTCAATATGCTGTGCCTTTTCTAAGATGTGGCCAACTTCATCATTACTCAACAATGGCGGTTTCATCTGTTTAAAATCGCCCAGGGCGCTGTATTGGTCTGCTCTTGCTCGGCATTGTGCTTTAGCCCTGCAGAATTTGCAGTGTTCACCTGGTACAAATTCTCCTGTACCTTCAAAAGCCTGTTGAGCAGTCGGTTTTATTTCTTCGCCCCATGCAAGCAATTCATCAGCTGTAAGGTCAAACTCTGAAATACTATTTAAACGGGGTTGAATAATTGCCAATTTAATAGACTTAATTGGATACAAAAAGCTATATTCAATCAAAGCACCTAACGCGTAAAGCTTCATTTGAGGATTGTTTTCGGCACTCACTGAAACACCCTTGCCGTATTTAAAATCAGTTACATAAAGCGTGTCACTACTAATAATTAAGCAGTCAACCGTACCAAAGCCCTCCGGTGCATAGGCGCTATAATCAATCCTTTTTTCTACTGCTACATATGGCGTTGATTTCATGCCAATTGTTAGGCCCTGCAGGTATTCCAAGTATGTGTCTGTATGCTTTAACATTTCTTCCTGGTACAATTCATGTTTTTTCATCTTGTTCAAGCGAGTGTTAAAAGTACGTTGACTCATAGGCTCGGTATAATATTTTCGAAGCTTTAGTTCGGCAATTTCATGGGCAAGCGTTCCTTCTTCTGCATAAGTAGAAGTTGATTCCGGAAACTGTTCTTCCAAACGAACGCTAGGCGTACAATTCAACCAACGAGACGATGCGGAGGCTGAGAGTAACGCGTGCGCCCTCTCAGCGTGCTTAATTGCTGTTGTCATATGTTTGCACCTAACTCACGTAATTTTGTTGCAAAAGCGCCATACTGTTCTTGCGGTAAAGCCGTTAAAGCTTGTACACCAAATGAAGCTAACAGTTGCATTAATTGATCTCGTTTTCCTGCGTCCATAAGTTGAGTTGCAGCTACAGCCAATTGATCCATCGAATACGCTGTTTGAGTTGTTGGTACAGGTTGTTGAGGCATTGGCTGTTGTTGCTGTACAGGTTGAGCTGTTTGAGCCAAAGGTTGTTGTTGCTGATGTGGAACCTGTTGCATTGGTTGCTGTACCGGCGGCATAGAAGTTGGAACAGCTGCAGGCTGTTGAATTTGTTCAGGCATTACCTGTTGTTGAGGCATCGTTTGAGGTTCGCTAACCACAGATGCACTATTTACAAGGTTATTCCCTTGTAGTGCAGAAGCTAAGTTATTTAGGGCCTTTTCAAGACCAGGTGCTTGGATAGTTAATGTAAAATTCATATGTTATTACCTCTTTTCATGTTATAATGTTGATATTGGTGTATTACCTTTGAGCCTAATACCGTTGCTGCGGTAATGGGCTTTTATTTTTGGTCCAACACGATGGTTCCTCGTTGCCATTCGGCAACAAATTCATGAAACTCCCATCCTTTATTGACCAGATCATGTTTTACAAAGTAATCTCCCAAGACTTCTAAAAGACAATCATTCATTCTTTTCACCTACCGAATTAATTTAATAGCGCGATCAATAACATCAATAACATTTGGATTTTTTGCACCAGCCGCCATTTTTTCTAAAGATGAAATTACATCCTCTTTTTCAGCATTTGGCAGATATTTTTTTAATATGATTTTGTCACCATCAATGTAGATTTCTACTGGATCCTTTTCCTCAATACCTAATGTGCGGCGTAATTCTTTTGGTAAAACCACACGACCTAACTCGTCTACTTTGCGAACAATACCTGTTGATTTCATTTTGCTTTCCCCTTTCGATTTAGAGCTCCCATTTTTGCATAAATATTTGCAATTACGACACCAGTCTTAGTTAGCTCTGGATTTTGATAGAATAATTTATTTTGGTTCATTCTTGCCAACTGGGCTTGAGTAATCAATTGTAAATTCTCTAAAGTAATATTTTGCTTATCTCTATCAAGAAAAATCAGGACACTGCCTTTCGGTATTGGCCCATTCCCTTCTTCCCAAATGACTTTGTGTTTATGGCGCCAACGTTCATGCCAAGCACCTTTGTCCGAAACTTTAATTAGTACATAACCGTCTCGATCAACTCGCTCAGTACCCACAGGCTTATAGTTTTTCGGCTGATGGCCCTTTTTAAATTGAGTTTCAATGCCACCTGTTGTAACGCCCTTCAACCCTTTATTAGCTGGAACATGACCCTTTTTAAAACATCCAGTTCTTCCGCTAAGAATCTGATAGCGACTTAATGCTCCCGTGAGTTGTCCCATTGAAATAGCTAAATTAAAATGAGTATTGAACATTTCAAGTAATTGTTTCTTTGAATGTGAAACATAATGTTCCCTTAAATATTCAAGCTCTTCTTTCGACCACCAATGCACGTTTTACCCCTCCAATAGCTTCGGTTTTTTGGCATCTGCGTTAAGATGATCATCATATACAGTTTGAGCCTTTAAAACTAATGAACCGTTAGCAATGATTTGGTTAGCTACATCTGTAACAGCCTTCGCACGATTAATTTCTTCTACTAGCTGATCACCTTTTAAATCTTCATCATTTAAGCGTTCAAGCTGTGCAAATAAATGGTTGTTTAAATCTCCTAATGTGTTCCGCAATTAATCCCACCGCCTTTCAGGGCTTGGTAAACATTTTTGGCATAGGCCACTTGTTGCTTAATGTATGGATCTGTTTCTTTGCCACCGCTGGCAAGCCAATCGCCTATACGCTGTTTCACATCTGATAAAACGTTTAAAGGTAACTCATAGGCGATTTGGTGTAATTCATACAGCGGGCTAACGTTGCATGTTAATGCTTCACCAACCAATGCAACTGGAACTGATTTAATGTTCACTGGATTCACCTTAATGACCTCCTTTTCACTCGCTTATTCAACTCAGCCTGCTTATCCTCACCCGACATTGCTAGCCATTGTAGGTTGGTTGTGTTCATTTGGTTTCACACCCTTCCTTTTTCCACTCCCCTTGCAACCATTGGTCAATAGCATCTAAATGAAATATCCATATATGTGAAGTGAGTTTTACATGAGGTATTTCACCACTGTGAATTAAATTTAAAAGAGTTGATTTTCCAATAGGGCAATTATGTTCAGTTAAATACTGCATTAATTTATCTACTGTTCTTACTGCCCTAATCTTCTCAGTCATACTTTCACTTCCTCTCTAATAACTAATGAAATGTATTAAATTTCTAAAATTTTACGAATGTGTCTGATATGCTCTTGTGCTTTTGGACCCGTTTTATTACCACGAATAATGTCTGATAGATAGACACTAGAAATACCAAGCATTTTTGCTAAATCTTTTTGGCTCATCTTGCGTTTGAATAATTCTGAACGTACTAGAGCACCTAACTCTTCTGACATACCTTAGCCTCTTTTCTTAAATCATCCAAACTTACTTCTAGGGCATCTGCAATCTTACACATCACTCGAAAAGTAGGGTTAGGATTATCACTGTTTTCTATCATTTGAAGAGTAGATTCATTAACCCCTGATAGTTTTGCAAGTCGATATCTTGATAACTTGCGATATTCTCTTATCTCTCTCACACAAAAATTCAATATATAGTACCTCCAATCATTTGACCACCACAATATATTGTGTTAAATTACAGTTATATTAATCTAAGGATGTGATTATATGACTAGAATCCCTTATGCTGACAGCGCTGGTCAACTAGGCGTGGTGGTAGAACTTCAACATGCTGCTGATGTATTTTTAGTAGACCAAAATAATTTTAGAAAGTATCAATCAGGACAACGTTTTGAGTATTATGGCGGTCATTACAACAAGACACCTGTAAAAATCAACGTCAAAGGCATGGGTAGATATTTTTTAATCGTCCGTGGCGGTGGTAGATACCGTTATGAGTTCTTCTAATCAAATGCTTTTTTCCTAGAAAGGTGGTGTGAAATATGGCTAATAAAAAGCAAACATCTAAAAGTGTTGCTTCAAAAGCTAGCAAGATATTAAAAGATAACCGTTATAGCGCTACTTCTAAATCGGTTGCGGCTTCTGCTCTTGCTCAAGCTAAGAAGAAATAGCTCTCAAGTTCTTCTCTAGTTGCAGTGATGCAATAAACTCTTTTTGAAGGTAGATTGTATATTGCTTGGTCTTCACACCAATGAAATGCCCAGGCACTATACTTTCTATCTCAATTGGTATTTCTATTACTAATTCGACATTTTCATATTCGTCACCATTAACAAGTGCTAGGCGCTTGACTTTCATTTGTTTTCTCCTTTTCATTTTCTAACGTTGCTACCGTCACATCAGCTATAAGTCTGATTATGCTAGTTCATTGGCTACCAGCTCAGCGCTTTAAATATTTGGTATAATGTTCCTATCTTAAATTGATAGGCGGTGATAAACGTGTCAAAACACATTGATAAAAAAGATTTTGCTTTAGCAGTAGTATCTGGAAATCCTGTGGCGGGAAATACACCAGAAGAAATTGCTAAAAAGGCTTTAGAACTTTATCAAACTGCTGTTAAAGTTGCAGATGATCACAACAAGTTAAACGGATCAGGTATGAAAGTTCTGAAATAATCACACATAATGGGCGAGGAGCATTTTAGCGATAATTGCTACTTGTTCCTCGTCAATTCCACTTTCAATTAAAAAGTTGACGACTTTCTTGTAATTCTCGAAAGTTTCTGTTGGATAAAGCACTAAAGAGTTTCCCATTATTTTCACCTCCTTTATTTCCTTTTATTTAAACTGTGCAAGATAGTTCGTTTTCCCCCAGTACACAATTCGTGTACTCTATATCAAAAAAAAGAATAACAGGATTTTCACCTAAAATTTCTGCTATTATTTGCATTTCATTTTTTTTAAATTCTCTTACACCGTTAATTTTATTTCCTAAAGCAGATGCAGTTAAAAATACACCTCTTTCTCTCATAAGAAATGCTAATTCTTTTATGGTCATACCATTAGCAGCAAGCACTCCGCGCAATTTTGGAAATGTAACTTCTTTTTTCACAATCTCACCTCCTTGTTCAACATCATAGTACACATTTCGTGTACTGTCAACAAAAAACATTAATTTAATTTACAAAATGTGTACTGTATAGTATATTATGTGTTGAAGGGAGGTGAAACATTGGTTGATATATCAAAAGTTTTAAAAGATATTATCTCAAAAAGTGGGATGGAGCAAGAAAGATTCGGGGAAACCATCGGACTTAAAAAGGCAGCTTTTAATAATTATGTGCAAGGTCGAAGAGAATTACCTAAGTCTGTAATCTCAAAAATGATGGAAGTCCATGGAATTAATCCAGCAGTGTTTTTTGATAAGAATGCCCCTTTATATATTAGAGATATATCTGGTGCAAATATTAAAAACTTACCAACAAACCTTATCCCGGTCCAGCCTAACTTTGTGGAAATACCAATCTTAGGTAACATCGCTTGCGGAGACCCCATCACAGCAATTGAAAATCATGATGGGTATAGGTATGAACCTGAGGAAACGTTACCAAGTGGGAATCTATTCTACTTAAAAGCGAAAGGCAACAGTATGGAACCAACAGTTCCAGACGGCTCATACGTATTAATACGAGAACAACCAGAAATAGAATATGGACAGATAGCAGCTGTGTTAGTGAACGGTGATACGGAAATAACGTTGAAGCGTATTAAGAAGCAAGGAAACGCCATCTTCCTCATGCCTGATAATCCTAAACATGATCCGATTTTAGTGGACGAAAACAATCCGGTAAGAGTTATTGGAAAAGCAGTACGTTATACACAAGATTTATAAATTAATACTTAAACGTTTAAGCATTAAAATCAAGAAAGAGCAGGCTCATTCGTCTAGCTCTTTTCTTAATACTGAATAAAGGGGAATTTATATGGCAAGTTATGAAATTTTAAACCCTACTAAAAAAGGTGAACCACGAATAAAAATTACCGTGGAAGAAGGCTATGATGATAGAGGACGGCGCATTCGTTTTACAAAAACTGTACGTATGAAGAGTCTATCTGATAGAGCGATTAAAAAGGCTATAAAGGAATTTGAACTTGAGGTGGCAACATCTAATAAGGTAACCAAAAACGAGGAACTTTCATTTGAAGCTTTTGTATTGGAAAAATGGATGAAGTTGCATGTGAAAAAGAATTTAAGATTAAGAACCTATCAAACTTACAATAGCACACTAACAAATTACATCATTCCATTTTTCAAAGGTATGAAATTAAGCAAGATTAAACCGATTGATATCGAGGAATTTTTTGCTTATGAGAAAGATTCAGGACGAAAAAACTTGAAAGGCAAGTATCTGATCCTGAAAAGTATATTTACGAAGGCTATAACATGGAAGTTTATCTCTAAAGAGAATGATCCCATGGAAGAAATAAAAGAACCAAATGTTGATAAGCGACATCGAGAAAAGAGTTATTACAATGAAGAGGAACTTTTGATTTTATTCAAAGTACTTGAAGGAGTGCAACCGAAACAAAGAATAGCAATAAAAATGGCAGCAGTATTAGGACTAAGACGGTCTGAAATCTTAGGTATACGCCACCACTCTGTTAATTTTAATAATAATACTATTTTAATCGATGCACAATTACATTATGACCATGAACATAAAAAGTTTTTACTTGGCCCTCCTAAAAATGGATTAGCAAGAACTGTTATAGTTCCAGATAAATTTATGGAGGAGATAAAAGAATATATGAAAGAACATAGGAAACAAAAAGAGTTATGCGGCGATGCATGGGAACCAGCAATTGACGAAAATGGAGAACCTCTTGATTTACTATATACCAATCCATACGGATACCCGAATCATATAAACAGTATCACAAATGAATGGGTAAAGTTATTGAAAAGGCACAATCTTGATTATATAAATTTCCACGGATTGCGGCACTCTTTCGCTTCTTTTATGGTGGCCAAAAACTCAAATATTAAAGTAATTCAAGAACAGTTAGGACACACCGATGTTAGACAAACAATTCAAACATACAGTCATTTAACAAAAGATTTCAAGTTAAAAGAGCTTTCAAAGTTTGACGATATTTTATAACGTTGGTCACTTTTTGGTCACTCATTTTATATTTCCTAGTATCTAAAGCCTTTTATACCAGTAAATATAAGACTTCTCTTCCCTGGGATGAACGATCGAGGCGTTTAAACTACCTATAAAAATGGTCTGTTTATGAATAATTTGATTCTTGATATTCAGAAAAAGAACAACAAAATGCTCTTGGTTAAGCGACGTCATATCAGGCATTAAGTAGGCTGCTGCATCTTGCGGAGAACGTATCGTAAATTTCTCAATATTTTGTTTTTGAGCCAATCGTCTACCAAGTTCAATGGCTGCGAGTAATTGAATGGCTTTCACCTCACCGATTCCTTTAATAGCCACCATTTCTTCGATGGTTGCATGCTTCAAATGATGTAAACGTTCAAACACATTTAATACTCTATTTGCAAGAGCAAGTACAGATTCTTCCTTCGTCCCTGTTCTCAATAAAATGGCGAGCAGCTCTTGATTGGATAGACTTTCAGCCCCTTGCCGTAACAGCCGTTCACGAGGACGATCCTCCATATGGACATCACGTATCATCAAACTTGGTAAAACCTCTTCCAGCAAAAATACTCACTCCTTCGCAAATTGGATAATTTGTCGTGCTACCAATTGCGAAAACAAAGCTGCAAGTGGTAGACCTACAACATTGTTATAATCTCCTTCAATTCGTTTAACTAATAGTGTGCCTACTGTCTGAATACCATAACCACCAGCTTTATCAAATGGATCTCCAGAATCTACATAGGCTTCAATTAACTCTTGTGATAAATGATGAAAAATAACTGTAGTTTCCTCTACAAAAATCGTTTCTTTTCCATTTGGTTCGATAATTGCTACCGCTGTCATAACAACATGCTTGTTGTCTGACAATCGCTGTAAATGTGAAATAGCTTCCTCACGTGTTTTTGGTTTATGTAGTAGCTCATCCTTGTAAACCACGATTGTATCTGCACCAATAATCGTGGCATTAGGTGCTTTTCTGGCTACATCACGCGTCTTTAATAAAGCCACTCCCTTTACATAATCCTGCATAGTATTGGCTTGTACACTTGTTTCCTCCACTTCACTAGTCATTACTTCAAACGGAAGTGCTAACATGCCCAGTAATTCCTTTCTCCTTGGTGACGCAGAAGCAAGGACAAGCTTATAATTTGTTTTCAACATGATCTGACCATTCCTCCTTATCCTTATGATAACGAAGAATAGACGATTTGAAAATTTTCAAAAAATCAAGATAATGATACTTTCGCGATCTTTTATGCTTAAAACTTCACCTGAAGACATGTATTTTTAGATTGATAATGCGCAAAAACATGCAGTCGAATAATGTTAACATCGTTGGAAATAGTAGAGGCAGCCGCTCCAATTGATTGCCAATCCTCTGGTAATGTAGAGTCCTTTCCATTTTCTTTAAAATTTAATTTTGTAGCTTTTTTGTCTGCTAAGGCTGTTGGCAGTTCTGCAAGTGTTGGTTCCTTACAGCTTGCGCCACTGACAGTAAATGCTTTTTTAAAGGTTGCGGGTTCCTGTAAAAATTCTAGCTGACTTTCTTCTGTTACCATGCTTGTCCATACATAGAATTTTCCATCAACCTGAACAATCGCACTCTCTTTTAATGCTGGGTATTCCGCAACAAAAGAACTGGCACTCTCATAATTCGAATACACACCTGCTTGACTGGCAAAAAACATAGGGGCATTAGATGTATTGGTTGTCTCACCGGCAGTTGGAATCGTCTCTGTTTTTGATTGATTATTTGCTACTTCACTACCATTTATCTTTAACGGTAACTGTGTACTGGCCTGTAACACGCCTAAAAAAATCGCCACACCTAATAAACCAACAAATCCACCAATAATCATTGCTCGAAATATTTGTTTTTTTATCACATGACTTACAATTTTCATGCATCTATCACCTCACCCTTCCACCGATCTATCCAACTAGTAGCGTTGCAAAAATTCGATGACTCAATATGATATAAGTATATGTAGATTACGAAGTGTAAATGCGAGTTAATTGTGATTTGCTACAGAACTGTTGAAAGGAAAACATGGTCTCTAGCTATAAAAAAACTAGGACTCCCTCTCAAGAGTCCTAGTCGGTTTATTCTTTTAATCTATTACGTACCGCTGTTAGTAAATACAATGAGCCAGATACGATTGTTCTTTGCTGACTTAGTGACTGCGCCTGTAAAAAAGGTACATAATCCACAAGGACAGCTTTGGATGCTGCATTGGAAAGGGTTAGCATTTGTTGCGCAGTCATCGCTCGCGGATTGTCAAAATCAACAAAATAAAAATTATCGCTGACCTGCTCAAAAAGGCGGAGAATCTGCTGTACGTCTTTATTTGCTAATATACCGATAACAAATGTTATGCGCTCATTTGGAAACTCACATTGAATCGTTTCCACTAATTTTTCCGCACTTGCTGGATTATGAGCACCATCTAAAATAACACAGGGCATTATTTCTTCAAAACGTCCTAAAATAGTAGCCCTTTGCACTGCCTGACGTATAGCTACTTCACTCGTAGATACATCTAATACAGATGCCACTTCAAAAAATGCTGTAATGGCAAGTGCCATATTATTCGCTTGATGTGTTCCCTTCATAGACCGAGTTAGTTTTGCTATTTGAAACTGTTGCACTACATTGGTATAGCATTCTCCATCAGCTGTTGATTTGACAGTAAAATGTTGACCTAATGCTAGAACATTGGCATTTTTCCGAGCGGCTTCATCATCAACAATACGCTTAGCTTCATCTGGTAAATCACCTATAATGACAGGGCGAGATCGTTTAATAATGCCTGCTTTGTGACGGGCAATATGGGCAAGCGTATCTCCTAAAAATTTTGTATGTTCTAACGCGATGCTTGGGATAATGGAGACAATCGGTGTTACCACATTCGTGCTATCCAGTAACCCACCCATACCTGCTTCAATAAGCGCGATATCCACGTGCTCATTCACAAAATGTAAAAATGCAGCTACAGTTAGTAATTCAAAATCCGTTAGTTTTTCACTAAGCTCTGCCTGTTGCATTTGTTGAAAAACTCGATCCATTTCAGCTTCCGTTATAGGGTGACCAGCTATTTGAATTTGATCATGGACATCCACTATACATGGAGACATAAATTTGCCTACGCGTAAGCCATGTTCTTGAGCAATTGCCTCCAGAAACGTTAACGTAGATCCTTTACCATTTGTGCCTGCTAAGTGGACAACACGCAATGTTTGCTCGGGGTTTCCTACTAAGGACAAGGCCTCTTCAATCGCCTCAAGACCAGGTTTAATCACATCATCGCTTTTGACATGCCATTTTTCTTTATAATGATCAAGTTTTGGAATCATTGTCCTTCCTCCTCTAGCCATTGTCGAACTTCCGCTATAAAGTATAAAGAACCTGTAATGACCACAATATCCTCTTCATGGCGTTCATGTAGTACAGTTTGAACAATTTCTAGCCATTCTTCGTGATGTGTTTTATGTGCATGTGTCGATAACATCGCTAAGCTCTCGGCAGGCATTGCATTGGGCAGGTTTATTTGCGTAAAAGCAATTGAAATCGCCACAGCATCCATTAGCTCTATACTGTTGGCATGATCCTTATCAGCCAATGCTGCATAAATGAATCGATATTGGTTGTTAGGATAGACATCCTTGAGTGTTTGGATTAGGGCAGCTGTACCTTCTGAATTATGAGCGCCATCTAGCACAATATGATTCGGCCATTGCTCGAAACGGCCAGCCCACTGTGCGCGTTGTAGTCCTTGACGAATTGTATCATCAGCAAAGGAAAGGTATCCGTCTTCACGTAATAAAAGTAGAGCCGTAATAGCAAGACTTGCATTATTAATTTGATGGGGACCAGCCATTTTTAAAGGTACATCCATCATCACGACCTGTTCTTTTTTATATGTAAATTGCTGATAATCTGTGCCTTGCTCACTATTTGTCACCGTAAAATCTTGTCCTAAAACGAAGCATGGTGCGTGTCGTTCCTCTGCCGTGGCTTTAATAACAGCTAATGCCTCCTCATTCCTAACTCCTACTACAACTGGTACGCCTCTTTTGATGATGCCTGCTTTTTCACTGGCAACCTTTGCGAATGTATCACCTAAAAATGCAGTATGCTCTAGCGAAATCGTTGTAATAATCGCTAAAAGCGGCGTGACGACATTGGTCGCATCTAAACGTCCTCCAAGCCCTGTTTCAATAATCGCTATATCTACTCCTTGATGGGCAAAATATTGAAACATAATCAGTGTGACTACCTCAAAAAAGCTGGGAAAATCGCCATTGTATTGTTCTTCTATAATTTTGGCTAGTTGAT
Source organism: Lysinibacillus sp. OF-1 (assembly GCF_028356935.1). Classification (NCBI taxonomy): domain Bacteria; kingdom Bacillati; phylum Bacillota; class Bacilli; order Caryophanales; family Bacillaceae; genus Lysinibacillus; species Lysinibacillus sp. OF-1. The sequence continues at coordinate 3,295,197 of NZ_CP102798.1, forward strand.
TGAAATAGGCTAAAAATTGCTCATCCGAGATTTGCTTGCCGTTAATAGTCATCCGTTCATTGACTCTCTCCAAATGCGGGGACGTAAATGCTCCTACTTTGTAACCCGCATGTTGTAGCATTTCTCTTAAGGCATTCACCGTAGAGCCTTTGCCATTTGAACCTGCCACATGAATTACACGTAGTTGATTGTGCGGATGACCTAAATGGGCAAGTACTTCTCGCATGAGGACAAGTGGTGCACGTTTATGATCAACTGCTTTTAATGTAAAGATAAATTTTGTACATTCGTTCATTGTGTTAAACAAAAGAAACACTCCCTCTTACTGCAATACCTTTATTTTAGTACAAGTAATGTTTAATAACATCGTTAAATAGCAAAACACTCGAAAAAACACGCTGCTAGCGACTGCGTGTTAGTTTTATTTTTTCAATTAATGTACTTGGTGAGCATCTAATAGAACCCCCATATTGTCAATAGCGGGAGAATATTTGGACGTTGTACTCATTCAAAGGGGTTTTTAACATTTAAATATCGAAATTCGAGCAATACTCATTTATTTTTTGAATCGTTAATAAATCTGTACGTGATAACTGGATACAATTCTGTTGAGGTTTATTTGCTAATAGAGCACACGTCCACTGGCATTAAATAAACGATAATACTTTGCTTCTAATAATTTCAAAAGATTCGTTTCTATCAGTACCCTTGCACTTACAAAATCTAATTCATCACATGCTTTATTGACTTTCGTAATAATTGTGGCAATGTGTCCTGTCAACCTCAACACCTCCACTTTTCATACAATAGGCTCTACAAAAAGGGGGCTAGCCATCCCAATTCACCAAAACATTCAGGTTTTTTATCCTACTGAACGAATGATAACACTAATCTATTAGACTTATTATTTCGAATAACACTATATTTTAACCTAATTACACACATACCTTTTGCTCCATATAAAAAAGAAGCAATGGATGACTTTACAGCCATCCATTGCTTCCTCATTACATATTTTTTAATTCTTCTAAACGTTTTAACACAACAGCATGCTTGCTTTCATAATCTGCTAATTTTTCACGCTCTGCATTGACTAACGCTTCAGGTGCTTTCGATACGAACTTCTCATTTGATAACTTACCAGTAACAAGCTTTACTTCTTTTGCCCATTTCTCTAACTCTTTTTCAAGGCGAGCAATTTCTTCCTCTAAGTTAATAAGACCAACAAGTGGTAGGAACACTTGCGCTCCTGTGACAACAGCCGTCATTGATTGACCTGGTGCCTCTAAACCTTCACCAATTGTGAGGGTATCAGGATTACAGAATTTTTCTAAATAGCCTTGATTCGCTTCAAGAACAGCTACTGTTGCTGCATCTTTCGCTGAAATAAATAGCGGTACTTTTTTGCTCATCGGTGTATTCACTTCCGCACGAATATTACGTACTGAACGTATAATATCCATTAGGAGCTTCATATTATCTGCTTCATCAGCAAAATGAAGATCCGCACGTACTGTTGGCCATGCAGCCACTGTAATCGATTCACCTTCATGTGGTAAGTGCTGCCAAATTTCTTCTGTAATGAATGGCATAAATGGATGTAATAAACGCATTGTTTGATCCAGTACGTAAGCTAAAATAGAACGAGTAGTCTTTTTAGCTACTTCATCCTCACCATAAAGTGGTAATTTCGCCATTTCAATATACCAAGAACAGAAATCATCCCAAATGAAATTGTATAATTCACGACCAACTTCTCCAAATTCATAACGTTCTGCAAGAGAAGTTACACGTTCAATCGTTTCATTTAAGCGTGTTAAGATCCATTTGTCAGCAACGGATTTTTCACCTGTTAAGTCGATTTCATCATAGGTCATACCGTCCATATTCATAAGTGCGAAACGTGATGCATTCCAAATCTTATTGGCAAAATTCCATACTGCCTCTACTTTTTCAGTTGTATAGCGTAAATCTTGACCAGGTGATGAACCAGTCGCTAGGAAATAGCGTAAAGAGTCTGCACCGTATTGCTCAATAACATCCATTGGATCTACACCATTACCAAGTGACTTACTCATTTTACGACCTTCGCCATCACGTACTAAACCGTGAATTAACACATCTTTGAATGGGCGTTGACCTGTAAATTCAAGGCCTTGGAAAATCATGCGAGATACCCAGAAGAAAATAATATCATATCCCGTTACTAATGTGCTGGTTGGGTAATAACGTTTATATTCTTCATTTGCCTCATCTGGCCAGCCCATTGTAGAAAACGGCCAGAGCGCAGAAGAGAACCAAGTATCGAGTACATCTTCATCTTGCGTCCAATTTTCGGAATCAGTTGGGGCTTCTTTTCCTACGTAAACTTCGCCTGTTTCATTATGATACCAAGCTGGGATTTGATGGCCCCACCATAATTGACGAGAAATACACCAATCACGGATATTCTCCATCCAACGAGAATATGTGTTTTCAAAACGAGCTGGGACAAAGTTTACTTTCCCTTCTTCATCTTTTTGAAGCTCGAGGGAAGTGTCAGCAAGTGGTTGCATTTTAACGAACCATTGTGCTGAAAGGTATGGCTCAACAACAGCACCAGAACGTTCAGAGTGACCTACTGAATGCATATGCTCTTCAATACGAATCAGCACGCCTGCTTCTTGTAAATCAGCAACAATTTGCTTACGGCATTCAAAACGATCCATCCCTTTATATTTGCCAGCAAGATCATTCATTGTACCGTCTTCATTCATCACAAGAATGCGCTCTAGGTTGTGACGATTTCCAACTTCAAAGTCGTTCGGATCATGGGCTGGTGTCATTTTTACAACTCCAGTACCAAATTCCTTATCAACATAGTCATCAGCTACAATCGGAATTTCACGACCTACAATCGGTAAAATAACTGTTTTACCAATTAAATGCTGATAGCGCTCATCGTTCGGGTGAACAGCTACCCCAGAGTCACCGAGCATTGTTTCAGGACGTGTTGTAGCAACTTCTACATATCCTGAGCCATCCGCTAAAGGATATTTCATATGATAGAATGCACCTTGCACATCCTGATAAATTACCTCAATATCAGATAATGCTGTTTTCGCTGCTGGATCCCAGTTGATAATACGTTCGCCACGGTAAATTAAACCTTTTTCATATAACTCAACAAAAACTGTTTTAACTGCATCTGAAAGACCTTTATCTAGTGTGAAACGTTCACGTGTGTAGTCTAAACCAAGGCCAAGCTTTGCCCATTGATCACGAATATGTCCAGCATATTCTTCTTTCCATTCCCATGTTTTTTCAAGGAATTTTTCACGGCCTAAATCATAACGTGTAATATTATCCTCACGCAGTTTTGCTTCTACTTTTGCTTGTGTTGCGATCCCTGCATGGTCCATACCTGGTAACCAAAGGGCATCATAGCCTTGCATGCGTTTCATACGAGTAAGGATATCTTGTAATGTTGTATCCCAAGCATGCCCAAGATGTAATTTACCTGTTACGTTCGGTGGTGGAATAACGATGGAATAAGGCTTTTTCCCACTTTCAGGCTGTGCCTCGAAAAATTTCCCTTGTAACCACCATTCATAGCGACCGGCTTCAATGGACTGTGGGTCATATTTAGTTGGCATTGAAATGTTTTCTGTCATCTTGACTCCTCCTATTGTTTGAAGACTATTGGTAAAGAAATGCTGTTCATTTTTTTACCCAATAAAAAAACTCCTCTCGTCTAAAAGGACGAAGGAGTTTTAATTCGCGGTACCACCTTTAATTCCAGCAGCGGTTAAGATCAATGCTAAATGACACATTTTCTCAGCCTTCCCTACTGGCTCTTAATTCGGTAACGGTGTTTAACCGGCTTTAACTACTGTTAGTTCACTAAAGCTGCTCAAGGGCTACCTTCAATTAAGTACAAATAGAAACTTCTCAGCTACCGTTTCCTCTCTGAAAATGTAGACATAATTTACTCTTCCCTATCATAGCATCTGTATTTGATTTTCCTTATTGTACCGCAGAATCGTGTCATTTTTCAAGTGATTTAGTCATCTTTTAGTAAGAGTAAAGTAAATAGAAAAGGAAGTGACAATTCAATGCGTCGACGCAAGTATAACCCTTGGCTTTTACCTCCTTGGCTACGACAAGTTCGTTTTTATTGTAGAACCATTATTGTGCCAATTTGTGCTTTTCAGTTTATCCGTGTCATTATTGTGCCAACATCAGGCGATTTAGTCTTCTTATTGCTCCTACTACTTCTCTGCTATTTACTTTTGAAAGACATCATTTGAAACACGGACTTTAAGCGGTGTATACTCTTCTGTTAGGTCCCAAATCATGGAAGGCACTTCATGCCAAGTGCTGGATTCACGTACAACAATATGGCTTGAGGATTCTCTCATTACTATCTTTTGGTCAACTGTTGTAGAGGTCTCTTGGCGTGAAGCTGCTGCTACTGCGGTAGGTTGTTTCACTTGAACACTTTCCTCGATCACAGCCATTTTTTCTTCTTGATCGAAAGCATGAGCCATTAGGTGTGGATTGTCTAAAGTATCATTTTCAACAACGGGTTCATATTCGTTAAAAATACTTGTAACTGTCCACTCAAGCTGACACATCTGATTCGACAGACTAGGGCGAATATCTTTGACCATTAAATCTTTGACATCCGATTCTTTTGGTAAATCCACATGTAAAGGGACAGCATACTCAAAATAACCAGTATCTCCTTGGACATCAAGGGCATCAATTGTAATTAAATTATCATCACCTGTAAATGCTTGCATATCTTGAAAATCAAAACGAACATGTGCCGTAATATGGTAGATGCCCATTAATCGAAGTGAATTCTCTAACTGCATGGCTTGCCACTGTGGTTTAATTTGTACAGCAGCTAATTCTGTTGGGCAACCATATCCAGGAAAACAAAATGTTTCTCGCATATTCCAAGTTTTTTGTTCGATAATAATCCCTCCCTTTGCATCATATGACGATTTAAAGGATAGTATGCTAGTGTGTTTCAAGTTGAACATAATTATAAATAGATACTACTAGAAAAATGGCATGCTAGAATATTACTTCTAGCATGCCATTTTCATGGATGTTCTTATCATTTAAACATTGACTAATTTAATTTTATTAGCTACACGATCTGTTAGCATTTGTGTTGCCTTTGGTACAATCGGTTTAAAAATCGGATTTAACACAGGGCCAGCTAAGCCGCCAGCAACGACTTCTAAAAAACCTGTCATTTTTGTGTTTTCAGCATCAATGCTTTCTGCAAGGAAATAGCCATTTCCAGTGAAATTATCAGAAAGACCCTTTAATTCGAATGTAACTTTTGATGGTGCTACCCATTCTAAAATTGTAATTTCTACTTGTACCGTTTTTTTCAAAACGCCAACATTGCCTTTAAAAGTCCATGTTGAATGTTTGTCATCAATCATTTCGTGTGTATTATAACCTGGGACAAGCTTTGCCCATTTTTCCATATCACTGACGAATTCCCATACATTATCAATTCCTACGGGTACTTCGACCATGTGTGTGCCAGTTGCCATATTAATTCACTACTTTCTATTATGAATAGCTATATTATAAACGATATCGCCCACAATTTGGCCATGCTGAAAGATATAATTTTAACAAAAACAGGTCCTTCATCCAGTATAGAAGTTCTTATTTGCTAGTTAATATATGCTATACTTTCTCTTTTGCTCATTCATTGCTCAAGTACTAGAATGACTTCCATCATAGAAAACCATTAATCGTAAGCGCTTGCGGTTTTCTGCCTCTGTCGCTTCACTTTAAGCTGAATTAAGCTAAAAAAGGCACGCTAGATTTGTTTCTAGCATGCCCTAAACTTTGTTATCTTGCTAATTGTGCAAATACTTTATGGAAGGCATCCACTGTTTTAGCAATATGTTCTTCCGTATGTGCTGTGGAAATAAATAATCCCTCAAACTGAGAAGGTGGTAGGAAAATCCCTTCCTCTGCCATCAGGCGGAAGTATTCAGCGAATAATTGTAAATCAGATGATTTAGCAGAAGCAAAATCAATAACATCTTCATTCGTAAAGAAGAAACCAATCATAGAACCAGCACGATTAACTGTGTGCGGAATATTGTATTTTGTTGCGGCTTCACGGAAACCTGCTTCCAGCAGATCACCTAATTTTTTAAAGTAATCATACGTACTATGGTCTAAGCGTGATAACGTTTCGTAGCCGGCTGTCATCGCTAATGGATTCCCAGATAGTGTACCTGCTTGATAAATAGGGCCAGCTGGTGCTACTTGCTCCATAATCTCTTTTTTCCCAGCAAACGCTCCTACTGGCAGACCACCACCGATTACTTTTCCTAAAGTAGTTATATCAGGCGTGACATCAAAATAGCCTTGTGCACAGCCATAATCTACACGGAAACCTGTCATAACCTCATCAAAGATTAATATTGCACCGTGCTCCGTTGTAAGGGCACGTAGACCTTCTAAGAAACCTGGCTGTGGTGGTACAACCCCCATATTCCCTGCAACTGGCTCCACAATGACTGCTGCTAGCTCTGCACCAAATTTCTCGAACACCGTTTTTGCCCCTTCTAAATCGTTGTAGGCAACTGTTAACGTATTTCGAGCGATATCTGCCGGTACACCAGGGCTGTCAGGTAAGCCTAATGTGGCTACACCAGAGCCAGCCTTAATCAATAAGGAATCACCATGACCATGATAAGAGCCTTCAAATTTTAAAATCTTATCACGTCCAGTAACACCACGAGCTACACGTAAGGCAGACATAGTAGCCTCTGTTCCTGAAGAAACAAAGCGAATCATTTCCATACCTGGCAGACGATCTAAAACTAATTGAGCTAAACGATTTTCTGTATAGCTTGGCGCACCAAAGGAAGAGCCTTTTGCTGCTGTGTCAGCAATTGCTTTCACTACCTCTGGATGAGTATGGCCTAAAATCAGTGGCCCCCAAGATAATACATAATCAATATATTCGTTGCCATCAATATCTTTAATAATAGCACCGTGGCCAGATTCCATGAAAATCGGATCCATATTTACTGATTTGAATGCACGTACTGGGCTACTAACGCCACCTGGCATTAATTGAACAGCTTCAGCATAAGCTTGCTTTGATTTTTCGTAAGAACGTGTCATTTATTTCTCCTCCAACCAACGTGCAGCATCTTTTGCATGATACGTAATGATTAAATCAGAGCCTGCACGTTTCATACCTAATAATGTTTCAAGCACAACTTTTTTCTCTTCAATCCAACCATTCATAGCAGCCGCTTTAATCATTGCATATTCACCTGAAACATTATACGCAACAAGCGGTAATGGATAGTTATTTTTCATATCTCGAATAATATCTAAATAGCTAAGGGCAGGTTTTACAATTAAGAAATCTGCGCCTTCTTCGATATCTGACTCTGCCTCACGGAAAGCCTCTAAACGGTTCGATGGATCCATTTGGTAGGACTTCCGATCACCAAATTGCGGTGCACCATCTGCAGCGTCACGGAACGGACCATAGTAGCTAGATGCATATTTGACTGCATACGACATGATTGGAATATGCTCGAATCCTGCTTCATCTAGACCAGCACGGATTGCTGTAACAAAGCCATCCATCATATTAGATGGAGCAATAATATCTGCACCAGCTTTTGCTTGTGACACAGCTGTACGGGCTAACACATCTAATGAAGGGTCATTTAAAATCTGATCGCCTTCAATTAAGCCACAATGTCCATGGTCTGTAAATTCACATAAGCATGTATCGGCAATGACTAATAGCTCAGGATGACGTGCTTTAATAAGTCGTGTCGCTTCTTGAACAATGCCATGATCATGGAACGCACCTGTTCCAACAGCATCTTTTTCAGCTGGTAAACCAAATAAAATAACCGCAGGAATTCCTAATGCTACAACCTCATCAATTTCAGCTTCTAGTTTATCCAATGAAAATTGAAAAACGCCAGGCATTGAATGTACTTCATTTTTAATATTTTCGCCTTCAATTACAAAAATAGGATAGATCAGGTCCTCTTTATGTAAGTATGTTTCTTTTACCATTGATCTCATCGTTGCATTAGCACGCAAACGACGATGTCTTTGAAATTGTAGTTTTGTCATGATTTGTCCCCTACTTTCATAATTTCTTCGATAACTGCTTGCATGGTATATACACTTGGCATAATCTCCACAGTAGCACCATATTGTTCAAGAGCCGCTTCCGTAATATGACCAATGGCTGCAATACGAGTTGCTCGCCAGCCAACATGTGATGCTACATCCCTTGCATACACATCAACAGCTGATGGACTAGCAAAAATGACCGTGACATCTTGATGTTGCTCGATGCATTTGAGAATAACTGAGGTTTGATCATGTCGTTCCCTCGTTTCATAAACAGTCCACTCTTTTACTTCAAAGGGCAGTCCATCCTTCAGCGTACTTTTCGCCTTCTCTCCACGAATAAACAAACATCTCGGAAGATTACCTGCTACACTCGGAAATTCTTGGACGAAAATATCAGCACTAAATACAGAAGGCATAAAGCTCACTTGAAATCCTAGCTTTTCTAATGCTGTCGTTGTTTTTGTTCCAATGGAAGCAATTTTCCCTTGGAAGTGATCGGCATTCAAATGATGCCGCAGCATTTTACGAGCAAAAGCATCGACAGCATTTTGACTCGTAAAAATAAGCCAATCAAATTGATTCGCACAATTCAATCGTTCAGCATCATGATTGTCTAATCGTTCGCATGTTTCAATTAATGGGGCAATGATGGCATGGCCACCTAAAGCTGTTATATTGTCGACAATGGCTGTTGTCTTAGATGTCCCCGTTAAAAGGATCGTTTTACCTTTTAGAGGTAAATTACTTGGCATCTTGCTCTGCCTTTACACGTTGAATCAGTTCGAAAGCGCCCTGTTCTGTTAAAATAGCAGCCAGCTCTTCCCCAATTTTTTGTGCGTCTGTTCCTACTACTGTTTCCTTATACAAAACAGAAGCATCTGGAGCTGCGACAAGGCCAGTTAATGTCATTTCGCCCCCATTTGAAGTGGCATACCCAGCGATTGGTACCTGACAGCCACCATCCATTGCTGCCAAAAAGGCACGTTCCGCATGTGCCTCTTGCCAAGTGGATGGATCCGTTAATTTTCCTAACTCAGCTAATAGCTCCGCATCATCTCCACGACATTCAATACCAAGAGAGCCTTGCGCTACTGCTGGCAGACAATGTTCTACAGGTAAAAACTCTGTGACTACATCATCACTCCAGCCAAGACGTTTCAAACCAGCGGCTGCTAGAATAATTGCATCATATTCCTCTGTCTCCAACTTAGCTAAACGTGTATCAACATTTCCTCGAATCCATTTAATCTCGATATCTGGGCGTACTGTTAATAGCTGTGCACTGCGACGTAATGAACTTGTCCCAACTACAGCTCCCGCAGGAAGTTCTGCAAATTTAACATGACCTTTCGAAATAAAGGCATCACGTGCATCTTCACGTGGAGGAATGCAACCAATCACTAACCCTTCTGGCAACACAGCAGGCATATCTTTCATAGAATGGACAGCAAAATCAATTTCTTTATCGTAGAGGGCTTGCTCAATTTCTTTCACAAACAATCCTTTTCCCCCTACTTTTGAAAGCTGCACATCTAAAATTTGATCCCCTTTTGTTACGATCTCTTTTACTTCAAATTCGAATGGGGCACCAGCCGCTTTTAATTCATTAATGAACCAATTTGTTTGAGTTAGCGCTAGCTTACTTCTCCTAGAACCTACAATAATTTTTCTCAACAGTCTCCAACCTTTCTTCTAATACCATAAATGGAATCGCGATAAACTACTTCCTAGGAAGAAGTTCACAACAACTAATAGATAGGCATAAATATGTACCCATGCATAAGTTGTTCCTGTCAGCTTGCTTTTGCGATTCACATATAGGATAAAGCAATACAAAATTAAAATAATGAAGGACCCTATGATTTTCGAATCGAAAATCGAAAGACTCTCTAATGTTAATAGTGCCCATTCAAACCCTAATATTAAACTTATAAATAACATCGGAATCCCAATAAAAAATGAAATATTCATCCAGCTACTCGTTTGCTGTAGGGATGGTAATCTTGTCCATAAATGTGTCCACTTTTTCTTTTTCAGTAAACGATATAGAACGAGATACAAAATGGCAAACACGAATGTTAAAGTGAACGCTGCATATGACAGTATCGCAAATGATATATGAATAAAAAGCATTTCCGAAATTAATGTCTCTCCGACGGCTCCTGTAGGGCGTTTAGGCATAAATGTAAAGATACTAGCGAATAAAAATCCTAGTATATTAATAATAAACACCGGTAAGTCCACCTTCGCAATACAGTGAAGGATAATCGATAACGTCACAAGTAACCAGGAATAAAATAAAATTCCCTCGGACAAGGATAGAATCGGAAAACGCTTTGTTTCCACAAATGTTAAAATAATAATGGCACTTTGAATCACCCATACAAATGAAACAAGCCAAAAAGCAATGCGTCTTGCTCGTACTTGCTTATAAAAATAATCAGTAAAGTAAAAAACTAGACTGATCGCATACAAGACGATCATCACTTCATATAGTCTCGTCATGGTCAAATCAGCCAATAGACATCCCTTCTTTGTAGTAAAATGGTCAAGCTAGTATCTCTCAGAAAACAAAAAAACGTTTTCGTATCCTTAGTTTACCATACAGATACGAAAACGCCTCTTGTAATATCAGTAGAGAATCCAATTGCGCGAAGTACTTACGTACAACCATTTTGGCTACGCGTACACATTGGATATTTTAGAAAGAGTACTTTGGCTCAGCAGAAGTTTGAGATGCCTTTGAGCGTTCTTTACGCTCAAGATCTTGCTTTGTCATCTCCTGAACTTCAACTTCAACAGCCTCTTCTATACCAAAAATTTGTTGGAATAAACGTAACTGTTCATTTGCTTTTGGTTCATTTGCCAATTCTTTAGCTTGTAAAATTGGCTCTTTTAACAATTGATTGATAATAGATTTTGTATGTTTGCTTAAAATTTTACGTTCACGATCCGTTAAATTTGGCATTTTATTTTCGATACTAATCATCGTCTCTTCTTGAATACGATTAGCTTTTTTACGTAACGCTGAGATGACTGGTACTACACCAAGCGTTGCTACCCAATCTTTAAATTGGTCAACTTCTTTGCCAATCATATCTGTAATATCAGCAGCAGCACGTTCACGCTCTGCTAAATTCGCTTCAACAATACCTTGTAAATCATCAATATCATATAAGAAAACATTTGGTAAGTCGCCTACTCGTGGATCAATGTCACGAGGAACAGCAATATCAACCATAAACAAAGGTTTTCCTTTACGTAAACGTTCCACAAATTGCATCAGCTCATAATCAATAACAAAATCTGTTGCACCTGTTGAAGTGATTAAAATATCCGCCTCTAAGAGAGAACATTGCAATTCCTTCATTGACTTGGCTTCTCCGTGGAATTTAGCTGCTAAAGTTTCTGCTTTTTCAAATGTACGGTTGATGACAGTAACTTTTCCTACACCACTACCGTAAAGATTCTCAATAGCAAGTTCCCCCATTTTTCCTGCACCTAAAATAGCTACATGCTTACGTTGTAAAGAGCCAAAAATTTTCTTAGCTAATTCAACGGCTGCATAGGAAACAGATACTGCATTCTCACCAATCGCTGTTTCATTATGTGCACGTTTTGCAAATGTTACCGCTTGTTTAAATAGCTGATTATAAACCGTACCTGTTGTACCAATCTCTTGTCCACTTAAAAAGCTTTTTTTTACCTGCCCTAAAATTTGCGTTTCACCAAGAACCATTGAATCAATTCCAGCTGTCACTTTAAATAAATGTTCGATTGCCTCATCTTCTTCACGAATCGTTAAATACGAAGAAAATGTCTCCACAGGCAAATCAAACCATTTGGCTAAAAATTGTTTCACAAAATGACGTCCAGTATGCAATTGATCCACAACAGCATATATTTCTGTACGGTTACAAGTCGAAACAATAACGTTTTCTAAAATACTTTTTTGCTTTTGCAGCGCTTCCATTGCTTGTGGTAGTTCACTCTCAATGAATGATAACTTCTCACGTATTTCAACAGGCGCTGATTTATAATTCAAGCCTACTACGATGGTATGCATGAATAACACCTCACACGTTCTAATTCACAAATCTCATTATAGCACAGTTCGACAATAGTTCATCACTAATTTGTGAACATGTCATGAAGAACTGCAATTCGTCATCTACATTAGAATTATTATAAACTAAGTGTAACAAATTATACGTCTTGTTTCAAATTAAAAAACTGCCCCCACTGTTTGGGGGCAGTTTGCTTATTAATTTGTAATTGTAACTGTTTGTAACGCGATTATATTGCCATCTTTATCATATGCCACAAACTGGATTTCATTATTGACTTTAAAGTCCTGCATCGTTTGTACAGTTTTCGTTAACATATAAACATGATCACTACGCTTTTGTAATTCAAATTGGACATCTCCACTAATCGAATTGTAGCGTACATTCATCTTATCAACGTTTTGACAATTACCATCAACTCGAGCGCTCATTGTAAGATAGCCTTTTCGTAGCGAAACGCTTGTTTCTTCAAATAAATCTTCCGGGTTGATACAGCTTGAAGCAGGTGTTTTACATAAAATAGTATCAATTAACTTCTGGAACACTTGATGCAATTTTAGATTATCAATCGCATGGAAATATGCTCCGCCAGTTTCTGTAGACAATTGCATTAATGTGGCATCATTTACTTGTGATTTTTTGCCCATACTTACAGTGTACACTTTAACGCCTTGCTTTTTCGCCTCATTAATAACCTTCGTCATTTTGGTTTTACTTGTTTTACCGTCAGATACTACGACAATCGCTTTGGCTGTTTTTGTATCATTTGAGAATTTTGTTAGTGCGATATCAATACCAGCAAAAATATCTGTCGCACCCTTCTCTTTGGATGCTTTGTAAAGATCTTTCTTCAGCACAGCATCTGTCGTCCCTTCACCAAGAACCGTTGCTTTTGTATTCGTTTCGATGACGATATTATTTTTTGCTTTCAATTGATTGATCAGCTCAATCATTTTTTTACCACGATAATTCGTTGGATCAACTGCCTTCATAGAAGAAGAATAGTCGACTACATAGGCAATCTCTGTTGCTAACGAACATGAATTTTTACTAAAGTATGGATTAGTAAAAATATCTTTCGTTACTGTTTTATCTTTTAAACCCCTTAAAATTGTTGCATAGCGAGGATCTATTGGATTAACGAGTGTTGCCTCCACTTTTGATTTTCCATAAATAACTGAGTCAAAGTAGGCTACGGCCGTGCCTGGGCTACCTGTATTATTTAATGGATCTGAAGTATTCGTAATGAATGAAGCTGTTTTTTCCACGCCATCATACTTAATTTTAACGGTTCCTTGATAATCCGTCACAGGCTCTCCACCAGGGCGAACTAAAGTCACCATAACTTTTGTATATCGATCTTTCCCAGATGGTCTTGAGGCTGCATCGGCACTTTCTTTCAATGCATCTACACGTTTTTTGTAGGCCTCTACTTGCCCAAGTAATTTCCCGCCTTGATATTTTAATAACACCGTACGGTCATAGTTACTTAAGTTAGTGAAGATAGCATAAATTTTCATCACACTATCATAGTGCTCTAATGTTAGATTTTTTTCATCTGGCATTTCTTTCATAAGTTGAATAATGGCGCCGACCGGATTAATATTTTCAACCTGTGATGCAATATCATCATCAATCCCTTGAACGCGATAAATTGGACGACCGTCTTCCGAAATCATATACATGATTTCAGTTTTAGCAGGTGTAGTCACAGAGTCAAGCAAACGACCTTTTATTAGTTCTTCAAATAAGAAAACGGAAATATCATAGTTTTCAAATTGTAATATTGCATGTTCATACCCTAATGCTGGATATCTAGGGTCAGATCCACCATAACGCAAATAGACATTTTGTACATTCCCCAAAGCATCTGTTACATTTGTTTGCTGCCCAATACTAAATAGCTTTTTATCCCCATCATACGCAAAAGGAATTGGATCATACACATCAATTAAGTTTTGTGTGAAGAACTCTGGCAATTTTTCATAAGGGATATATGGAGGTGTCACATTGCCATTATCATCATCTGAATTTGCAGGATCATATACTTGATAATCAATACGTAATTCTGGCTGTGGTGCGTAACGAACTTCTGCATTTAGCTTCTCCCCAACAAGACATTTCATAGCTGGATCTGTATTATTCACTAGCTCAAAAGAGATAGTATCACGTACTGATTTAGTTAACGATGGTGCGATAACGATAGCTGATACAGTCGAGCCGTCAGATTGGACAGTTTTAACTGCTTCTCCAGATGTATCAACGATTGTGCCGTAAGATGACGTAACTTTGAACGTATACGATTTATCATCCGCAATCGGGTCACCATTACAAGCCTTTAGCGATACGGTCACAAGTGTAGAATCTACATCGTTCGCAATTAAATCTGGCTTTTCCACCACAATGCTTTGCAATGCATTATTAACATTGCTAGGACCAGTAAAATCATTGGAATTATCCTTTGGTACTTCAAAATCAGAACTGTTGGAGCCCATGAAACCAGGCGGTAAAGTGATACTGTCATTATCACGACCTGCTGCACTACGTTTTAATCCTTGTACAGCAAAATTGCCATTTTGAACAGCTCTATATAAAAAGGTTGCAACATCACCACGTGTTAGTTTAGTAGAAGGATTAAAACTAGCAAATGTTTTTTTGCCTGAACTACTTGTAGATAGTTCATTTGAATATAAATATTGTACAGCCTGTGGTTCATCTAAATCTAAGCCTTTAAAGGCAGCATAAATTCGAGCAAATTGGCCACGTGTAACGGCTTTTGTTCGATTAGCATTCACATTTGTACCATTAAACGGTAAATAAAAATCACTATAGAAATTATAAGCAACACTATCAATATATGATAATGCATAGTTACGATCCAGCTTAGCAAACATCAAGATAAGCTCTCGTTCCGTTACTTGTTCATATGGTAAAAAGTTATTGGCATTGTTCAAAGACATTAGGTCATTGTCAACTGCCCAAGAAATAGCCTTATAATTATTGCTATTTGTAGGAACATCTTTAATTGTTGGAGCTGCTTGCGTGACGACAGGCGTTGCTGTCATCAGTATTAGCATGAAGCAAAGCGTAGTGAGCAGTGCTTTTTTTACATAGGTCATTTTTGTTCAGTCCTTTCCTTAGTTAAAGAACAATATGTCATCACGATAGTTTTGCTTTAAGTCATCTTCTAAATATTTCAAGAAACGCTCTAGAACAACTGATGCCTCTGCACGAGTTAATGGTTTATTTGGATTAAAACGACCGGCCGAGTCGCCAATCATAAGACCAATTTCATTTGCAATATAGATGCCATCTCTTGCATAGTTTGGAATCTGGTTTTCATCTTTAAATTTCGTTATATAGCCAGGATTTGGTGCTCTATTTTCAAGGCCTAAGGCACGAACAAAAATAGTGGCAGCCTGTGCTCTTGTTATGGCACTATCTGGCTTAAAGTAATCAGCAGATACACCTTTAATTATCCCTTTGTTTAAGGCTGACTCTATATAACCATAATCTTTAACAGAACGCTTTAAATCTCTAAACACGCTTGTAGTTGCAGTCTTTTTCGATTTCTTTTCTTCAAACACACGTAAATCTACTGCTTTACCAATTGCTGTTGTAAAGTCTATGCGTTTCATCGGTGTGTTTGGAGAGAAGAAATTACTTGAATCTGAATAAATTCCTAGAGAATATAGCTTTTCAATGGCTTCTTTTGCGTAGTGATTAGTTAAATCACGGAATTTAGGAATAATAAGGCGCTCGATCGTTGGCATGTATTCTGTATCTAAATCAAGCGTACCTTTTTGTCCAGAAGATAAATCATAAGTGTATTCAGAAATAACATCCTTTTCACTTAAAACTGCATAGCCACCCTCAAAACTTCCTAAACTACCAAGGTTTTCTTCATAATTTAAAACACGTGATTTACTTGTAGACAAACGATTTTTCACATGGCTTGTCTTGCCATTACTATAGGAATAAACTGACTCTGTAATTTGTGTTTCTGTTGCTCCCCAAAAATTTTCATAGCCAGCATGTCGACTATCTGTTTCAATCGTTACTGTGTTTTGAACTGCGTTTTTTCCTTTTCCTGTTTCAAATGCATACGTTTTTCGCGAGATTACATTTCCTGAGTAATAATCAGAGGCTGCACGATTATCCGTAACCGTTCCTTGAGAAAATTGATAATCGACTAATGTATAAGTAATAGATCCAATCGTAATTTTCTCCGTATACTTTTTAACCTCACCATTGGATGTTTTTTGGCCGAGTACCGCATAATCTACTACATCAGATTCGTAGGCAATATTTCTTGTCAATGTAGCCCCATTGCTTGCCGTTAGCTTCATGCTATACGTTTCTGTTAACTTACCTTTGGATTCCTTTTGTGCAATTTTAAGATCTTTACTTGTTCCCTTAAAAATAACTGGTGTCCCTGACAGGAACACGGCTTCCTCATATGTATACTCGTTTTTTACAGCACCTGTTGTTTCTAATGAAGCAGCCGATGCATTGAACGGGATAGTAGTTCCAATTACAAAAATAACAAGAACTACCAACGTTATTTTGGATAAATATTTTTGCATTTGCTTTTCCTCTCTTTCACTGTGCATGAAGTGCATAATGAAGCTTGGTCTCATGACTAACAAAAAAAATCTGCTCGTCTATCGAATGTATTCAAGCCTATGCGAAGTACCTTCCTCTTTTCAGATCATGTATACATCGCCTTTTTGCAAATACTATTCGCATTAGACTCGCAGATTCTTTCTTTGTCTTTTATGCTAATCTACTAAAATAAAATGAGCTTTCACAAATCGATCGGATAAGACAACTAAACGATCGGATGGTTGTAAGTCAGCAGCTTGAATGACTTTTCCCGCTTTAATCAACGTCGCTTGGTCAATATTCACATTAACCATTTCACCCGCTTCATACCAACGACCATTTTGCCATTGGCTCACACTCTTGACATTTAGCACAGCAGGGTACGTAGATTTTACTGATTGTAGCTTCCCTGTCAGCATTAATGGAGCAACAGGTTTAGCATTATTTAAAATATGAAGTGCTTGTACATGCCCTTCCTTCACATAGAAGTAACCATAATCACCTTCAGATAAGTAAAGTTCAATATCCGGCATAACACTATATGTTTTATTGCCATCATCCACTAAAGCTTTTGTGGAATTACTTACTGACAGTACTGTACGTTCAGTTTTCTTGAAAACATTCGATTCAATTTTCATCGCATCGTCAATCTCAATTAAATAACCATCTGCTTGAGCTAAGCGTCCATAATATAATTCATGACCAGCTAAGTTAGGTGATATAAAGCTATCACTTGTCACTTGTACAACCTGTGCATAATGATCACGAGCAGCACCGTCTGTAATGACAAAAGCAGTACCATACGCCATCAGCCCAGTAGGTTCAATTAAACGCCCATTCCGAATTAAAATGGTACCATTATGGAAGTACATTGAGCCCGCTGTTTTTAGTTTCAACAGTTTATAATCTGTATCTACAGAAAGCATTGGCTCATAATACGTTCGCTCATTATTTTTCAATACTACAATCTTCTCAATGACTTCTTTCCCAAATTGTTTAACTGTCGCATAGTATGCTTCACTACCTATATAATTTTTCAGTTGACCTTTCTCTACTTTCGTATTGCCAACATATATTGGCACCTTGGATGTAAAAGACATTGTCGAAAGGTCATTTGTTGTTTGTGAGCCAAATTGCCAATTCACAAAGGCATGTTGGTTTTTCACGGTTAATTTATTAGCATTTGGATTGACCGCTTGTATTTCGCCTTTGTATAAGTTTTCCACTAGAGTACCTGTTTCACTAATGGCTACTTTCGTCACCACAGAGGTATTTTTATTTTTAAAACTTAATTTAACTCGATCTCCAACATATAACGCACTAATATCTGTTGCTGAAGAGCCTTTTTGATAATTGGTTTCTTTGTTTATATAGTAGGTTGTTTCTGCACCAACATCTGGTTTTACCATAATAAATAATCCATTTGGATCAATACTCGTTACGACACCAGCCGACGTTTTAACGCTACCTCCAGTTGATGTTCCATTCGTTTCTATTGGTGTATTAGATGTACCACGAAGCTCTACAACACTTCTTAAGGATATTTCAGCTTCCACTGCCATGCCCATTTTAA
This sequence comes from Lysinibacillus sp. OF-1, assembly GCF_028356935.1. Classification (NCBI taxonomy): domain Bacteria; kingdom Bacillati; phylum Bacillota; class Bacilli; order Caryophanales; family Bacillaceae; genus Lysinibacillus; species Lysinibacillus sp. OF-1. Next base: position 3,313,587 of record NZ_CP102798.1, read on the forward strand.
AGCCCTCAATAGTCGTAGACGTATTATTAATTGATAAACGAGTGTTCTTATTAATATTGAATGTGACTGTTCGTCCACGATCATTTTGCAATGTCACTTTGCTAAGCTGCTTTTCTATCGTACCATCTGGCTTTGTATATTCTGAATACGTTACATCGACAAAGGTCCCCGTCACCAATTGGGCTGCTTTTGCAGGTTGGCTAAAGGAAAAACCAATAACCATCAGTAACATCAGCATTAGTATGTATGAATACTTTCTCAAAAATCCTGCCTCCTTACTAAATATTAGTAATAGTATATCGTATTATTGGTAGTTTTTCTTATTCGAAAAGTTACATTTTAGAAGTTTCAAACATTCTTAAAAGTAAAGGTAGCTTTCAACTTCAAGCTACCTTGCCTGCATTACACTTGAATATCTATTGTATGTCCGGCTGTTGGATGTGGAGCATCTAACATTTCAACTAATTGTTCTGTGTTTTGTTGCTGCATATCCATAGCCTGTTTCGTAACAGCTAAAGATACATTTTGCATAAGTGTCGCTTGATTCATTGCCATTGATAAAGCTGCGATATCCATCTAGTCCACCTCCTATCTCATTTATCGGACAAATTGTTTAATCATCAAGCGTTTTCCCCAATTTTCTACTTATCTTACTGGTAAAAAGACAAAAAACATCTACTGTCCTAACGACTAGACACAATAGATGTTTTTACATTACATTTTATTTTCAATTGTTTCCCAAACTTCTTCAAAGCCAAGACCCGTTTCCGAAGAAAAGACAATAAGTGGATCACTTTTCTCCAGTTCCAATGTCTCTTTGACAATTTTTTTATGTTTATCCCATTTACCTTTTGGGATTTTATCTGCCTTCGTTGCAATAACAATACAAGGAATATTGTAGTGCTTTAAAAAATCATACATCATGCGATCATCTGCTGTTGGTGGGTGACGCAAATCTATAATTTGTACAACCGCTTTTAATTCCTGGCGCCCTGTAAAGTAACGCTCAATCATTTTTCCCCAAGCTTCGCGTTCAGACTTAGAAACCTTTGCATATCCATAACCCGGAACATCCACAAAAAATAATTGTTCTTCGATTTTATAAAAGTTAAGGGTTTGTGTTTTACCAGGCTTCGAAGAAATCCGCGCTAAAGCTTTACGTCCAATCATTCGATTAATGAAGGAAGATTTCCCTACATTCGAACGACCAGCTAATGCAAATTCTGGCAGTCCATCTTCTGGATATTGGTCTGGCCTTACCGCACTAATGACCATTTCGACATTATGGACTTTCATTTTTCTAAAAACCTCCGTCCAGTGCATAGGCTAATACTTCATCAGCCGACGACACTAGTTTAAATGTTAGTTGCTCACGCACACTGTCAGGAATATCTTCTATGTCACGTTCATTATCTTTTGGACAAATAATCGTTGTTAAGCCTGCACGGTGAGCACTTAATGTTTTTTCTTTTAGACCGCCAATTGGCAATACACGGCCGCGTAACGTAATTTCACCAGTCATACCTACCTCACGGCGAATCGGACGATGTAGAATCGCTGAGACAATAGCTGTTGCCATTGTAATACCAGCGGATGGTCCATCTTTTGGTACAGCCCCTTCTGGCACATGGATATGAATATCATGATTATCAAAATATTCTGCATCCACATTAAGTTGTTCCATTTTCGTACGAACATAGGATAATGCTGTCTGAGCAGATTCCTTCATGACTTCACCAAGTTTACCAGTTAGCTGTAACTTCCCTTTACCTGGTGTTAAGGATACTTCAATTTGAAGTGTATCTCCACCGACTGTTGTATAAGCAAGCCCTGTAGCGACTCCCACTTGATTTTCCTTTTCAGCCTGTCCATAACGGAAGCGATGTTTACCAAGTAATTCTTGTACAGACTTTGAGCTAACTGTTACTCGTTTTTTCTCACCAGATACAATTACTTTGGCGATTTTACGACAAAGTGTAGCAATTTGCCGTTCTAAACCACGAACGCCTGCCTCACGTGTATAATAACGTATAATGTCGAGGACTGCTTCATCCTTCATTACCACTTGTGTTTTTTTCAAGCCATGTTCTTTAAGTTGCTTTGGTATTAAGTGGTTTTTCGTTATTTGCGCTTTTTCAATTTCTGTATAACCTGCAATGGAAATCACTTCCATACGATCTAACAATGGTCCTGGAATACTGCTTAAATCATTGGCTGTTGCAATAAATAATACATTCGATAAATCATACGGTTCCTCAATATAATGATCACTAAATGTATTGTTTTGCGCAGGATCTAAAACCTCTAGCATTGCTGCTGCTGGGTCCCCTCTAAAATCATTCGACATTTTATCAATTTCATCCAATAAAAATACCGGATTAATGGTACCCGCTTTTTTCATTCCTTGAATGATACGTCCTGGCATTGCGCCTACATACGTTCGTCGATGTCCGCGAATTTCAGATTCATCACGCACGCCACCTAATGAAATACGAATAAACTTACGATCTAAGCTCTCCGCAATAGAGCGAGCTAACGATGTTTTCCCCACACCTGGTGGTCCTGCCAAGCATAAAATAGGTCCTCTAAGCGAATTTTTCAGCTGACGCACAGCTAAATACTCCAAAACTCGTTCTTTGACTTTTTCTAATCCATCATGATCTCGATTTAAAATATTCTCAGCATGGGCAATATTCATGCGATCTTCTGTTGAATTTGTCCATGGTAATGAGATGAGCCAATCGATGTAATTGCGAATAACGCCGCTTTCTGCACTGGCACTTGGTATTTTTTCATATCGATCTAATTCTTTCAGTGCCGCCTCTTTTGTTGACTCTGGCATACCCGCTTCGTCAATACGCTTACGCAATTCCGCTACTTCTCCAGTCTTCCCTTCGCGGTCTCCCAGCTCTGTTTGAATAGCTTTCATTTGCTCACGCAAATAATATTCCTTCTGCGTACGCTCCATTGATTGCTTTACTTTAGAATTAATTTTCTTTTCTAAATCTAACACTTCTTGTTCATCGTGCAAACGAATAATTAAGTGATCTAATCGTTTTTTTACATTCAGCATTTCCAATACTTCTTGCTTATCCGCAATCTTAAATGGTAAATGAGAAGCAATGATATCTGCTAAACGGCCAGGCTCTTCAATATCTGTTACAGTGTTGATGGTTTCAGTCGTAATCTTATTGGAGGATTTTGCATATTTTTCAAAATACGTCATTAATGTACGCATCAATGCCTGCGTTTCTACATCTTTATCTATTGACTCCTCTTTTACGTCAACATCCACAACAGTATACTTCTCTAACGCACGGTAGTTATTCCAGGTAGCACGCGATACCCCTTCTACTAGTATACGCAATGTGCCATTTGGTAATTTTAGCATTTGTTTAACAAAAGCCATCGTACCAACTGCATACAAATCTTGCTCTTCTGGCTGTTCATCGTGCATTTCTTTTTGTGTCACCAATAAAATCATTTGGTCCTCTAACATCGCCTGCTCTAGCGCCGCTACAGAACGATTTCTACCCACATCAATATGTAACACCATCGATGGGTATACTAAAAGTCCACGTAAAGGCAATAATGGTACATTTGTTGTTTTTTGTATTGTCACCATGCGGGCATTCACCTCCGTCAAAATTTTCATGTTCACATCCCGCGCTACTAGTATGTGTTTAAAAAATTGATTCACACTAGTTATTGAAGCGAGCCAAAAATTTCTTCAAGTTACAGCTGGCTTTATGTAGGAATGAATAAAAAGCTGACTGTCGATATGTGCGAATATTGCACAATCGAAGTCAGCTAATTACTCTCTATCTCACAACGGTAGACAGCCACATCTATTCGTTATGCTGAAGTTTTAGTGTCGCTACCTTCATCGAGTTCAGTGCCATCTTCAAGAAGCAATTTCGGTTTTTCTTTATCCGTAATTGTTTTTGCTGTAATGATACATTTTTTTACGTCTTCACGGGAAGGCAATTCGTACATTACATCAAGCATTGTTGACTCAATAATTGAACGAAGACCACGCGCACCTGTTTTACGCTCAATCGCTTCCTTCGCAATTGCCACAAGAGCCCCTTCATCAAATTCAAGCTCAACACCATCTATTTCAAGCATTTTTTGATACTGCTTAGCTAGTGCATTTTTTGGCTCCGTTAAAATTTGTACAAGTGCAGCTTCATTTAATTGCTCTAGACTCGCAAGTACAGGTAATCGACCAATGAACTCTGGTATTAGACCAAATTTCAGTAGATCCTCAGGAATCAGCTTGGACATGATAGAACCTTCATCAACTTCTACTTTATTCGGATCTGAACCGAACCCAATTACTTTTTCCCCTTGTCGGCGTTTAATGATAGTTTCAATACCATCAAATGCACCACCAACAATGAAAAGAATATTGGTTGTATCAATTTGTAAAAACTCTTGATGAGGGTGTTTTCGTCCTCCTTGTGGTGGAACACTTGCAACTGTTCCTTCTAAAATTTTAAGGAGTGCCTGCTGAACACCTTCGCCAGAAACATCTCGTGTAATCGATGGGTTTTCTGACTTTCGTGCAACTTTATCGATTTCATCAATATAGATAATCCCTTTTTCAGCACGCTCGATATCATAATCTGCTGATTGGATTAGCTTTAATAAAATATTTTCTACGTCCTCACCGACATAACCTGCTTCAGTTAGTGAGGTAGCATCCGCAATTGCGAATGGAACATTTAATATACGTGCTAACGTTTGAGCTAATAAAGTTTTACCGCTACCAGTTGGGCCGATTAACACAATGTTCGATTTTGCTAATTCAACATCATCAATTTTACTGTTCGTATTGATGCGTTTATAGTGATTGTAAACTGCGACTGCCAATGCTTTTTTAGCACGCTCTTGTCCAATTACATACTCATCTAGAATCGTTAGGATCTCTTTCGGTTTTGGGATATCTTGGAATTCGATTTCCTCTTCTACACCTAGTTCCTCTACAACGATTTCGGAACAAAGCTCGATACATTCATCACAAATATAAACACCTGGACCTGCAACTAATTTACGTACTTGTTCCTGTGGTTTTCCACAGAATGAGCATTTTAAATTGCCTTTTTCATCATTAAATTTGAACAATATGTTTCACCCCTATTCAAGCAACAATCTTACAAGATTATTGAACCTTTATCAAATAAATTGTCTGCATCATTTACTGCTCGGCGTTCCTGCCTACATAGATTATAACGCATCGTCATGTACTTTACTTCATTTGTCTCCTGAAGCACTGTAGAAACCTGTTACCTTTGCCACCTTACGCGCTATAAAGTTACGGCTCTTCACTCCAGTTATACAAAAGAATAACTGATCTCTATTTATAAATCTACTACATGCATGGACCGAGGGCTTTTTTCATTCAAAAAAATAAGTCATGTTAATAAGATCTATCTGAATGAAGTTAAATTTAGCATCGTATCAATTTCGCCTTGACGCAAGGTCATCTAAATTTTAAATTGTGCTAGCACCTTTAATTTCTCGAAACCTGTCAATGGCTCTATCTTCATTCAGTGATTGGACACACACTACAAAGTCTATATAGAATACAACACTCCCCCTAAAGAGAAGAGGTCTTTTGTACTGATCTATACTTTCAGTACAAACATCTGCTGAATGAAAATAAAAACTAAAACAATACTATGTATAAGTGAAGTAAAAAGAGAACTAAACTTTAAGGGGACTGATTTTAAGAGTTTATGTGATAAAACAAGGCACGGATTAATGCCGTACCTTGTTTTTTTTAACTATCTAATTACACAAAAACCTATTCAGTAATTTTAGCGTTTTCTACTAAAAATTCAACTGTTTTTTGGATTTTGATGTCGTTTTCAAGTACTGCTGTTCCACCTAAAGCACCTGTGATTTGATCTTTTGTCATGTTGAATTGAGCAGCCATTTTTTCTAATTCTGCTTCAATATCAGCTTCAGTTGCCTCAATTTTTTCAGCTTCAGCAATCGCTTCAAGTGTTAATGACACACGTACACGGCTTTCTGCTTCTTCTTTCATTTGGCCACGTAGATCTTCTTCTGATTGACCAGAGAATTGATAGTAAAGATCTAAGTTCATACCTTGCGTTTGTAAGCGTTGACCGAACTCTTGTAACATACGATCAGTTTCAGAGTTAATCATACCTGCTGGTACTTCAAATTCAGCATTTTCAGCAGCTTTTTCTACTAGCTCATCACGAAGAGCTGCATCTGATTCTGCTACTTTTTGCTCTGCAGTTTGTTCTTTAATTTTAGCGCGTAAAGCTTCTACGCCTTCCACTTCTGGATCAATTTCTTTTGCGAATTCATCATTTAACTCTGGAAGAACTTTTGTTTTAACTTCTTTCACAGTTACTTTGAACGTAGCTTCTTTACCAGCTAATTCAGCTGCATGGTATTCTTCTGGGAATGTCACAACAACATCTTTAGATTCGCCAGCTTTTACACCTACTAATTGCTCTTCAAACCCAGGAATGAATGAACCTGAACCGATTTCTAGTGGATAGTCTTCACCTTTACCACCTTCAAAAGCTTCTCCACCTACGAAACCTTCGAAGTCGATTACAGCTGTATCACCATCTACGATTGCTTCGTCTTCTTTAATTTCTAGCTCAGCTTTACGAGCTAATTGTTCTTGAATTTGAGCATCCACTTCTTCATCTGTTACTTCTACTGGAAGTTTAGATACTTCTAGACCTTTGTAGTCACCAAGCTTTGGTTCTGGTTTCACTGTTACTTGTGCAGTGAAAGTGAAGTCTTGGCCATGTACAAAGTTTTCTGTACCAGAGATTTCTGGGTAATCAACTGGCATAATTCCAGCATCATCAATTGCTTTTGCATAAGAATCAGGAACGATGATTTCTAATGCATCTTGGTATAGAGATTCGATACCAAAACGTTGTTCAAACATTTTACGAGGCATTTTACCTTTACGGAAACCTGGTACGTTAATTTGTTTTACAACTTTTTTGAACGCTTGGTCCATTGCTGCATCTACTTCTACAGCAGGTACTTCGATTGTAAGAGTACCGATATTACCTTCTTGTTTTTCCCATTTTGCTGACATGTATAAATACCTCCAAATAAATAATCAAGTTTAGATGTTAGACAATTCATTCGTAACTACGATTTTGACAACCATTTTAGTATAACATAGATGAGTATAGTTTCAACTTATTTCATACCTAATGTAGTTCTGTTAGCTTTTCTAACATTTGTAAAAAGTCGATGAGTTCATAGTCCATTTCCTGCACATTACCTAGCATCGCTGAGACAAAATCAATATAACTATAGGCAACATCATCGGCTTCGAATGGATGCCATTCAAACGGATACGTTACAATAGCATGTTTCGCCATTAAATATTGTACCATTTCTAATGTCGTTGGGTCTTGTTCTAGCTTCTTTTCTATTATATTTTTTATCTCGCCATACTGTGGTAGCTGGTTAGGTAATACTAACTGGACAGGATTAACGTTTTTGGTTTGCTTAAATTTGGCTACGGTAACGTCAATGGCTACTTCTTGTTCCACTAATAAAATTAATGCCAAGCTCTGGACAAAAGGATGAATCGTTGAACATTCAATAATCGCTTTTAGTGCCGTTTTTAATTGTCTTACATTTGTATCCATCAGACGATGTAAACGAATGGATTGTTCATTTGGAGTAAGCGCACAAAATTTCTCCAGCTCATATTCCTGTTCCTCTATTAAAAGCTGAGCATTTTCTCTTTTTTCTAGATTTTTAGACACTTCTCTATTTAAACTCTTCAATCGTTCAAATTTCTCCACTTGATCATGAGGCAATACATTTTCTTCAAGAAGCGTCGTAATTAATGTCTCAACCTGATGGTATTCTTTCAACTGCATACATATTGTAATGTACAATTCCATCACTTCCACATAAAGTGTCGTTCCCATCGTAAATAACTGTTCACAAACACCTTTCGCTTTGTCATAGTCTTTTAATTCATATAAAGCAAAGGCATATGCACTGAGTGCAAATTCATCTCCCGCTTCATAGACAAATGCCTTTTCAAAACTGGCTACCGCCTTTTCATATTGATAATTCTCAGCAAACATATGCCCTTCACGTAGTAACGTTTGGACAGTGCCAGGAAAAACAACAATATTGTCATGTTTAAGAACATGACGCTTTCGTTTTGTCATTTTTCTCACCTCTTTATTTCTATTTTTCATTTCGGTTATTTACTAAAAAATCCACAAGTTTCTTATTTTTAACAAAAAATCATTGCTTTACATTCATATTTTGTAATAAATTGTATTATAATTAGAATAATCTAAAATTTATTACAAATTGCGGACGCTCTTTATTAATGTCTGCTACTTCAAGAAAATCAAGTTCTTAATAAGGAGTGGAATCCATGCAATTACTAGATACAATCACAGAATTTGATCATTGTATCTCATCTGCATTTGAGGCATTATCAATTAAAGTCATTTCATTTTCTACAGCGGACGGACCTTTTCAAGATAAGCCGATAGAATTTGAATTTTTAACACGCACCAAAATTGACGTCTATACGCAAGAAGCCTGCACCTATATTTTACGTATTCAAGGGTGTATTCCTGGTTCTATTGCACTTGGTCATCAAAATGAATCACTTTCCATTATTCCTCAAAAAGTAAACATTGAATGTAACTACAAGCTGTTACATGTTGATAAAAAAGATATGCAGCAAATTTTACAACATCCTGAGCCAAATCATCATTACAGTGAATGGCTTATTGATGCGATCAAAAATACCCACATTCTTGTCGAGTTAAAAACAAATCAGCACACCCTTATTGAATGGCCCATCGGCATAAAAGCGGCAATCATCGTCTAACTAGACTAAGACATACTTAAATAGGTATGTCTTTATTTATTGTTCACATTTAAGCTTTACCATTTTGTAGCGTTTCTATCATAACAACTTTCTATAGTTTCTGGAAATAATATTGTAAAAGTTATATTGGTAATTAGCCACGTATCCTTTCTTCATATAATGAAGGTTTCAAATTGCTCCATTCGAAATAAAAAAGGCTATAATATATAGTACAAAAATGATGATGGGGGCTTTCTCAAATATGAACATTAAAGAAACATTACAGTCTTTTTCTACAATGACACTTTCTGAACGACAGGCATTTATGCTACAGCATAGTGATTGGTTATTACAAGAAATGTTAGCTCATATCGGCTCAGTTGATGCAGAATTACGCGACCACCTAATTTATCGGACTTTCATTGAATTACTAAGTGACAATTTATTAACTCCCCAACAACTACACTATTTATTTGAAACAGCAATTAGCGAGGATTTCTTATATTTACATATTGGTGAAAAAGCTACAGATAGCGTCTTTACTCGTTCATTTTCTGCTTTACTTGTAGCAGGGCTTCTTGCAAAGGATGCTGAATTATTAGTTTTAAACGATGATGACTTACACATTTTCTTTAAAAAAATCGGACGCTATCTATTATTGGAGCATGATATAAGAGGTTATGTACAGGATAAAGGATGGGCACATAGCATTGCACACGGTGCTGACTTAGCTGCAACGACCATTAAACATCCAAAATTCGATTTACAATACGCACCATCAATCTTACACGCATTAAAGCTTGTAACTTGGAAGGACAATGTCTATATCAATGATGAAGAGGAGCGCTTAATCAACATAGTTGACGCACTATTACAACAAAATTATTCCGAAGAAGCACTAATAGAGTTTGTAGAGCAGGCTTTTGATAGATTTGAAATGCATTTAATGACACAAGGTTATAATAATTCCTTCTTTAGTGGGCGCACCTGTACCTTAAACTTTATGAAAACATTGTATTTTTCGTTGAAAATGAATAATAAAGCACATCAACTGCAAAACACGATTTATGGGCAAGTTTCTAAATGGCTAAAGCTCGGGGATTGACAGTCAACTTCAAAAATGCTGATTTACTACATTTCCTTCTCCATAACTTAAAAATTTTCTAAAACACCAGCAAACTAGGACAAGTCTTAGTTTGCTTTTTTACTTTTCAGATAGAATAAACAAAGTAAAAAATTGGATATTAAAGAAAAGTAATAGTTATATTAACATAATTAATAACCCCCTCCAATTATTCCCTTATTGCAAATTCCTTACATTGAAAATTCATCCTATAGTTTCCACACAACGCTATTGCGTTTACTCCTTTTTTTAAAAAAAGGCAAACAAAAAGTGTTGTAACGACTTATTAGGCGCTGATTTTATTACAAAACAGCGTCCAAAATGTGAAATGCTATTTTTCACAAAAAAATTTATTTACTTAGGTAAACATGAGGAATCCAGTATTTTCAACGTTTCCACAGTGTTTATTAATAAAAACCTATAAATACCAATACTAAAATAACGATTTTCGTTCAAAAAATGTTCAAATTCGGTGTCGTCTTACTATCATTTTCATAACAAAATTATGTTTTTTCTTAAAAACAGGGCGTATAATCCAATGTGCAAACAACGACAAAATGTGACAATCGTAGTCAGGCAAGTACGTCTTTAGAAACGATTGCACATCGCTTTGATTTTGCTAACGCTTGCATCACATCAATCAACACTAGATTTTATGTTTCATATTGAACCATGCCATTGTAAATTCTTATGCTGTTGATTGATACTCCAAGATAAAAGAGGTGACCTCAGTATCTACTATTTGTAAATGTGAGACTGACAAAAAACACATGAATTTTATGAATAGCCGTTCTTATAGAAAGGAGTCAAACATGAAGAAAAAATTAAGTTTAATGTTTGTAGCATTGAGTGCGCTTGCTCTTCTTGCTGGTTGTGAACCATTAACAGTGTTCAACCCAAAAGGACCTAATGCCGAAACATTATCAAACACAATTATCTTATCCATTATTACAATGGCCTTTATATTACTAGTCGTGTATGTGCTTTTAGCCTTTATGCTAACAAAATATCGCGCATCAAAAGCATCTGCAGATTATGAGCCTCCTCATGAAGAGGGTAGCCATCTTCTTGAAATTACATGGACAGTAATTCCAATTATTATCGTAGCTTTCTTAGCTGTTGTTACAGTAAGAACAACTTCTACAGTAGAAGCCCAACCTGCGGGTTATGACGATAAGGAGCCTTTAGTTATTTATGCATCATCATCAAACTGGAAATGGCACTTCAGTTATCCTGAAGAAGGTGTTGAAACAGTTAATTATGTAAACATTCCAGTGGATCGTCCAATAGAGTTTAAGCTTTATTCATTTGGTCCAATTACAAGTTTCTGGATTCCTCAATTAGCAGGTCAAAAATATGCCATGAGTGATATGTTAACAACGATTCACTTGGCTGCAGATGAAGTTGGTTCATTTATGGGACGTAACTCTAACTTTAATGGTCGTGGCTTTGCAGAAATGGAATTTGAAGCACAAACTATGACGCAAGAAGATTTCGATCAATGGGTTGCTGATGTCAAAGCAAAAGAAGCACCATTAACTGAAGAAAAATTTGACGAGCTATTAGAGGCGGAGCATGTTGGTCGCCAAAGCTTCTCATCTACACACTTAGACTTCAGACCAGCTCCAATGGAACATGGTAAACACATGAATATGGATGACATGGATCATGAGGATATGTCTGAAGAGCATTCAGGACATCACTAATTTTTTATTCGAACGAATATTACCATTAATTTTTAATTTTGAAAGGAGCGCATCCAATGAGTATGGAAGAATTATTCCATCCAATGCAAGAACCGATGATTTTAGCGGCAGCTATTAGTATCGTAGTTGGTGCAGTGGTTATCGTAGCAGGCCTTACTTATTTCAAAAAATGGGGCTATTTCTACAAAAACTGGCTATCAACTGTTGACCATAAAAAAATCGGGATTATGTATATCGCAGTAGCCTTATTAATGCTATTCCGCGGTGGTATCGATGCACTGTTAATGCGTGCACAAACAGCCGTTCCAGATAACGGACTTCTTGATGCACAACACTATAATGAAATTTTCACAACACACGGTTTATTAATGATTCTATTTATGGCGATGCCATTTGTGATCGGCTTAATGAACATTGTCATTCCACTTCAAATCGGTGCACGTGACGTTGCTTTCCCACGTCTAAACGCTGTCAGCTTCTGGCTATTTGCAGCAGGTGCTGGTTTATTAAACTTATCATTCATTATCGGTGGTTCACCAGACGCTGGTTGGACAGCCTACTTCCCTCTTGCAAGTACGGAATTTAGTCCGACTGTAGGGAATAACTATTATTCTTTAGCACTTCAATTATCAGGTATTGGTACTTTAATGACAGGTGTTAACTTTATCACGACGATCATTAAAATGCGTGCCCCTGGTATGACATTAATGAAAATGCCAATGTTTTCTTGGTCTATTTTAATTACAAACATTATTATCGTATTCGCGTTCCCAGTATTAACTGTAGCGCTTGCACTTATGATGTTTGACCGTCAATTCGGCACAAAATTCTTTGCAATGCAAGACGGTGGTATGGATATGCTTTGGGCCAACCTATTCTGGGTTTGGGGACATCCTGAGGTTTATATCGTTATCCTACCTGCTTTCGGTATTTTCTCAGAAATCATTGCAACGTTTGCACGTAAAAACTTATACGGTTACAAATCAATGGTGATGAGTATGGTGGTCATTTCCCTACTATCATTCGTAGTTTGGGCCCACCACTTCTATACAATGGGTCACGGTGTAATGGTTAACAGTGTTTTCTCTATTACAACAATGGCAATCGCAGTTCCTACTGGTGTTAAAATATTTAACTGGCTACTCACAATGAGGCACGGGAAAATTCAATTTACAACACCGATGCTTTATGCACTTGGCTTTATTCCTATCTTCACTATTGGTGGGGTTACAGGGGTTATGCTCGCGATGGCAAGTGCCGACTACCAATATCATAATACGATGTTCTTAGTTGCCCACTTCCACTATGTATTAATTCCAGGTACAGTATTTGGTGTACTTGCAGGTTACCACTACTGGTGGCCAAAAATGTTCGGTTTCCGTTTAAATGAAAAATTAGGGAAAGCTGGCTTTTGGTTCATTGCCATTAGCTTCAACGTAACATTCTTCCCACTATTTATTTTAGGTTTAGATGGTTATGCTCGTCGTATGTACACTTATTCAGAATCTACTGGTTATGGTCCATTGAACATGTTATCGTTCATCGGTGCGCTAGGACTTGCAGTCGGCTTTGCATTAATTGTTTATAACATTTACTACAGCTGGAAACATATGCCTCGCAATGAAAAGGCAGATGTTTGGGATGGTCGTACACTTGAGTGGGCTACACATTCTCCAGTACCAGAATATAACTTTGCCGTAGTGCCTACTGTTACTCGCTTAGATGAGTTTTGGTTCGCGAAAAAAGAAGGTCGCGATATTACTGCAGGTCCAATCGAAAAAATTCACATGCCAAATAATACAGGCACACCATTCTGGATGAGTGGATTCTTCTTCCTTGCAGCATTCTTCGCTGTATTCAATCTATGGATTCCAGCCATCATCAGTATGCTTGGTGTATTTGGCTTCATGATCCATCGTTCATTCGAAAAAGATCATGGTCGTTACATTTCAGTTGAGGAAGTAATGGCAACTGAAAAAAGCTTGAGAGGTGATAAATAATATGAAAATCGATTCTTCACTTCCATTAGAATATAGTACAGAGGAAAACCGTCTAAAAATCTTTGGTTTCTGGATTTTCCTCGGCGCCGAAATCGTGTTATTTGCCACACTATTCACAGTGTATTTCACACTTCATACACGTACAGGTAGTGGCCCAAATGGTGCCGAAATTTTCGAATTAACTCCAGTGCTATGGGAAACATTCTTATTATTAACAAGTAGTTTCACAATTGGTCTTGGTGTTCATGCAATGCGTATTGGTCGTAAAAAAGCGATGATGACATTCTTTATCATCACTCTTTTACTAGGTCTTGGCTTCTTAGCTATTGAGATTGATGAATTTGTCACTTATGTACACGAAGGTGCGACGATTCAAACAAGCGCATTCTTATCGTCCTTAATGACTTTACTTGGAACGCATGGTGCCCACGTAACATTTGGTTTCTTCTGGGGCGTAGCTATTTTAATCCAAGTGGCTAAACGTGGTTTAAATCCACAAACAGCGAACAAAGCGTTTATCTTCTCATTGTACTGGCATTTCCTAGACGTTGTTTGGATTTTCATCTTCAGCTTCGTCTACTTGAAAGGACTGATTAGCTGATGAAGGAATTATTCCCAAAACAACATGTGATGGGCTTCGGCTTCTCACTATTACTAACAATTGTAGCTTTAGCTGTTGTTAAATTCGATATGTCTCTTAATATGGCATTTGGAATTTTACTAGTAACTGCCCTTGCACAAGCAACTGTACAATTAGTATTATTCATGCACATCGGTGAATCTGAAGATAAGAAAACGTTGTATACAACGATTTTATATTCAGTATTCGTAGGTGTAGTCACAATCATTGGTACATTATTCGCCATGATCTGGGGTTATAATTAATCCATTACATCAGGGCATTATCGTGATCAGTGGACACTTAAATCTCTGCTGAACAAAGATAATCAAAAAAGCTGTCCCAAGCTATTGTCATTGAACAATTGCTTGGTGACAGCTTTTTCCTTTTTAATTATGGCTTCTGTACCTTTATTAATTTTTGCATGTTTATCACGTGCAGTTGTGAAAAGAATGTTATTTTTTTAATAAAAGCTTAGTCTTTTTTTAAAAATAACGAAACTTTTCCTTTTTTAGGGCGTATAGTAGTAGATAGTGTTTTTTACCAAGAATAGGAGATGAAAGTAATGAAGAAAATTTTTAAAGTATTAGCAGTTGGGACACTAGCATTGACACTTGCAGCTTGTAACTCGAGTGCTACCCCTACGAAAGACACAACTAAAACAAGCAAACTCACTTTAGAACAAGTGTATGACAAAGCAGTGGACCGCCAGGCTGACATTAAAAGTGCAAGTGCCAATATGGACATGACACAGGTAACAAAGGTTGGATCTGGTAAAGAGGCAATGGAATTTTCTATCGACTCTAAAATGGACATGGACATCATTGTTGACCCACTTGCAATGCATTTGTCAGGTTCAATGTCGATGCCCGATATGATGAGTGAAGGCGAAGAAACAACGGACATGCCAATAGAAATGTACATGAAGAAAGACACTGGTCTTTTCATGAAAGATATGACAACTGATAGCTGGATCAAGTTACCTGATGAGAATTTTGATGAGATTTTAGATCAAACGGCTGCTTCTGCAGATGCGAAAGAACAGCTAGAACATCTAAAAAAATTCATTGGTGATTTTAAATTTGAACAAACAGACGATGAGTATGTCCTTACTTTAGAAGCAAAAGGCGATAAATTTAAAGAGCTAATTGATTCTGAGATCACTAAATCTATCGAGGATATGGGATTAGAAGAAAATCCAATGGATCAATTAACAATTGAAAAAATCAACTATGTATTACACATCGATAAAGAGACTTTCGATACAAAAAAAATGGATATGAATTTTGATTTAAAAATGGCCGTAGAAGGTGACGAATTAATCATGAATACAAAGTCAGTCGTTACTTACACTGATTTCAACCACCTAAAAACAATTGATATTCCTCAAAGCATTATTGATAACGCTCAAACAATCGAATAATAATGAAAAAACCTGCTTGTCTACTAGCACAAGCAGGTCTTTTTTATTCAAAAAATTAACGGACAATTAGCACATCACATAGAGCATAGCGCA
Organism: Lysinibacillus sp. OF-1; assembly: GCF_028356935.1. Taxonomy (NCBI): domain Bacteria; kingdom Bacillati; phylum Bacillota; class Bacilli; order Caryophanales; family Bacillaceae; genus Lysinibacillus; species Lysinibacillus sp. OF-1. The sequence continues at coordinate 3,329,411 of NZ_CP102798.1, forward strand.
CTACTTTCTCTGCAACAGATCCTAACATCATTTTCTCCATACGATTTAACCCTGTTGCACCACAGACAATTAAGTCCACATTCGGTAATTGCGTTAAAATACCTTTTGGTGAGCCTGCTTCTACTACAGATTCCACGGTTTTGACTCCTGTCTGCAATGCCTCTTTTTCCAGCTGTTCCATTTTTACAACGTTTTCTTTCTTTAGTTCCTCCGCATATTTCAAATCATATGCAGATACCGCTCCAAATGATTTTGTATCAATGACGTTCACTAATTGCAAAATAGCATTGTGTTGCATGGCTAAGTGACTTGCTCGATCCAATGCTTTTAATGATTGTTCCGAGAAATCAATTGCCACTGCGATTTTAAGATAATTAGCCAATGTTAGTCCTCCCCATTCCTTATACCCTTCTATGTCTTCACAAATAGTATATCACAATGGTATCCGATATAGTTTATCGTCCTGTGACTGTGGGCTTCCTCGACCATCTGTATTATTGCTAATAAAATAAAGAAATGCGTCATCCACAAAGACATCACGAATTCTTCCAAATTCCGACAATCGTTCAATATATTTGTTTTCTTTCACAGCAAACGCTAACACTGCACTACCTCTTAAAGCTGCGACATATAATTGATCATCCATCATATCAATGCCAGATGGTGCCCACGTTTTAGAAGTACCTGATGTAAAGAGAGGTGTGATCATACCTTGCTGTTTTTTTGTTCCTTCAATATCGGGCCAGCCATAATTCTTCCCCTTCTCGATTATATTAATTTCATCGTTTGCGGCATTGCCATGCTCACTGGCATACATCGTACCATCTGTTGCCCAGGTCAAGCCCTGTGGATTTCGATGTCCATAGCTGTATACATAGGACTGTGGAAAAGGATTATCGTTCGGTATGGAGCCATCCAAATTGATGCGTAAAATTTTTCCCTCTAGAGCATCTAAATTTTGTGCTAAGGAAGGTTGCGTCGCATCACCTACTGTTGCATACAGTTTACCATCAGGCCCTATTTTTAAACGACCACCATGATGATATGTACCACTCTTTATTCGATCTATGATAAGATCCGTTTCTAACCACTTATTATCGTTCAAGGTTAATGTAACAATTCTATTAAACTGCTCGCTTCCTTCAACATACGTATAATAAGCAAAGGCAATCTGTTTGTCTGAAAAATTAGGTGCTAATACAAACCCCAATAAACCAGCTTCTGGCGCTGTTGAAAGCTCCTTATCGAGGATGACCTGTTGCCTGTCAACTGCTCCTCCTTCCTCAATTTTCACAATACTACCAGGCCTTTCTGCTACATAAAAAACAGTACCACTTTTTTGAATCGACCATGGTGTTTGCAATTGATTTGCTAGTATTTCTACTGTTGAATTTATTGAAGGAGCCATGCGCGTTTCCTCTTTTTCTAAGCCTCCGTCACTCTTGTCCTTAGGTGGCACGCAAGCAACACATAAAACCATTACTAGCAGTAATAGTGGCATGATACATTTCATTGTTGTTCACCCTTTCATTTTTAATGCATTAAGAAAATAGAAAAAGACGCCCCTAGACGTCTCTTAGTGTTGAAAAACAAAACGATCTATAGAAATTTTGTGAAAGGTAAAAATAGATTTCCGTTGCAGGCTACTTGCTTTCCTGTGGGCGAGCGCCGAGCCGCTTCCTCCGCTACCGCTCCGTGCAGGGGCTCGCCTGTCTCGCTATCCCACGGGAGTCAAGTAGCCTTCCACTCCAATCCATAAAGATGTTTCTTTTTAGCAAAGGTTTTCAAATGAAGTGAAGGTGTTCCCTACTCTTTATGAAGAGGTGTTGTCACGCATCACTTCTCCACATTGAAAATAAGGAGCTTTCCTTTCTCTCATCAGGCAAATAAGGAGCGATTTTGATCGTGACGGCTCATATGAAAGAGAAAGAAAAGCCACTTTTGCCAAATGGTTGATTGAAGTGGAGCCAGCGTCACTCCTAGGGGATTTAGCGTCACAGCTGAGACCCTGGAGCGAACGGAAGTGAGTGAAGCGGCTCAGCGGACGCCCCCTGGAAAGGACGCTGGCGGAACGGAAATCAACCCCTCGCTAAAAGTTCTTTTTCTGCTATTGACATGATCTTATTTCAACAACATGAGACGTCCCCTAGACGTCTCTTTTATTACCTTTTATACCTTCAAAAGTGATTATTTCACCAAATGCTTTTGTTTTCGCTAACACATCAAGATACGCTTCTTTTCGATGGATGAGTCTTTCTTGTTGCAATTTCTGATGGGAATGTTGAAAATCATCTATAGCTATTTTGTCCATAAACTCACCTCTTCTAGTAGTGTACGTTAACACTATTATAATGTTGGAAAATTCTTACGACAATTCTATTTCTATTTTTGATTACAAGTTCCCAATAATAAAAAGGAAAAAAGGCATATAATTTTAGCCATTAGCTATTCAAATTTATCTAGCTAATGCATAAAAAAAGGTAGCACTTTTTCTTCAACAGCTTGTTCGCCTGCTTGAATCCATCTACTTTTATCGTGAATATACCCGTCTTTATCAAGCGGAGTTTGGAATTGACTAACACCAGTTGCATCAAGTAAAGACCCCTCATCATAATCTAGACCTATATTCTCAACATGCTTAATGACAAATGGTTTTTGAAAACGAATTTGGGCATCCTCATTATCAAGTTCCCCTGATGTTACGATAAAGGGAACACGCAAATAAATAGTTTCCCCTGCCTCTTTCCATAATATCGAATCGAAGCTTCCTTTATAATACTCCCAATTCCCACCAATCGTAAAACCTCGATTGGCAATTTTATCACGTAAATAGCCGAAACCAATCTCTTTTCCAACAATTTTTGAATCAAATTGTAGCAATTTGTATTCTCCTCCTTTCACTCGATAAAAGTCTAACCTAAAAGGTGGCATTACAAACTAGTTATGATGTAATTATGATTGCCAAAAAAGTCTCGAAACTTTTTTAAATCAAAGTTTCGAGACTTTTGTAAGTTATTTATAAAGGCACTGAAATCTTTCGATGCAAAACATATTTAGCAGCTTCTACATACTCTGTGGCAGCCCTTTGACTGACTGCGGCTGTTGGAGCAATACTTTCAAAGCCATGATAGCAACCTGGGTATAAGTGGAATTCGACATCTACTCCAGCCTGACATAGCTTTGTCACATATTGTAAAGTCTCGTCACGGAATGGATCTAATTGTCCAACACATGTATACGTAAACGGTAATCCTGATAAATCATCTGCTCTAGCTGCTGCGGCATATGGTGACACATTGTCGCTGCCGTTCTCTCCACTCAAATACATTTCCCAGCCTTTTTGATTGAGCGAGTGGTTCCAGATCATATGTCCCGTAATTTCCAATGAAGATGGTGTGTTATTCCGATCATCTATCATTGGATATAGAGGCATTTGGAAACTAAGCTTTGGATAATTACGATCTCGAGTAAGTAATGCGAGTGCAGCTGTGAGACCTCCTCCAGCACTTGCTCCAGCAATTCCTAAACGACTGGGATCAATCCCTAATTCGTCCGCATGATCTGCTACCCATTTTAACGCAGCATAACAATCTTCAAGTGGTGCTGGATAAGGATGTTCAGGAGCAAGTCGATAGTCTACAGATACAACCACACACTTCGCTTCATTAACAAAGCGCTGACAAAGCAAATCATCTCCTTCTGGAGCACCTAAGACATAGCCGCCGCCATGAATCCATAGTAGCCCTGGGGAAATTTCTTTCTGCTCTTTTGACTTATAAATACGAATGCGAAGAGAATCGTTGTCATCAGGCCCTTGAATCACTTTATTTTCAACTGTTATCTGTTCATCTATCGGAGCTGGCACAGCAACGGCTGCCATTCCTTCTCTTGTTGCCTGTACATTATCTAAATCTAATGGGGGGAAAATTGCTAACGTTTCTCTTAGTTCTGAATCAATACGATGTTCCATTAAAATTCTTCCTTTCTTATTTAAAATATTTTTTACGATGTTAAACCGCCATCAATTGGTACGACAGCGCCATTCACATAAGAGGCTTCCTCCGAAATTAAGAAAGCGATTACATTTGCGATTTCAGAAGCATCTGCTAATCTTCTTAGGGGGCCGTTTTCCTCTGGACTGGACGTTAAGCCCTTTGTCATATTAGTCATTACACCACCTGGACAAATAGCATTTACTCGTATACCGCTAGGACCATATTCAATGGCAGCAGTTCTAGTTAACCCAATAACACCGTGCTTACTAGCAGCATAGCCGCCTAAATAGGGTTGTCCTTGTATTCCTGCCGCTGAAGAAGTATTCACGATGACACCTGACTGTTGTTGCTCCATCTCTTTTAATACATATTTTAAGCCTAAAAAAGTTCCTTTTAGATTGACCGAAATGACGTTATCAAATGTCTCTTCCTCTAAATCTGCTAGTAAAGATGGCGGGCTTAACACACCTGCATTATTGATGAACGCATCAATTCTACCAAACGCTTCTTTTGCAGCCTCCACATATTTCTTCACGTCTTGGCTTTTAGAAACATCTGCGTGGACAAAGATAGCCTGTTGTTGATGTTCCTTCACAGCGTGTAGTGTGTCTTGACCACTTTTCTCATCAAAATCTACTAATACTAATGCCTTGTCCTGTGTGGCTAGTAATTTTGCTGTTTCTCTCCCTATACCATTTCCTGCACCTGTAATAATGACTACTTGTTGTCCCATATTGATATATGCTCCTCTCTTGCAAACTATGATATTGGTTTTAATCTCATTAATTTAAAGCCTTCATAATTATTTTGAGCCACCTCATGACAATGCTTTGTATAATAATCAAATCCGCCCAGATAAATTAAAAAACTGCGGGGTTTACCTTCAATATTAGCTCCCGTATACCAGGAATCACCTTTGACGTAAAGTGTTGTGTTAGCAATCTCTCGACAATGCTTGCTCCAAGCTTCCTCGGCATCTTTATTTGGTTCCACAAGGTCAATGTCATGCTCACGCAAGTAATCGATACATTGTGCAATCCATTCTACATGCTGCTCAATAGCGATTGGCATATTCACGAGGACAGATGGACTTTCTGGACCAGTAATCATAAATAAATTAGGAAAACCTGCTGTTGTTAGTCCGAGATATGTTTGAACAGAAGCACCATCCTCCCATTTTTCCTTTAATGTCTCACCGTTCCTTCCCCTTATATCAATTTTAAATAATGGTCCTGTCATGCCATCATAGCCTGTTGCAAAAATGATACGATCTAAATCGTAATGTTCATCCGTCGTTTGAATACCTGTTTCTGTTATTTTTTTGATAGGTGATTCTTTTACATCCACCAGTACAACATTCTCCCTGTTGTAGGTTTCAAAATAATCACTATCTAAAACCTGTCTTTTCGTGCCATACATATACTTCGGACATAATTTTTCTGCTACCACAGGGTCTTTCACAATTTGTCGTATTTTAGAGCGAATAAATTCCGCTGCTTTTTCATTGGATTGTTCATTTGTTAACAGATCATCATAAGTGGCTGCGAAGGCAAAACCACCTTGTGCCCAAGCTTTCTCAAAAACCGCCATCCTTTTATCATCACTATGCTCCATTGCAGATTGCTGATTTTGTGCAAAAGGTGTACCTGATATAGAATTTCTCATCGACTGCTTTAAAGCTTCGAAATTTTGCTTGGTTTCTTTGATAAAGTTCTCATCATATGGATGATTACGAGCCGGAATCGTATATTGTGGTGTCCGTTGAAATACAGTAAGCTGCTCTGCTTCTTTCGCAATTACAGGTATGGCTTGAATACCACTGGAGCCTGTCCCGATAATTCCTACTCGTTTCCCTGTAAAATCAACCTTTTCATGTGGCCAATGCCCCGTGTGATACCAATTTCCGCTAAACTGTTGCAGTCCATGAATGTTAGGAACATTGGCAGCAGACAGACAGCCTATTCCTGTAATAAAATACTTAGCTAAGATGTGCTGTCCGTCGTTTAGATAAACAATCCATTTATGACGTTCCTCATCAAAATGTGCTGCAGTGACCCTTGTATTAAATTGGATATCCGTTCGCAATTGAAAGCGATCTGCCACGTAATTTAAATAACGTAATATTTCCGCTTGTTCTGGAAATCTAGATGTCCAAGTCCATTCTTCATACAACTCTTTTGAAAATGTATAGTTATAATAGATGCTTTCTATATCACATCTAGCGCCCGGATAACGATTCCAATACCAAACACCGCCTACACCATCTCCAGCCTCGCATACAATGGTAGAAAAACCTTTACTCCTCAGCTGATGTAACATATATAAGCCTGCAAAGCCAGCGCCTAAAACAACTGCATCCACCTCTTTAATTGTTTGGCTACTCATCCACTACACCCCTCACTCCAATAAATTATTAAATACAAATACAAGAAAATACTGGATTTCCTTAGCTTAAATACTACAACTTACAGAAAATATTGAAAATTCCTTATTTTAAGCGTAGTATATACTTAAAAAAGGGGATAGGTCATGTCCAATCTTTATACCATTCAAAAACGTTTCGACACGGTACAAAGTTATGCCAATCATGAAGAGCTGTTGATACATATTTTGCAGGTATATTTAGATTCTTTTCCTATCAAAGATGCCTACTTATTAAGGTATTCTCCAATAGGCTTTGTAGCTGAAGGAATCATTTTTTTGAATGAATCTGGAGGTAGTCATATCGGTGAAATTCGAGAGGAGATTCGTAGCTTCCCTATTATTTATGCTGCTATTGAGGATAAGAAGGCTAAATTTTGTACAGGAATGGATTATTTAAAAAATATAAGTATTAAATATTCTATTCCCTCACAAAATAATTCATTTTTAATCATTCCCATCTTCATTGGCCAATATGTTTTCGGCTATATTTGTAGTACACAATTGGAAGAGGAAATCGCTATAAATGAAAAGCTATTGGATGACATGACAGCTTTTGGAAATGTTATTGGTCAGCTTATCATGCAAGCTAGAAATAGCAAAAAGGAAGGCCTTCTTAGCAAACGTGAGCTGGAGGTGATGAGACAGGTAGCACAAGGGGGAAGTACGAAGGAAATTGCAGATTTTATGGATTTAAGTGAATTAACTATTACCCAATATGTCAAATCTGCTATCAAAAAATTACATGCCAGAAATCGTTCTCATGCCATTAGCATTCTTTATCAAGAGGGAATTATTCTATAAAAATTCAGGGGGAGCATGCAACTCCCCTCGATTACTACACAAGTATGCTCTGCATCCATTGCATAATGCAACAATTTTCTTAGACTCAAATGTCTTCGCTTTAACAACTTTATTACCCCCAGTAGGCCCTCATTAAATCTATTGACCATGCTGGCTGTTGAACATCCTTTTTAGGTAAAAACTCTTTCATCACAGGCTTTATATCTAGTATAGGTGTGCCATCAATGGCATCTAGCCCTTGGACGATTAATGCTCTTGGTTTGACCTCTAATAACTCAACGATTGTACTTCCTAATTTATTGGGTCTATTCTTACCCCTTTGCGCGAAAATGCCGACCTCGGGATAATTTTGATTATTTCTAGGATGTCTCGCCTCATATTGGATATGATCGTCTGTAACTTTATCAAAATAAAAAATAATTTCTAGATGAGAAAAATCTCCTATTCCTTTTAAGGATGCCTCCTGGATATGATCAGCAAGTTCAATAGTTGAAATAATCTCTCCCCAATAATCATCTTTGATCATTTGCCGATTGTTATAAACTGTAGCGATTGATTGAACGATATATTGCATGTCTTTTATCTCCCATCGTTTCGAATGTTTAATAATACGGACTTTAATTCCAGTATATACAAAATAGACAAAAAAAAGATGATTAACCTCGTTAATCACCTGACGTCCCATAATCTTTAATGGTTACATTCACTTCACATGTGATTGGAACCTCACTAAATGTTTGATCCCAATCTTTTTTTATTTTTTGCCATACCTTTGGATAATCTATTCTTATTTTATTGCCAAATCCAGCAACATCCGTTTGAAATTCATGTTGCGTTTTTTCCAAAACCTTCTTCACTAATCGTTCAATCTCTTTTTCAAATACTTTCTCCGCTTTTTTCAAAAATCGATTGTCAAATGCCTTATCTGATAGGACCCAATGTTCAGAGATTCTACCCTCTGTTTGAATTTTTATGGTAAAAGAGATTTGATCGTCCTTTATGAGAGGAATAATTTTACTTTTAGCTGAAATAATTTCATAGATAATGGGTGCCCCTGACTCCTCATCAAAGCCTTTGACTAAACCACCTTTCCCTTCGCCTGTTATCCATGCAATTCCTTCCAAGTCACTTTCATTTAAAAAGCCACGCAACTTTTTCGTTTTGCCTTCAATGACAGCAGCTCCTGCAAACCTTACTTCCCCATCTTCCGCTAACACATTTTGCAATAAAAAGCTTGAGTCTGAATAGAGCTTTCCTTCTAACTTGGCAACGGTCATCGGTGGTAAAATCTTAGTCGTCCTTTCATGCCCCTCCATCATTTCCACTAATTGAAAAGCTGGAATTTTCGTTGGTTCATTCGTTTCAAGTGCCTGACTTGCACGATTTTGAGCAATAAGGAGCAGGCCACTCGGTCGTATTTCTAATTCTCTTAGAAAAAAATCTAGTGTTTGTTGAAGATTGACGGTACTGGCTAAATCTTCCCCAATAATAATCACTTTGGAATGTTCAGCAAAGGAGCGTTTATCAACTTTTAGAAGCATATTTCGTAATGTTGGCAACACCGCATCGCCCGTTTCAGTGACATTTTTATATGCTTTTTCAGGTAAGGTACCCTCTTTCGTTCCAGAAACTGTTGTCTCTGATGTAATGAATTGATTGGTAATTGTTAGCAGATCCCTATTTGCATATCTAGCATCTTGTTGCTCCTCAGAAGATACATCACCTGTTTCTAAATCCAATGATGTGCCTACAATAATACCTAAATCCTCAATCTCTTTACTACTCCAGCAACCAGTAAGAAGAAAGGATACAGTCATTAATAGAAGGTATCGGATATATTGATGTTTTCGCTTCATGCTTTATTTCCTCTCCATTTCGATATAAGGAGTAAAATTATAGGTACGGCACCAAATAAAATTAGTGCAGCATGGCCAATCTTATCGCCAAATGTAAAAAGATCATTAATATTTTTTGGCGTCATCGCAATGATATAAATAATCGGTAATAATCCGTATAAGAAAGGATTCATACTTTTCTTAAAAAGTTGAGCTAATCCTAAAGCAGCTGCATAATAGGTAATCGAGAAGGTAGCAAATATTTGCATAATCCAGATGACCAGTAAAAACGACTCAAAGCGTTCAAAAATTAATCCAGGAATTTCAAAACTTCGCATCAATTCAATCGTGGGCCATGTCCTTGTCATAACCCCTTCAATGGATAAAGCTCCAATAACCATAACAACTGTAATAACATAAAAAAGTAAAGGAATCGTTATGCCCACTAGTACAACCTTTACAGCTTTTGATTTATCTGATGGATACATAAATGCTACTATAAGCAGCATAATTTCAGGACCTAAAAATGCCAGTGTCGCTGTTTTGATCCCCTTTAACATGGGTACAACACCCAAACCTAATACTGGTCTAAGATTATCGATTTCAAAGATTCCTAAGCTTAAAAAGGCCACGAGCAAAAAAATCACAAAGGTTATAGGGAAAATGATTTCAAACAAACGAGCAATTGTATTGATGCCACCACTAATCAAATAAATCCCTACCCACAAAAAGGGCAAAATGATAGCCCATGTAGGTGTTCCTTCTAATAAGAAGAGAGATGTTACTTCAGCCATTATGCGAACCTCAAAAGCAGAAATGGTAAAAAAGTAGACAATTACACATATACTTATGAATGAGCCCAACCATTTCCCTATAATATCTTGATTGTATTGATAAAATGTTTTGTCAGGATATTGTTGGCTTAGCTTGACAATAATTACGCCCGCAATCATGGCAACAACTCCACCTAAAAAAACACTAATCCATACATCCGGCGTTTTTACTTTTTCTACAGATGCACGAGGTAAGGTAAGAATTCCAGTGGCAAGAATATAGTTAATAATAATAACAACTGCTTGTGATGTCGTTATTTTATCTTTTAAAGTGCTGTTCATGGCTGTTTTTCTCCTTTCCTCTTATTTCCCTTTGCGGATAGAATCTTTTGGCTTTAATAATCTCGGACGATGTTTCATCACCCTGAACGGCATACGAACCATAAAGTCTTTCCAGTCACCTGCTCTATACGGAACAGTAGGACTAAGATATGGTACGCCGAAGCTCTTTAGTTTCACTAAATGACTGCAAAGGAATAAGAAAAATAGGATGATGCCATATAGTCCAAATAAAGCAGCAGAAAACATTGAGACAAATCGCAGCATTCGTAGCGTGATGCCAGCATTATATTGAGGAATAGCAAAGGAAGAAATCGCCGTTAGTGCAACAACAATAACCATAATTGGACTAACAATTCCTGCCTGTACTGCTGCTTCTCCAATGACAAGCCCCCCAACAATTCCCATTGTCGGACCAATCGGCTTAGGCAAGCGAAGGCCCGCTTCTCGTAGTATTTCAATGGCAACCTCCATAATGAGAGCTTCGATTAATGCTGGGAAGGGTACCCCTTGCCTTGTCCCCATCATGGACAACGCTAGTTTAGTGGGAATTAACCCCTGATGAAACGACACAAAAGCAATATACAAGGACGGTCCAAATAAAGTGATACCTGCAGCAAAATAACGAAGCAAACGGATAAGAGAGCTAGGCAACCAACGTTCATAATAATCTTCTGGTGATTGCAATAACATATTAAATGTGACAGGTACAATTAAAGCAAAGGGAGTGCCGTCTAATAGAATTGCAACTCGTCCTTCCAGTAAAGCTGCAACAACACGATCAGGACGCTCGGTACTCTGTACTTGCGTAAACGGACTAAGGTAATTGTCCTCAATCAATTGCTCAATATAACCTGATTCAGCTACATCATCCAAATTGATTGTTTCAATCCGTTTCCTCACCTCTTTGACGAGATCAGGTTCCACAATTTCATCTATATAGGCTAAGACTAACTGTTTTTTTATTCGCTCCCCCACTTCCATTTCAATAATAGATAAATGTTGGTTTTCACCATGTTGCCTCAATAAAGAAGTATTGACACTTAATTTTTCCGTGAAGCCCACCCTTGGTCCACGTACCAATGCTTCAGAAACAGGCTCCTCAAGATTTCGAGTCTTTCCATGTGCGGTACCAATGATAAATACACTCGGTATACCGTCAACAATTAATACAGTAGAGCCAGTTAATACTTTTCCCACGGAATTCATGACATTCGATTCATCTATAAGATCACTCACTGGTAGGATTTCATTTGCAATCAATTGTTGTAATTCATAACCTCTTATCAACGTGGAACTTTCTGAAAGTCCATTCATTAATGATTTTAAAATATGCTTGTCAATCAGCTCTTTATCGCATAACCCTTTAAGAAAAACGATGGCTGCACGATTACCAGTATTTCCAATATGAAATTCTCTGAAATGGATATCCCAATTATGACCAAGTTCTTTCCTCATTAGTAAGAGATCTTCACTGTAATTACCTGTAAATTGCTCTAACGTTTTTTGAATAGGTTTATGCACCGTCTCACTTTGATCACTATATTCTTTTATATCAATCTTGCCGTTGCCCTTTTTGACAATAAAAAAACCATTAAACAATTTGAAAATCAAATATGGAATGAAAAATGCTAAAAAGCCCTGAAAAAAAACTTGCCAATGCGGCACATAGGAAATCACCTTTTCCCACATATTGATCACCCTCTTTAGTACAATCGTACAGAGTATCCCTACATGTTTTTAGCATTATCTAAGCAACGGCATTTTAAACTTCTAATCCCCAACATTCTTCTCAAAACAAGACATCTGATCTTTGACAGCCATAAAAAAACCAGCCTCAAATAATTTGAGAACTGGTATTAATAAATTGTTGAGGTATTGGATAAGCTGACTTGTCTTTCCTAAGTATTCTTCAATATCGATTCTACTTACTTTCTAAATCCAATTTTCTTTAACGACATTGATTTCATGCGTTATGAGCAGGACTCCCCATTCCCCTCTCATGCCTTATTTCCACCTTTAATGTTTAGGATAAATGAAATCTATTAAATAGGATATGGTATACTAGCTACTATGAAAAATTAGAAGGTGAAATTTATGCTAGAAGTCAGTGAAAGTAAATTAGCACAATATAGTCTACATTTTGTGAGCGAAACACTTATTTTAGGAGAAGAAGCCTTGTCTCAACCGGAAGTCATGCTAGAAGCAGCCTTTACACAGCTTGCATTTAGTAAAATAGATATGGAGCAGCAATACGAATTTTTCCATGAAACCAATATTGAGCTTAATGAAGTTTTTACGTATTCTAAGGCTATTTTTGAACAGAACAGTAACTTTCTAGAACAGTCACAAAATATGGCTAGGCACTTACATAGTGTCTCACAACATCCAAACATCAAAAGCGGTGAACTGTTTATTGGTTTGTTCGAAAATTGTTTACTATTGAATGAGGCTAAAAAAGTTATTGCCATTGTCAAAATTGATGAAAAAGAAATATTTTTAGATGTAAAAAATGACCACAATCAAATGATTATCAACGGCGTTGATGGTATTAACGTCAAGAAAATAAATAATATGGCTATCATTGTTGATATGGGACCAGATCAAGCACCTGCTGTGTTTATGAAAACGAAACGTAAAGAAGATATTGTTTATTGGCAAGAACGATTTTTAAAAATTAAAGCAGCAGATGAACATTATCATAAAACGGATTTAGCATTAGCTGAATGTAAAAAATACATCTTAAAGGAAGAAAATTATACAAACACGGAGAAGCTGGGACTTCTGAATAAAACACTAGATTATTTTAGAAATGAAGAGGAGTTTCAAGTAAACCATTATATCGACACCGTATTTGAGCAAGCAGATGCTAGCCAAAAAGATATCATCATCAACTCAGTCAAACCCTATGAAACAGTCATTTCGGACAGTGCTTTAGAAAAGGCTGAGAAGAAGTATAAACGTAAAATCAAACTGGATGCCAACATTGAAATACAAGTAAATATTCAACATATCGATCAAATAGATGAGCTGATTGAAGTTGGCTATGATGAGGCAACGAATCGTAAATTCTATAAAATCTATTTCCAGGATGAACAGTAGAAAGGGCATTCACTTTTTATGAAAGCTGATTTAACATAAACAAATAAAAAATAATGATTCCCATTTCAGACTACCCGCTGTCCTGTGGATTGGCGTTAAGCTACTTCCTTCGCTATCTCTACGTGCAGGGTCTCAAAAAGGCTCGCTTACCCACTGGAATCGGTAGACTTTCACTATAGTCAGTAGTAGTGGAACATTTTAAACATTAGAATTCAATTGATGTTCATCAGAAGGTGCTCCTAAAGCTAACAATTAGGAGCACAAAGCTAAAACCATCATACTCTGCACTAATGCCTTCGTTACTCGTGCAATTCCAAGGACGTACTAGGTCGTAACGGAAAACGCTCCTCTCCTTGCAGAATAGTAACGTTCAGTTCTCTTTCTCCCTATAGAAAACACTTTCGTCATGTCCTTGTACATATACTCCTTCCTTCAATCTAAATAAGACCCAATCTTTTGTGTAAGTTGTACTGTAAATAATGGCTATTTTTCAAAGCAATCGGGTACTAAAAAAGAGAGGGCATGTCTTGAACTCCGCTCTTTTGATTTCTTTAAAAATTTTTAAAAAAGATAAAACCTTTTCAATTGGTAAAACGTCTAATTATTGGTAACACAAGTTAACCTAAAGGAGAATTGATAAACATGAAAAAACCTGTTAAAAAAACATGGCTATTGGCTTCAGCACTAACACTAGGAATGGCTGTATTAACACCGCTGCAAGCTGGTGCAACATCTGTGGAAACAACAAATAATGTCATAATGCAAATAGAACAAAAAATACAAGGTACCGTTAAATATTTTGGTGGTGATGGCCTTACTATCAAAGGTACAGATGGCAAAAATTATTATATTGGGTTACACAAATTCTCTGATCAGCAAATCGAGCAATTGAAGCTAGTGGAAGGACAGGAAATTTCAGTTGAAGGTAGCATTATAGAGGATTACTCGGACTTCTATACCTTTGATGTGTACAAAAAATCACTACCTAAGGGCGTAACGAAAGAAGAGTTAATCCAATTAGAAAAACTCTTTCATGACATGAAAAAAGCAGGAAAAGAAGAGAATTATGAGGAAATGGAACGTCTCTATCAAGCGATGGATAACATCACAAGACCCTATGAATTAGCAAACTGGCAACCTGAGCCGTTTGAAGAATTTATCAATGAAGCAGCCTTTACTGAAAAGAACATTGTTATTAAAGCTCAAGATAAAGAGCAGTTGAAAATTCTTTATACAGAATGGATAAAATTCACAAAAGAAGATAAAACGGAAATGGCACAAGAAAAAATAGATAAAATTTACACGATCCTTGAGCCGTATCACCAAGAGCTGTATCCGCCACTAACGTTTGAGCAATACATGGCGGACATGGAAGTAGATTTGACAAAAGAGGAACTCACAGAGTTAAAATCTATCTATGATGAAGCTCAAAAAGCAGATAAAGATAAAAACGAAGAGTTATCAATGAAGCTTTGGGATCAATTCTACGAAAAGTTGAACTCACATTTTAAATATGAACAAATTTCCTTTGAAGAATATATGGCTGATATTGAATTCGAAATTAGTCAATCGGATTACACAAAATTAAAACAACACTATGAAAAAGCTGTTACCCTTGAGAAAGATGGGGAAGAAGAAAAAGCTGGTGAGCAATGGGAAGCCTTCTATAAAATTTTAGATCCTTATTATGAGGCCAATAAAGATATTCTCATCTCTGCATCTAAACTCATAATTAATGGGCAAGATTTACTTCCAGAGCAAACTAAATAAATTTTATTGGGGCTCTCCTATTGATATAGGAGTAGCCCTTTTTGAGTTTTCTGATGTGACAAAATTGTCATGTTATCCCTCGAATAGTCATGCTAATCGATGGTTTGACCATATTTTGGTTGTTATAGTAATCCATGTTGTAACAAATATATTTCATTCTAAGGAGAAAACAACATGACACGATTAATGAAAAAATCGATGATGATTGCTGTAATATTGATCTTTTATATTTTGATACCCAAATTAGTACAGGCTGCATCAAATGATACAATTAGGAAAATTGATCAATTTATTGAGGAACAGCAAACCATTAGCGAAATCCCAGGCCTTTCGGTAATCATTGTTGATAAAGGGAAAACGGTATATCAAAAGGGCTTTGGTTTTGCAGATATGAAAACAAAAACGCCTGTCACTTCTCATACCCTTTTTGAGCTAGGCTCCACCTCTAAAGCATTTACGGCGCTTGCTATTCTGCAATTAGAAAATCAAGGTTTGTTAAAACGCTCTGATAATGTTCAAAAATATATCCCTTGGTTATCATTAGCCTATAAAGGGGAGGAACAGGTCATGACAATTCAGCAGTTATTGTCACATACAAGCGGAATTCCCTCTAATTCAATTACTCGTATTCCAGAAAGCACGGCTGATAACGCCCTTGAGCTAACGGTCAAAACATTACTGGATCATCCATTAAATCGCAAACCAGGTAGCTCCTTTGAATATGCAACGATTAATTATGATGTCTTAGGACTAATTATTGAGCATGTTTCGAAACAGCCATTTGATCAATATATCCAGCAAAATATTTTACAACCTATTAACATGGATCAATCTTTTGTAGGGGTTCATCAAGTACAATCTAGTAATATGGCTTCTGGTTATAAAATTGGCCTTATGAGAGAGCAGGCATATATACCACCTGTCTACCGTGGGAATATCCCTGCTGGCTATATCATCAGTAACGCCAATGATATAGCGAGATGGTTGAAATTACAGTTAGGAAACAGCGAAATCTATTCACTCAGTAACAATCTCATTCAACAATCCCATATTCCCGATCAAACAGTGGAGCCTTTTGATACGAATACTTTTTATGCAAACGGTTGGGCAGTTGTTGAAAAGGACAATAAACCATATATTTACCATGCTGGTGAAAATCCAACCTTTACTTCATATTTCATCATGCAACCAGATGAACAAATAGGCGTAGCTATTTTAGTCAATATGAATACAAGTTTTACAACAGCGATTGGACAAGGGGTCATGGATTTATGGGAAGGCAAAACGATTCAAAATCAACATGTTAGTAGCTATCAAAAGCTTGATAAAATTGTAACAATTATAAGTGCTATCGTCATCGCAATTAGTATTTTCTTCTGTTACCTATTATTTAAAAATATTCAAAGCCTCTATAACAAGCAATGTGGTTTGGCAAAATTAAATTACAAAAGAATATTCCTTTTATCTGTACATTTTGTACTCGCTACTACACTACTGGCCGCGATATTTTTTACGCCCACTATTTTACTCGGTGGCCTAAATTGGACATTTATCAAAGTTTGGGCTCCCACTTCTATTACGATATTGTTGTATAGCACCATTGTGGCAAGTTTCCTCTATTTTTCACTAGGGTTTACACTCATTGCTACAAAAAAGAAAATCTAGATAACGCCTACATTTTCGATGAAGAAAAGAAGGATAGTTCGTCACAATCAATGGATATATTTCACACATTTAAATGATAGATAAGAATTTTATCCATCTATTTTCATTGTAGGTTGAAAATTAAATGGTAGGTTCAAACAGGAAAGGTCACCTCTATACTTTTTAAGATTCTATTCGTAATGCTGAGGAGATGACAGAAGACTTTCACCTGCGCAAATTAAAAAGGCAAAAAGAATGGGTAGTCTTATGAATTGAACGATGAATGGTAAGTTGGTTCGCCCATATTGCACTAACACCAAATAATAATAAAAGCGGCGTTTTTGAAACTTGACATTTATTTTTTTATAAAAGCATCACCGCTTCATTTAAGCTAAAACACTAGCTACAATTCTGGATTGGGTCATTATAGAATAATCAATTAGACGAATACCCCTCTCCTTTCAATATCCCCACATACAATAAATTGAAGAAAGGAGAGGTCACAATGGGATACTTTGGAAACACAGGCGGTTTTAATTGTTGTTACGGAGGCTATAGTCAAGGCTTTGGTCAAGACTATGGCGGAGGTTATTGCATGGACTACGGTAAAAATAATAGTTCCACATTCGTTTTAATTGTTGTTCTATTTATTCTTTTAATTATTGTAGGCGCAACTTTCGTGCAAAAAGAATATTAATATGAATCATCTTTCACTGTAAGAAAACGAATATAAGCTAGTGCCTTCATTATTGGCAACTATCAATCATGTCGTTACTCAGCACCATAAGAAAAGGGTCACCTCCAGCTGGTGACCCTTTTGTTATGGTGAGAACATCTTGTTGATGTCATTATAAAACTTGCCTCGTCAAATTTTGTTAGTCCACGTAAAAAGCCAGTTCTTTTCCCAGCTTTTCATCGGACTAGGCGTCTTTTTTAAGGAAATGCTATTGTTCTCACTTCAATTTTCGTCAGTTCAATATAACCAATAAGCTAGACATAATTGAATAAAATGATAGAAATTCCAGATGCACAATTCGAGGAAAGTTTTATATTGAAAGATGGCAGAGAAAAATAGAACAGATGGCAAATAAAGTCGCCTGTTTTTCATTTTTCGCTTTTCATCATAAATAAATCTTGCTATCATTTCTTTATTTCCAGCAGGTAAAGTCGTAAAATCGGGGAAAATCTATAGTTTATTGAAGAAATCCGGTAAAAAGGATGAGGTAAATGCATTAGCAGGATTAGGGAAAGTTCAAAAGTTTAATAGCAGAGGAATCTTAATGGATGGAAATTCTAAGACTGGATGGCAACATATTGATAAAAGACATGTGTCAGGAACTGCTGCTATAAAAGGGACAACACTTTTTCCAAAACACCTTGGTGAGGCGAAAATTAAAAATTTAATTATGGAGTCTCTAGAAAAAGGACAATTAGCAAGTGTTAATCCAAAAGATGGTACTATGGTATATAAATATAAACCTAATAAATATGGTATTGATGAAATGACAACAGTTGTGACAGATAATTATGTTATAAAAACTTCTTACCCAACCAGTGGGAAATCAGTCATCACTAAAAAATAATTAGAGGAGAGCACTACATGCGAATAAAATTTAATGTCGATGAAGATATATTCGTTTTAAAAAACGAGGATCTTGGTTATGATTACTATTTCGATAGTTATTTAGAAGTATTAGTTAGTGATGGAGATGTCGAAGAATTACTCTTTTCTACAACTATGCACAGTACTATTGTAATTGAATTAAATGAGTTATTAATACGACTTCATCAAACAAATGAAGTACAAAAATTAGACCCATTTGGAAACGCTAATATTATTAGCTTTGAAAAGAAAGGTCATAATCTCATTATTACGAACTACAGTCAATTATCTGGTAATAATGAATGGGTACATACTTTCGATTTATTCGATTTTACAAGTGCTTATATTAATGAATTAAAGAGATATTTAAATTCTTTGATGGCGGTAGATAGTAATGTAATAAAATATAAAAGTTTTGTATATCTTAAAGAAGGGTTAGACTCATTACAAGCAATTAATTAATAATAATGGAGTAATTAACAGAGAATCATATGAACTAACCCCATAAAAGTCAGATACTAATTTAAACTTTTATGGGGGTTTTTTTATTCAAGTAGTCTAGCGATACTGCATCTATGATTGAAATTGCGAAAAATAATCTTAAACCTTCTAGCTTTCCTTTAATCAGTTCATTTTTTGTCAAACCAAGCTTTATAGACTGCTTGCTGTAATCTAGTAAGGAGCGAGAATGGAAAGGGTATACTTATCTATTCTCAACTGAGTTTGGTAAAGCTTATCTTCGTTACTCCTTCAGTAGTGATGGGATTATATTATAAAAAAATCCAGATTCGTGTTATCGATTAACGACACACTTTTGCTAATTTATATAAATAGTTATTTAATCAAGAAGCAAGAATGTAAAAACTATTTGATAATTAAAGTTATCTTATAAACATATTGTAAGGCTTTATATACTTGTTCCATCCGTAAAGATTATGGATTTAATTTTATAGTTAAAAGTCATATTCTCAAATGGTAAATTATAAAAGCGCATATCTACATCATTGAATTGATTTAAATCAACAGCAGTATTAAAGTTTGTAGAACCATTTGCAGGAATAACATCCCATTCATATTTCATTGCTGACTTGTATACTAACTCGCCGAACATATCATAAAAATATGTTTCTGCTAAAAATCCTTTAATGTCTTTATCTGTGTGATTTATATATTTCATAATAAAATTTAATTCATATCCATAGACATTATTATCAGTACTAGGATCTCTAGGAATAACATCTTCTAAAACTACTGTCAAAGATGTATTTAAATGATTGTCTTCATCAGTCTCTTCATTAGTGGAAGCTTTCTCGATAGCTAAATTATCTTGATTTGTTGTTACTGCTTTTTCCTCTTGATGTAAAGTCTCTACTTTTTCTTGTTCATTCTCACCTGATTTATCAACACGCTCTTCTTTCTGATTACATGCTGATAGAATTAAAATATACAATAAACATAGTAATAATAACTTTATTTTACTCTTTTCCATAATAATTCCTCCATATATGTATTAATCTATATGGTATCATAATTAGGAAATTCCACTCAATACAAAATAATCATTTTAAGTGTTAATAATATAAATCAAATTAAAAAAATGTCCTTGCAATAAAG
This sequence comes from Lysinibacillus sp. OF-1, assembly GCF_028356935.1. NCBI lineage: Bacteria > Bacillati > Bacillota > Bacilli > Caryophanales > Bacillaceae > Lysinibacillus > Lysinibacillus sp. OF-1. The sequence goes on from NZ_CP102798.1 coordinate 3,349,311, forward strand.
CTAAATAACTAGGAAAAGAAAATATGACATCTACATTGCATTTATAAATATAGCTAAGCTACTTTCCCAAAGAATGAACTTATTTTAAACAAGTAAATTTTTCACTATACCTTAGCAAACTTTTTTAATATGTTATTAATCTTAACAAAGCATATTCGTCTACACATATTGTTTTCTCATGAACGTAGCAAACGATATTTAAAATGACTACTATGTTATTTGAAGAAGATTTATTACCATCTAGATGGCTTCACGCTAAATGTTTTTTATCCTCCTTGTCGGAGAGTTGTGTGCCGAACAAAACTATACTATTAGATACTTTTGAGGTAACTGTAGCTACCTTGAAGCTTGATTGCTTCCTATTTTAGGAGATATAAAGATAAGTTGAACAGCCTTGTATTACTCTCATGGCTGGCTCAAACGATCGTCGATTTGGATTACTGTTCGAATAGTTGCTGTCTCTTTTTAACATAGTAAAAAGCACCCAAATAGGAGTGCTTAATACAATAAATAGCTATCTAATTATTTGTTCATACGTTTTCCCTTTTACAGTAATTATCGCTTTAAGCGGCTTCCCATCCTGCTCTACTTGTTCTGGAACGGAAGCTAAAAAATGTAGTGTACCATTTTTCAGAGGTTCAATTGATGTAATATTTGTAAACGTGAAATCTGATCCACCTCGATTTTCTATTGTTGAGAAAGTCTTGTATTCGTATTTTCCATCATAAATAATTTTTACATCTACAAATTCATTAGATGTTTGACCTGTTGTTAGTAAACTTTTTACTAAAATAATTGTATCTAAGTATACTTCCCCCTCCTCTTCATTTTTGTAATATGTATACACAGAACTTGGATTTGGTGGTGAAATTTGTTTACCAAAAATATTGTTGTTAATTGTGATTTCTGCATAATTATCAACTACTAATACATTACCTTTAGTAATCGTCAGAACTTCCTCTACCTCTGGTTCATTTTCTTCATTATTTTCAGATGCCTTAACTTCTTCCTCTGCATTTTTCTCAACAGACTCTTTTGTTTTGTTATCTGAACTGCTGTTTTTATCACTTTGACCACAAGCTACCAATAAAATAGACACCAATAATAATAATCCTAGCTTTTTCATGACAACTCCTCCTGTATATTAGGTGCTCTTCAAGTTACTTATCGTTATTTTCATTTAATTCATCTGGATAAACCATAGTATCAAATACTTCTCCATTTGATTCATCTTTAATATATACTGTGACTTTATAATGTTCAACGTCTGCACCGTTAAATAATTGGTAGTACATGCCTGCTAAAGCAAGCCCAAAGGATGCCAGTGCATCGAAACTACCTTCAAACTTTTCCTTATTTACTGTGAGTGTAAACTCAGAAAAAGATTTGTTATAAGCCACATCATTTATAGAAGTAAAATCTTCACTTGTTTTAAGTTCTTCTACACTTTTTACTATTCTTTCTTTTAATTCCTTCATCATTTTTTTGTGCTCGGATTTAGACATTTTATAAGTTAAAGATCCATCATCATTCTTAATAACTTCCTTAATTCCACTATTTTTTGCCTCCGAAATAATAGAATCTATGTCTTGTCCCTTGTAAAGTGTAGCCGGTATGGTAACTTCAACATTTAAAAGTCCTTTATCCACTTTTAATGTTTCTTCTGATGCTTTATCAGCACCTTCTTTTTTCTTACCACTCTCATCACCTTGGCTACAAGCTACTAACAAAATACCTAATAGCAAAATAAGCAATTTTTTCATTTATTCAAACTCCCTTCTCCACAAATATACATGGATAATCAAGGTAATTCTATGATTATTTTCATATTTCTACATTTTTTACTCCTATCAATAAAAAAACACCCTCATGCGAGAGTGTCTGATATCTAAGCTATTTTTACTTTTTCTATCCATTACTATGTTTTCATTTTCCTCTATCTAAAACCTATTTTTATAGCTTTTTATCAATCAGTATATTAAAAACTTATTAAATCTTTCCATCTATTTATATTTATTTGGTCACTACCTCTAATCCTTCAATGATGAAGAGAGACCCCGTCTAATTAGGTTTGCAGAGATAGGCTCTCTCCCCATCTCTCTAGCCCAAATTGATAACTGTCCTATATGATGGATTTCATGTACAATCGTATGGCGAATGACTTCACCCCATGTATGCGTCTCAATCCTTCCATCTGCCAATGTATTATGGAGTAAACGCTCTTCCATACTGTCATCCCATTGGTTTACAAAGTTTTCTACTTCTAAATGAAATTCAGCTTCCAATTTACGAACCTTTTCCAAGCTATTATATTCCTCAAAACTCTCCTGAAAATCAGTTTTACCTTGTAAAAGTCGTATCCAACTCCATTCGACATCAATTATATGGAAAAGTGTATGTAATATACTTCCCATTCCACCAGGTCGGTTTTGCAAAAGCTCTTCTTCACTCAACTCGTCGCACCAACGAAACCAGTCTTCTCTTACCATCCAATTATATTTAAAAAGTAATTGCAAAAAAGTTCCTCCTTAATTAAAAATGATTGAGTCATCTCAACAAGTTACTACTTCTTCATATATAGTTAGGATTCCTTCTCTTTAATTCCTTCAAATGTGAGAAATTCGTACGCAAATCACGCTATAAATTATATAAAGGCACTGTTTGGGAACGTTTAAACCGTCGTTTCAGTACCGTATACCCTTCAAAAAGTCGTAACAGACATATAGACGAAAAAGCCTAATACTGGATTTATATAATGGTGAGATTATTGCTTTAGCATATCAAAATGCCCGACACTCGATTTTGTGATGGGTTAGTGCTCCTAATCATTCATGAACGTGTAAAATACCATACGACCATTCACTCAGATCAAGCGTGGCATTATCAACATAATTCGTGGGTGCAAACATTAAAACAAAACAAGATTTTCCAAAGCATATCTCGTAAAACAACTTGTGCAGACAATGCCGCAATGGAGAACTTCTTTGATTTACTCAAACAAGAAATATATGACGTGGAAGAATGAATCTCCTATGAAGCGTTAAAAAAGAAAATAGAGAAGTTTATCGATTACTATAATAATGAACGAATTAAAACAAAAACTGGCTGGCTTGAGCCCAGTAAATTACCGAACTCATGCCAGCCAATTAGCTGCATAACTAAAACTTTAACATTAAAAGGTCACTACCTTTGGATGTGACTTATTATGATTAATCAAATTCTACAGTGTCTTGCACTACTGATACCTTATAAACATTTTTAGTATTAATTAATACCGTTTTATAATTTTCTGTTTCAGTAAATGAATACCAGGACTTCTCATTGAATCCATTAGTAATTTCTTCTGCAAAAGTTTCTTGTCCAATATTTGTCTTGATTTTATATTCTTCTTCACGACTTTCTTCAAAGTAAAACTTTACAGTATATTCATAATCCATTAACCAACACCCCCCATCTATCCATATCATGGGACAAATAGGATGGAAGTAATCAACGCTTTTGATCAATTCACACTGTTTTTTTGCGAACTTTCCTAGTATTAAGAAATTCATTTTCTTACTTATTTATTTTTATGAGTTAACAAAATAAAAACCACACTCTTTTTTGAATGTGGCTTTAGTATTTATTCATTAAAAAAAATCACCTTTGAAAAAAGGTTTTATTCCAACTTCTCTAAATAAATATTTTATTGGATGGCAATCATTGACCAAATTTCTGTTGGGAATTAAAATTTCCTCCCTGAGTTCTTTAAATATTTCTGGATTAATTTCCGGAAACCATTCTTCATAACTCAAATGTTTATCTTTCTCTATCAGAAGTAAATAAACAACAATAATTTCAAACATATAAGGAAATTCTCGTTTAATATTTTGATAGTTATCTAACAATGAAGTTATATAGTCCTCAAAATTAAAAAATTTTGCTCCTTTTTCATTGTTATATTGTAAACGTTCCTTTTCAGGTTTAAAGACAAAAGTCGATTTATTATACCAGTTACCTAACATGCATGTAAAAAGTAGTAATGCATATTTTTTAGTTTCTTGATCCTCATCATTAAAATATTTAAAATATTCATCGTAAATATAACTCTTGGCAGTGGTAAAATACCCAATTTCAATCCCAGAAATAGTTTGTTTCACATTTTGTATAATTTTATTATTTCCCATCCCATAGTCACTTTCTTTAAAAATTTCCATAATATAGATTGTAACATAAATTTAAAATACAGGGAACATTGATACTATAATCCAATCATACTTTGAATATGACCCTGACCATGAACTCCCTTTTTGAATTGCAACCCTAACTCTTTGTCCTTCTTTAAACGAAACAAATTCTTTTGTATAACGATCTTTAACTGTAGGATCTTTTATCAATTCGTCTGTTCCATTTTAATTTCTTTGTTCACCATGTTTACATTTTGTTTACCTAATTTATTTTTTATATGTTATTCTATGCGATTCTTAAAAATATTAATATAAACAAAAAAAGCGCTCAAAACCTATTGTTCATAAGGTTTCAAGCGCTTTTCAATTTGGTTAAAAATTAACCTTTGATTTGTTATTGACGTCCCAGGAGGGATTCGAACCCCCGACCGACGGCTTAGAAGGCCGTTGCTCTATCCAGCTGAGCTACTGAGACATGGTGTCGTTTCTATGTATTTCATAGGAAGGACAATACTTATTATATGTACTTTATGGCATAATGTCAACATTAATTTTACTATGTAGGCAAGGTTTGCCTCATATTGTTCATCATATGTTGCCACAGCTTCGATTATACCATGTCTTACTCCTCTCAAGAAGACGAATATGAAAATATTTGCTACACTATTGGCGATAAAAAATTGTGAGGTATGTAGATGTTTAAGGATTCGGTCGTTGTTGTTACAGGTGGCGCACAAGGGATTGGCAAAGGGATTGTACTTGCATATGCACGGCATGGCGCAAAGGTGGTAATTGCTGATTTAAATGACGGTTTAGGTCAACAATTAGAACAGGATATGCTTGCACAAGGCTACGTTGTTTTATTTGTTCAAACAGATGTAACGAAGGAACAGGATATCGTTCAGTTAATGCAACGAGCTGTTGAGCAATATGGGACTATTCATATTTTAATTAATAATGCTGGGCAGTTTCAGCATATCTCTCCTTATGATGTGACGTTTGAGGAGTGGAATCATCTACTACACACAAATTTAACGAGTGCCTTTTTCTGTGCCAGAGAGGCTGCGAAGGTGATGAGGCGCAATGTGAAAGGTGGTTCGATTGTTTCGTTAGCATCTACACGGGCTGAGATGTCAGAACCTAATACAGAAGCCTACGCGGCTACAAAAGGTGGTATTGTGGCGTTAACACATGCTTTAGCGCGGTCTTTAGGTCCTGATCAAATCACGGTGAATTGTATTTCGCCTGGCTGGATTGAAACAGGCGATTATGAGGCACTTCGACCAGTCGATCATGTACAGCATTTATCAGGAAGGGTTGGTGTGCCTGAAGATATCGCACAGGCTTGTCTCTATTTAACAAACCCCGTAAATAATTTTGTGACAGGCATTAATCTTACGGTCGATGGCGGCATGACAAAGAAAATGATGTATGAAGAGTAGTTTTGTCATTTGCTCTTCCTTACTTGTTCTTCATACCCAGAGTTTCCTTAGAGTATGCTACTGTAGGAGAAAGAACAAGAAGGAGTGAAGCCTTGTCCCCCTATTCAAATGGTTTTTCATTAAGCCAGCTGTATCAAGCCCCCTCTACTCAATATACGGCACTGATTCGTCACTTTTTACATGCACATGATTACCGGCGCTGTATCAGTAAAGCCGAAGCTGATTTTATGGCGATGAATCGCTTACTTTGGATGGAGCATGTCAATTGGACGCGAATGACGATTATTAGCATTGTCTTCAATTTACCTGATCTTCCTTTTGTGCAGCAGCGTCTGTTACGAAATGCGACTGATTTAGGAAATTGTCTACGTCCCTTTTACGGCGACTCTATAGCAGATCGATATACAGCATTAATTAAAGAACATCTGCTGCTGGCTGCTCAATTAGTGACAGCTGCTTCTAAAGGAGATGCTACCATAGCGGAAGCAAAAGAGAAGGAATGGTATCGCAATGCAGATGATATTGCGCTATTTTTGCATACGATTAATCCTTACTTAAGTAGAGAGGCTGTCCAAAAAATGTTTTATACGCATTTAGCTTTAACGAAAAATGAAGCCGTGACGATGATCCAGAAAGATTATCAAGCTGATATAGACGTTTTTGATGAAATTGAAGCAGAAGCTCTAGCCATGTCAGATATGATTGCTGGCGCCATTGTGATGCAATTTTGTTATCTTTTTTAATGTAAAAATCCCATTTATTTGCGTTCAACTACTGGTGGAAAAACTTTCGCTACTTTGTTTTTAGCAAAATGAGCAATAGGCTGCGTTCCCTGAAAATTCCCCTTCATAAAAGAAGCTAATGTATTACTGTGAATCGTTGCGCTTGCCCGCTGTAATTCCCATGGTGAGTGGTGGATATCAATTCGAAAAAGGGTATCCTTCCACTTGGCCCATGAATGATAACGTTCTACAATCCATTGGTCAAAATTAGTATTCGTGTGATCTTCTATTGTATAAGTAACCCTTAATCTTTCGTCACAGGCTTTGTAATGGCTTGTATATGAAAAGTGATTTTCTCTTTGTTTTGCTAAGATTTTGGAGAAGCGGTATGGTAAACTACCTAATGCCGTGATTTTTGACACGAAATAATTCGTGACATCTAAATGAAAAAAATAGATGCCTTTCATGCCGTTATACTCTACATATGTTCGGACATTCAATTGTAAATAGATATTCATCCCAGGAAAGGTTGGTAGAAATCGTAGTCGATGTCGATGAACTTTAAAAAAGACAGCACTTAGCCAAGCATTTTGTTCAAAGAGTTCAAGTTTTAGTTCCTCAGGTAGATGTTTTTCTAACTCTTTGGGGTCTATGGGCCAGTGTAAAAATAGAACATCTTGCCATGTCTGTGTCATCATCCACATAGAAAAACTCCTTTCTAACTACTAGCTTTTCCTAGAAAGGAGTTATTCAAACAACTGGACTATTGATCTTGCTCAGCATATTCTATTTCAACATACCGATAATATAAATTTCGTAATTCAGATTCTTTAAATAAGCCTAAATGGTTTTTAAATTGAGGATGAACCATTATCCCATGAGCTCGTAACTCTTTGACAAACCAACCTTTTGAAAATTTATGCACCGACCCCATTCTCCTTTATCTTTATTCATACATAGAGTATGCGATCGGATTCTGTAGAGTGCCTATATACAATAAAAAACGAGAGAATGAATGTCTCTCGTTTTTACTCATGTGCCACAAAAAGTACGATATGGTTGATTAGACGGTTCAGGTAATGCAGCATATTCTTGTTGCTCTTTCGTATGGGCATAAGGCTGAGCAAGGACTTTTAATAAATTATTCATAACACGATAGTCGTCTCGTTCTACAGCTGCTTCTAAAGCTTCTTCTACCCTGTGATTGCGAGGAATAACAGCAGGATTATGTTGACGCATTAATTGTTGTGACATTTCTTTCGTTTGCTGCTGTCTCGCTAATCGCTCCGTCCATTTTTGATGCCATTCTTGAAACCCTGATGCATTCATTAATGGGGTATCTTCCATTTGCTCAAAGGTTAAAGCGATAAACGTATTCGTATAATCTGCTTCGTATTGTTGCATAAGCTGGAGAAGCCCTTCAATAAGCTGGACATCTTCTTGCTCTTCATTAAAAATACCTAGCTTTGCGCGCATCCCCTTTAACCAATTTTCAACGTAGAAGTGAGGATATTGTTGTAGCGTGTCTTGTGCCAATTGAATAGCTTCTTCTTGATCATCGTGAATGAAAGGGAGTAACGTCTCAGCTAAGCGTGTTAAATTCCAGCCACCAATGTTGGGCTGATTTCCATAAGCATAACGACCTTGCCGATCAATAGAGCTAAATACAGTCGCGGGATCATAGGTGTCCATGAAAGCGCAAGGACCATAATCAATGGTTTCACCGCTAATGGTCATATTATCTGTGTTCATGACTCCATGAATAAAGCCCACTAACTGCCACTGTGCTATTAAGGATGCCTGCTTCTTCATGACTTCCTTTAGCAAATAAAGATAGCGATTTTGAGTGCCAGTATCAGCTGAGAAATGACGTTCTAATGCATAGTCAGCCAAGCGTTGGAGCTCTTCATCTGTTCCCCATTGTGCGGCATATTGAAAGGTCCCTACTCGCAAATGACTGCTGGCAACTCGCGTGACAATTGCTCCTGGTAATTCAGTTTCTCGCATAATCATTTCACCTGTAGCCACTACTGCAAGACTACGTGATGTGGGAATCCCTAACGCAAACATCGCCTCACTCATGATGTACTCCCTTAGCATTGGCCCTAACGCAGCTCGTCCATCTCCACCACGAGAATAAGGTGTTCTACCAGAACCTTTTAGTGCGATATCATACCGTTCCTGTTGAGGTGTTATATGTTCTCCATATAAAAGCGCTCTACCATCACCCAACATATTAAAATGACCAAATTGATGCCCTGCATAGGCTTGTGCAATTGGTTCGCCACCTTCTGGGATTTTATTGCCAGCTAAGATAGCGACTCCTTCTTCCCTCTGTAAAGCTTGAGCATCTAATCCAAGTGACACTGCAACAGCTTCATTTAACAGAACTAGCTTTGGTGAACGAACAGGATTTAACGAAATATCGGAATACATAATACTTGGTAGTCGAACATAACTATTATCAAAATGCCAGCCAATTGTCTTTTCCATGTTTTCTCCTTTATTGCCTTTTGATTTATTTTTGCTATTTCAACATTAATCATTCCTAGTCAAATTTACCACTAGAAAGCCTACATAAAAATCCACATAACTTTAATGTTATGCGGATTTTTATTTTATGTTAATTTCGTTGAAAAATATGAGTCGCAATACTTTGATGATCATCTGTCAAGCAAGCGACTTTAAAAGAGGTTGCAGTGATTTCCACAACCGCAAAGCTTTTCTCTTTACGACCACGTGGTTTTAATAAGCTTCCAGGATTTAAAAATAAAATATCATCAATCATTTCGGCACCAAGGATATGAGAGTGACCAAAGCATACGATTTGTGCGTCCACCTCTTTGGCCCGATAGGTTAATGATAAGATGGAATTTTTCACATTGAATAAATGGCCATGCGTCACAAAAATTTTAACATCATTGACTGTGAAAATTTCCTCTTCGGGGAAAGCTGTTTCACGATCACAGTTTCCTCTTACTTTTTTCACGCCTTTTAATGCCTCATGTGAGAAAGGAAGTTCACTATCTCCACAATGAATGACAACATCTATTTCAGGATAAAAACCTTTAACCTTTTCGATGACATGGCTATCACCATGTGTATCGCTCATAACAAGTATTTTCATGGATATCACCTCTTATTTTATAAGATTCGGTAATTGTTCCTTTAACTTGCGAATGGCATTGCCACGGTGAGAAATAGAGCCTTTTTCCTCTGGTGAAAGCTCAGCCATCATACGATTTAAGCTTGGTACGAAAAAGATTGGATCATAGCCAAATCCATTCGTTCCACGTTTTTCATGTGCAATAACCCCTTCACATGTGCCGAATACCGTTGTCGTTACAAAATCAGGTCCTGCAATTGCAATGCAGCAGCAAAAACGGGCAGTACGTTTGTCATCTTCGACACCATGTAAATTAGCTAACAATTTTACCATGTTTGCTTCGTCGTCATGATCGCCAGCATAGCGGGCAGAATACACGCCTGGCTCACCATTTAATGCATCCACTGCTAAGCCACTATCATCTGCAATCACAATTGTGCCAAGTTCCTTCGCCAACGCTTCTGCTTTTAAGATTGCATTTTCTTCAAATGTTGTACCAGTTTCTTCTATTTCCATTTCTGGTGCTACTTCAAACATTGTCACTACTTCATAACCTAGTGGACCAAATAATGCTTCAAAATCTTTTGCTTTTCCTTTATTTTTTGTGGCGATGACTACTTGTTTCATAATTATTGATTCCCTCCGACTTTGTTGGCCAGTTCACCAAGCGTTGTTTTTTGAAGATTTACTAATTGCTGAATGCCTTTTTCACCCAATGCTAACAATTCATTCAGTTCTTCACGAGAAAAGGTAGCTTCCTCACCTGTACCCTGTATTTCAACAAATCGCCCTGTGCCTGTCATCACAATATTCATATCAACAGCAGCAGCCACATCTTCTACATAATTTAAATCAAGAATGGCACCTTGTTCTTCTACAATGCCAACACTTGTTGCCGCTAAAAAGTCTGTTACTGGGAACTTCTCAAATGGCTTTTCTTCAGCAAACTTAGCAATTGCCTGTGTCATTGCAACAAATGCTCCTGTAATAGATGCTGTACGAGTGCCACCATCAGCTTGAATAACATCACAGTCAATCCATACAGTGCGTTCTCCAAGGGCTTCTAAATCGACAACAGCACGTAATGCACGCCCAATTAAGCGTTGAATTTCCATCGTACGGCCATTGACTTTTCCTCGTGAGGATTCACGTGGTGTACGTTGAGCGGTTGCACGAGGAAGCATTGAGTACTCGGCTGTGATCCATCCTTTCCCTTGGCCACGTAAAAAGCCAGGTACTTTGTCTTCAATTGTTGCTGTGCAAATTACTTTTGTATTACCTACTTGAATTAATACCGAGCCTTCTGGGTGTAATAGATACTCTGTATCCATTTTTACAGGTCGTAGCCCGTCTGCATTTCTTCCATCAAATCTTGTCATATCATTCGTTCCTCCTAAAAACTTTCGCGCCCTCATCTTATCACAATTTGTGCCATCAAAAAAGTACTCAGACGTTTATGTACATAGCTAAAAAAACGGCAAAAATCAGCCTAGCCTGTTGCTAAGCTGATTTTTTATTTTAATGTCATACGTTTTATGTCAAGAGTACCTTGCTCCAGCCAATTCTCAGCGATTGAACGGAAAATTGGAACAGAACCAGATGCAAAAAATTTATGGGCAGGCACCGCATCAGCATTTGCTAAAGTGCCGTTATACGCTAACATTTCTTGAACATCTTTTGCTGTTTCCTCCGCAGAAGATAACACATTCACATCTCCTCCGACAACAGCTTCAATTTGTTTTTGTAAAATAGGGTAATGTGTACACCCTAAAATAACCGTATCAAATTGTCGATTTTTCAACGGCTTTAAGCCTTCAGCTATTAACTTATTTGCAAAGTCACCTTTGTATTCGCCACTTTCTACAAGTGGTACGAATGTTGGACATGCTAGTGGGATAATATGTGTTGACGTATTAAGTGATAATAAGGCTTCTTCATACGCCCCACTTTTAATTGTTCCTTCTGTTGCAAGCACAACGACTTCATGTCGCTTCGTCTTTTTTACAGCTGCACGTGCGCCAGCATTAATAACGCCTAGTACCGGAAAAGGCATATTTCTTTGTAAACTTTCGAGTGCTACTGCAGTCGCTGTATTACAAGCAATAACGAGCATCTTAATATTCATTTTTTCGAGTGCTTTTGCCATTTGCCAAGTGAAATTCCGTACTTCCTGACGACTTCTTGGACCATACGGACATCTTGCTGTATCGCCAATATAATAGATCGTTTCGTTTGGCAATCGCTTCATGATTTCTTTTGCTACGGTTAAACCGCCTACTCCTGAGTCAATAACGCCTATCGGGGCATTCATACTTTCCGCCTCAATCCTGTTTCATGTGTACATGTAGTTTTTCTAAATAGCTTGATAATTGCGCGACTTCTTGTTCATTAAAACCAACAAGCATCTCCTGCAAGTATTGCTGCCTTTTTTCAATAACTTCTTGAATAATACGTTCGCCCTTTTCGAGAAGATGAACGACAACAACACGGCGATCATTTTCATCACGCACACGCTTGACTAATTCATTTTTCTCCATTCGATCCACTAAATCTGTTGTTGTGCTAAAGGCTAAATATAAACGGTTTGATAATTCGCCAATTGTAATATCACCAAGCTCTTCTAACCACTGTAATGCAACAAATTGTGGCGGCGTTATCGCATAGTCGGAAACAATTTCTCTTCCCTTTTGCTTCACGATGGCCGCTATATAGCGTAATTCCTTTTCAACCGTTGCAACGGTTTCAGGTGAGTGCTTTGTTACTTCATCCGACATATAACTATTTCACTCCTAAAAATACGTTGAATAGTTCTATTTTGTCGTTTTTTTCACGAAATAGCAAGTGTCCATTAGTCTAATTTAAATTCTTCCAAGCGTAACAGCTCAATTAACGCCTGAGATCGATTCGTTACACCTAGCTTTTGAATTGTATTGGAAATGTGATTCCGCACTGTTTTTTCACTAATACCAAGCTGCTCTGCAATATCTCTCGTTGTTTTTTCAGCTAATAAAAGCGCAAATATTTCACGTTCTCGGTTTGTTAAAAGAGAACGATGATGAGAGCCATTCATTCAGTTACACCCTCCTCCCCCGCACGTATTGTAACTTATGTTAAGGGGCTGGAAGCGGTGACGGCTATTTGCATGATTATTCCATGTTTCCTTAAAAATTTCGAAAATTACATCGATACATTCATAAATTTTATGTAAAATGCAATTCCTACTTTTTCAATAAACTTTCATATAATTACACTATAAACTAATGAGGAAGAATAGCCAATTGAATGAATTTCGTCCTATCTTCCTCAGAAATCGGCACACTCTTGCCTGTTCGAGGATCCATTTGCACAATTGTTCCACGACCAGTGAAGCAAATTTCATTCTTTTGATTTTTAGCAAGATAATGAATGTCCAGTGATGAATTTCCAACTTTCGCGATCTTTGTGTAAATTCGGAGAACATCATCAAAGAAGACCTGCTTCACATAATCACATTGTAAATCGGCGACTATCGGTATAGCCTCCACATCCTCATTAACTGCTGAAGGCATTAAAATACCTAAATGATGGAAATAATCAATTCTTGCTTGCTCAAAATATGTAAAGCTAACGGTATTGTTCATATGACCAAACATGTCTGTCTCTGAAAAACGTACACGTACCTCACTATAAAAGGAAAAATCCTTTTCCCACTCTTGAAAATCTTCAATATAGTTTGCTTTCATGTTACACCATCCCCTGTTATGTATTTGCCTGTTTTAATTATAATGACGGCAAATGAAATGAATACATATTCATTATAAAAGAAAATACTATATTATCATAGAAAAAACCGCAATTTACGCCTTTTATCACAAATATTCCTTCTGTTTATATCATATGCAACTTCAAATAAAAAAACTCCCTCACACAAAGTGTAAGAGAGTTTGGGCATTTAGCTTGTCCGTATATTAATCTACGTAGTGATCAGAACCGAAGAAGTTACGGAACATTTGCACTGTAGTTGCACGGTTTAGTGAAGCGATAGATGTTGTTAAAGGAATACCTTTTGGACATGCAGCTACACAGTTTTGAGAGTTACCACAGTTCGCAAGGCCACCATCACCCATAATAGCATTTAAACGTTCATCTTTAACCATTGCACCAGTTGGGTGAGTGTTGAAAAGACGTACTTGTGATAATGGAGCTGGTCCGATGAATGAAGCTTTTTCAGACACGTTTGGACATGCTTCCATACATACACCACAAGTCATACATTTAGATAATTCATAAGCCCATTGACGTTTACCTTCTGGCATACGTGGACCTTCACCTAAATCATAAGTACCATCAATTGGTACCCAAGCTTTCACTTTTTTAAGTGCATTGAACATACGTTCACGGTCAACTTGTAGGTCACGAATAACAGGGAATGTCTTCATTGGCTCAAGCTTAATTGGCTCAGTCAATTGATCAACAAGTGTTGAACATGATTGACGTGGACGGCCATTGATGACCATTGAACATGCACCACAAACTTCTTCTAAACAGTTCATATCCCATGATACTGGCGATGTGTTTACACCATCCTCAGTAACAGGATTTTTTTGAATTTCCATTAAAATTGAGATTACGTTCATACCATGACGGTAAGGCACTTGGAATTTTTGCCAGTAGCTATTGCCGCCTTGTGTATCTTGACGTAAGATTTCCACTTTGACCATTCTTCCAGTATTAGCTGCGATTTGCATAACTTTTAGTCTCCTTTCGCAGAGTAGTCACGTTTACGTGGTGGGATTAAAGAAACGTCGACTTCTTGGTACGTGATGATTGGATTACCAGTAGTTGGGTCAAACTTCGCCATTGTTGTTTTTAAGAACTGCTCGTCATCACGGTTAGGGAAATCAGGTTTATAGTGTGCACCACGAGATTCATTACGTAATAGTGCACCTTTTGTCATTACTTTTGCAAGCACTAACATATTTTTAAGTTGACGCGTAAAGTGCGCGCCTTGATTACTCCATTTTTGCGTATCGTTAATGTTGATGTTATTCCAACGCTCAGTAAGCTCATCAAGTTTTTTCAATGTATCTTCAAGCTGATCATTGTAACGTACTACAGTCATTGTAGCAGTCATCATTTCACCAAGCTCTTTATGCAGTAAGTAAGCGTTTTCTGTGCCTTCCATTTTCATGATAGCATCCCATTTCGCTTGCTCCTCTTTGACACGAGCATCGTAAATCTCTTGTGGAAGATCTTCTGCATGCTTTTTAAGGTGTTTTACATAATCTACTGCGTTTGGTCCTGCAACCATACCACCGTAGATAGCAGATAATAATGAGTTCGCACCAAGACGGTTTGCACCATGTTGAGAGTAATCACATTCACCTGCTGCAAATAGACCAGGAATTTCAGTCATTTGGTTGTAATCAACCCATAATCCACCCATTGAATAGTGAACTGCTGGGAAAATTTTCATTGGTAATTTACGTGGATCATCCCCTACGAATTTTTCGTAGATTTCGATGATACCACCAAGTTTAACGTCCAATTCATGTGGATCTTTATGAGAAAGATCTAGGTATACCATGTTCTCGCCATTAATACCAAGTTTTTGGTTTACACAGACATCAAAAATTTCACGTGTTGCAATATCACGTGGTACTAAGTTACCATAAGCTGGGTACTTTTCTTCTAAGAAGTACCAAGGTTTACCGTCTTTATAAGTCCAAATACGACCACCTTCACCACGAGCTGATTCTGACATTAGACGGTTTTTGTCATCTCCAGGAATCGCTGTTGGGTGAATTTGAATGAATTCACCATTCGCATATGAAGCACCTTGTTGATAAACGATAGAAGCAGCAGAACCTGTGTTAATAACAGAGTTTGTTGTTTTACCGAAGATAATACCAGGGCCACCAGTCGCCATAATAACAGCGTCTGCACGGAATGATTTAATTTCTTCTGTACGCATATCTTGCGCTACGATACCACGGCAAACGCCGTCATCATCGATGATAACACCAAGGAATTCCCAGTGTTCATATTTATTTACTAAACCAGCTACTTCATGAGAACGAACTTGCTCATCTAGCGCATATAGTAATTGTTGACCAGTTGTTGCACCAGAGAAAGCTGTACGGTGCATTAAAGTACCGCCAAAACGACGGAAATCTAAAAGTCCTTCTGGTGTACGGTTGAACATAACACCCATACGGTCCATTAAGTGGATAATGCCAGGTGCTGCGTCACACATACCTTTTACTGGTGGTTGGTTCGCTAAGAAGTCCCCACCATATACAGTATCATCAAAGTGAATCCATGGAGAATCCCCTTCACCTTTTGTATTTACCGCACCATTAATTCCGCCTTGCGCACAAACAGAGTGTGAGCGTTTTACAGGAACTAATGAGAATAAATCAACTTCAGTACCAACTTCAGCTGCTTTAATCGTTGCCATCAGACCGGCAAGACCACCGCCGACAACAATTATTTTGCTTTTCGCCATGATTATTTCTCACTCCTCTTAAAAAATTGCAATGATTGCTGTTACTCTATCGTAGCTTCTATTGAATTATACGAAAGCTAAAATAGCAGCCACACCAACTACACTTAGAATTACGAAAATAATGTTTGTTACGTAAGTAGCAATCTTTTGAGACTGAGGAGATTGTGTAATACCCCAGCTTACTAGGAATGCCCATAAACCGTTAGATAAGTGGAAAGTTGCTGATAAAATACCAACAATGTAGAATCCAAGCATGAATGGATTAGCAACGATATTCGCCATCATGTCGTAATCAACGTGTGTGCCAAGTGCTTTTTGAATACGAGTTTGGAAAATATGCCATGCAATGAAAATCACTAGGAATACACCAGTGAAACGTTGTAAAGAGAACATCCAGTTACGGTATGTGCTGAAACGTCCTGTGTTTGGTGTAGCAGTGAATGCAATGTAGACACCATAGAATGCGTGGAACATTAATGGAATATAGATGACAATCCATTCAACTAGGATAAGGAATGGAATCTTTTCCATTACTGCGGTAGCATCGTTGTAACTTTCTGCCCCGCCTGTTGCTGTAAAGTTAATGAACAGGTGCATCGTTAAAAACAGACCTACTGGAATGATACCAAGTAGAGAATGTAAGCGACGCCATAAAAACTCTCGATCTTTCGACAAGACTGTTACCCCCCTTAGTACTTAAAATAGCACAACAAAAGAAGTCATCATTTTGTAAATGATACTTCATTGACTGTGTATTTCATCATGGTACAATATTATGACATGTTTATTGTACTCTCAAGAGCTACGAGCGTCAAGGCAACTCGGAGTTTTTCATAGAGCTTATTAAAGAACTAATCTAGTACATGATGCGTTGTTTTTTCTCGAAAAATCTATCATTACTTTATTACTGTTGAATTTTAAGAAAATTCTAAGAAAGAAGGATAACAATGTTAAACACTCCATCTCCTACAATTTCATCATTTGGTTATGAGCTCATTCGCGATCATATTCTATCTTCTATCCTTGGTAAACATGAGAATGATGTCCTTTATTGGGCAGGTAAAGAGCTTGCTCGCAAGTTCCCATGCAAAAGTCAAGACGAACTTATCGCATTTTTCGCAGATGCCTGCTGGGGTACACTAGAGCTCATGAAGGAATCAAAGGATGGTCGCATTTTCCAATTGACAAATGACCCTGAAATATTGCAAATCAAACAACGAAGCTTTAGACTGGAAGCAGGATTTATAGCAGAGCAAATTCAATTAGCTAAAGGCTACCTTACAGAATGCTATGATGAAAAGCGAGAAAAGCAGCACTATGTCATGTTTACAGTCAAATGGGATGTCAAGGAACGTATTATGAATACCATCCCTACTGAATGATGAAAAGGATTGTCTCCCTATTCAACGGGATGACAATCCTTCTTTTTTCTTCCTTTAATTTCGGACTATTACATAAAATACTGTTTCTTCTATTATTATATATAAAGTGCTTGCTCTAAATTGAATTCATCATGCAAGGCATTTGCTGCACGAATCATATCATCCTGTGGTACAACAACAGACACTTTTATTTCAGACGTACTAACCATTTTTATAGGGATATCTTCACGACGTAATCGATCAAACATGCGAGCAGCCACACCTGGATTAGAGGCCATACCTGAACCAATGATAGAAACCTTCGCCAACCCTATTTCAAAGTCAGCAAAACTAAAGCCAAGTGACAATTTACTATCTTCTAGAACACGCAATGTTTCCGCAAATTCTTCTTTTAAAATGGAAAAAGACACAGTTGGTTTTAAGCCATCAATGATTGCCTGTACAATAATATCTACATTAATGCGGTTTTCTGCAAGGATTGTAAACATATCTGCCAATGCACCATCGGCATACGCATCATACCCCACTGTTAAACGGATAATATCTGACTCAAAGGCTACACCACGGACGACTAAATTTTTCTCCATTTCCACTTCCTCCTTCAATAAAGTACCTACTGACTCTACTAAGCTAGAGCGTATAATAACGGGCATTTGAAATTTTTTTGCTAACTCCACTGCACGAGGATGAATAACATGTGATCCTAAATTAGATAACTCCAGCATTTCATCATAGGAGATTTCCTGCAGCTTTTGAGCTTTGCTGACATAGCGTGGATCTGCTGTATAAACACCGTCAACATTTGTGTACATATCAGTTCGCTCTGCTTCCAATGCTACCGCGAGTGCTATAGCTGTTGTTTCAGCTCCGCCTTTGCCAAGTGTAGTAATATTTTGTTCCTCATCAATACCCTGTTCTCCAGCAATCACTACAATTTGTCCCTGTACAAGATGTTCTTCAATACGACTGTCATCGATATAGTCAATACGTGCATGACGATACTTACAATCTGTATGTATACCTGCTTGCCATCCAGTTAAGGACACTGCCTCATAGCCCGCTTCCTGTAATGCGATGGCAAATAAAGCGCTGGATAATTGAGAGCCCGTAGACACGACTGCAGCTAATTCTCGTTTGGGCACTTCGTCCGTTAGTTGATGTACCATCGTTTGCACATCTTTCATTGTGTGTCCCATTGCTGCAACGACCACGACTACATCGAAGCCTCTGTCCTTTTCAGCAATCGCCTTCCTTGCTGCCTCTTGGATTTGTTCAGTAGAAGCTAGTGCAGCCCCTCCAAACTTCATCACTATTTTAGCCATTTCTTGCGTTCTCCTTTCCAGTCATATATTTCACCTGCTTCTAGAAAACTAAAAGGCAGCCTCCACATAACGTGAAAGCTGCCTATAACATGTACAATGATCGTAACTTGTGCATGTGTGATAGCTCTCCGAAACTTTTAGAATCGACAATCTTACATTTCTTAAATGTAAAACCAGTACAACAAAGGAAACAACAATGCTATACTTCGGCAAGCTCCCCTTTCACACACGATCTCTGGACTTGTTCATCCTCCATTGTGTTACTCTTGAATCTTGCACCTCTATCATCACCATAAAGTGAATGTATTCAATTGGTTTAACGCTGGCGTCAACATGCTAGCCACACCAGTTCGCTATTCATCACATTGACGAACAATGTTATTTACAACCTTAGCACATGTCTATTCCTTTGACAATGACTCTTGCTGAAAATAGCTATAAATTTGGCTCGCTAAATTAGCAGGTATTCCTGCCTCCTGCAAAGCTAGCTCGCTCGCCTCTCGAATTTTCTTAACTGAACCAAAATGTTTGAGCAACTGCTGCTTGCGTTTTGGCCCCACACCTTCAATATGGTCTAACACCGATTGAATGGCATGCTTCTCATGCTGTTGGCGCAAGAAGGTAATAGCAAAGCGGTGAACTTCGTCCTGAATTCGTTGTAATAAATAAAAGCCATCACTAGTACGCTTTAAGGCAATTACTTCTGGTGGATCACCAAACAATAGCTGCGACGTATTATGCTTATCATCTTTTGCTAAACCTGCAATCGGTATAACAAGTCCAAGCTCATCTTCTAGTACTTCACGGGCGACTTCCATTTGCCCCTTGCCACCATCAATTAAGACCAAATCTGGCAATGGCAAGCCTTCCTTTAAGACACGCGAATATCGCCGACGTATAACCTCTTGCATCGCACCGTAATCATCATGCTTTGCAGCCGTACGCGTTTTGTATTTACGATATTCCTTTTTCGCAGGCTTTCCATCAATGAAGACAACCATAGCCGATACAGCATCCGTGCCATGCATATGACTATTGTCAAATGCCTCAATTCGTAATGGCGTTGAAATACCTATTGCTTCACCAAGTGCCTCACAAGCACCAATTGTCCGTTCTTCCTGCCGTTCAATTAGCTGGAATTTAGCTGCCACAGCAATCTCAGCATTTTTAGTTGCTAATTCAACCAATTCCCTCTTTTGACCTCTTTTTGGTGTAAGAACTTTAAGCTCTAATAACTCCGTTAAGATGGCTGCATCAATTGCTTGTGGAATAAAAATTTCTTTCGGCTTAATATGCTCTGGTTTTTCATAAAAGCGGCCAACAAATGTTAAAAACTCTTCCTCAGCATCTTGATAAATTGGGAAAACCGAGACATCACGCTCAATCAGCTTTCCTTGGCGAACAAAGAAAACTTGCACACACATCCAGCCTTTTTCGACGGCATAGCCAAATACATCGCGGTTCGTTGTATCACTTGATACTATTTTTTGTTTCTGCATGACCGTATCAATATGTGCAATCTGATCGCGAAACTCCTTCGCTCGCTCAAATTCTAAGTTTTCAGCAGCTGCAAGCATTTTAACTTCAAGCTCTTTTTTGACTGCCTCGACACCACCATTTAGAAACTTCGTCATATCCTCAATCATCTCTTGATAAACCTGACCATTAATTTCTTTTACACAAGGTGCTAAACATTGCCCCATATGATAATACAAGCAAACTTTGGAAGGCAATTGGACACATTTGCGCAATGGATACAATCGATCCAACAGCTTTTTCGTTTCACTTGCCGCATAAGCATTGGGGTAAGGACCAAAATATTTAGCCTTATCCTTTTTTACCTTACGTGTCGTAATAAGACGTGGATGTTTTTCATTCGTAATTTTTAAATATGGATATGTCTTATCATCTGTTAGCATGACATTGTATTTTGGATCATGTAATTTAATGAGATTCAGCTCTAAAATAAGTGCTTCAATATTAGATGATGTCACGATATACTCAAAATCTTCTATTTCACCGACAAGCCTTTGTGTTTTGCCTTCATGTGTTCCCGTAAAATAAGAACGTACACGGTTTTTCAGTATTTTCGCTTTGCCCACATAAATGATTGTCCCTTGACGATCCTTCATCAAATAGCAGCCAGGCTGATCCGGTAAAATATCTAGTTTACGCTTGATTAAATCGTTCATTACCTACCTGCCCCCCCTACGTAAAAATCCCTCTCAATTGAATATGATAGATATTACCTTTATTATATAACGAAAAAAAGCCGAACACATCTATTGATGGTCCGGCTTTTGTGAACTTCATTAATTACGCATGTTTTGCGATAAATGCTTCTAAAGCTTCTTTCGGTTGGAAGCCTACAGTTTTGTCAACTAATTCTCCATCTTTAAATAATAGTAAAGACGGAATTGACATAATTTGATACTGAGCTGCAGTACCTTGGTTATTGTCTACATCAACTTTTACAATTTTAGCCGCACTTCCTGCAGCGTCCATTTCTTCAAGAACTGGCCCAATCATTTTACAAGGTCCGCACCAAGCAGCCCAAAAGTCTACAAGTACTAACCCTTCTTTAATATCGTCCTGGAACGTAGCATCTGTTGCATGTACAATTGCCATTTGAAATCCTCCTTAAACTTACTATGATTGTAGTATAGCATGGATAAATTCACTTGAGCGAACAATCTGCCTGCAATGTATTTTTTATGAAAAACTGTGTCGAAAAAAACTATAAAGACCATTAATTGGCTTGATAACGACCTTTCCATACATAGGTGAATGTTATAAAAAGATAAATGCCTAACGTAATGCTTGTCACGATAATAGATGTTGTAAAAATAATCCCAATTAAAATCGCACTTAACGCCATAATGGCAATCCATGTTGTATACGGGAACCATTTTACTTCATAGGCACTTGTATGTTCTGCTTGTTTTTTACGGGATTTCAAATGGGCAATCGCAATAATTAACCAAATAAATAACACGGTATAGCCAAGTGATCCCATTAGAAAATCAAAAGTCTTGCTGCCAACATATAAAGATAGAATAACTCCTAAATACATCGCTAATGTACACATTAAAATAGCATATACTGGCACTTTTCTTTTAGATAAGTGGGCAAATATTTTAGGAACCCGTCCGTCTACAGCTTGTGTATATAGTACACGGGATGAGCCATAAAGCCCTGAATTCATGGAAGAAATAATGGCAAGTATCACAACAGCATTCATAATGTGATCTGCGCCTGGAATGCCAATCATTTTGAACACCATTACAAAAGGACTTTCAGGAACTCCGTTTACTTCATTCCATGGAATCAAGCTTACGATAATAAAGAAAGGCAGTAAATAGAATGTAACAATACGTACTAATGTACTACGAACCGCTTTTGGCACTACTTTCTCAGGATTTTTCGTTTCTGCTAATGTAATCCCAATGATTTCTGTACCACCATAAGAATAAATAACAACTAACATAGCAGCAATTAATCCCATAGATCCGTTAGGGAAAAAACCACCGTGCTCAGTTAAGTTAGAAAAACCAACGGCGCTATGGTTTCCAAACGTAGCAAGTAATAAAATAAGTCCTGCTATAATAAAGACAATAATAACGGTAATTTTGATCAATGCTAGCCAGTATTCTGTTTCCGCAAATATTTTCACCGATAATAAATTAATGGCTGTCACTAACACAGAAACAGACAGGGCAAGTATCCAAATTGGATATTCTGGCAACCAATATTGAATAAAAATAGCGGCGACGACAGATTCTGCTGCAATATTTAAAACCCACATTTTCCAATAGATCCAATCTAGGAAATAAGCAGGGTATTTTCCCAACACTGATTGAACTAAATCTCTGAACGTTCTTGCGTCTTTATTTCGAACAGCCATTTCTGCTAGACCTTGCATGACAAATAATAAAATAATGCCCCCTATTAAATAGGCAATCAGCACTGAAGGTCCTGCCATATCAATGGCTGCACTACTTCCTTTAAATAGACCTGCTCCGATGGCTCCACCTAACGCCATCATGGTGATATGACGCGAGGTCATAGTTCTTGTTAATTGTTGCTTGTTCTTTTCCACTTTCTTACCTCCTAAAAATCAAAAAAGCATATCATCTACTCCTTCATCATCAAATGAAAGAAGAGACGATATGCTATCAGCAAACCGCGGTACCACTCTAATTGGTTCTTGAGAACCCAGCTTAAAAACCTTGTAACGAAGGTTAATCGTCAAACAAATAGAATAATCCGACAATTCTATTTATGTTACCACTCCTAGGCAAGTTCAAAGTCTTATTGGTCTGCGTTGCACCATCCCGCAGCTCTCTTCACCGAATAATGAGCTTTTACTACTCCTAATCTTTGCGTTTCTAATCATTATTATTGTATCAATCACTATACTGGCTAACGTTAATTATGTCAATATTTTATTTTGCGATAATTTTCAAATAGTACTTCATCATAAAAAAAGCAGGAAGGATTAGCCCTTCCCGCTTGTGCATTACGCGTTTACTTTTAACGCTTTAAATTCTTCTATTAGAAGTGGGATCACATCGAACAAATCTCCAACGATACCATAATCCGCTACTTTGAAAATATTAGCTTCTGGATCTTTATTAATAGCAACAATTACTTTTGAATTTGACATTCCTGCTAAATGTTGAATCGCTCCCGAAATACCAGCCGCAATATAAAGATCTGGTGTGACTACCTTACCAGTTTGACCGATTTGTAGTGAATAGTCACAGTATTCAGCGTCACATGCACCACGTGATGCTCCAACTGCACCGCCTAGTAAATCTGCTAGCGCTTTTAATGGTTCGAAACCTTCTTCAGATTTCACCCCACGACCACCAGCAACGACTACTTTCGCTTCTGATAAATCAACACCTTCTGAAGATTTACGAACAACCTCTTTAATAATTGTGCGAAGGTTTGTAATATCAACAGTGATTGCAGACACATCACCAGTTTTACCCTCTGCTTTTTCTAAAGGTGTAATGTTATTTGGACGAATGGAAGCTAAAACAACGCCTTCTTTCACTTTCACTTTTTCAAAAGCTTTACCAGAGTAAATTGGTCGGATGAAGACAACATCATCGCCTGCACCCTCAATAGCAGTAACATCAGATACTAGACCTGCTTGTAATTTACTTGCGATTTTTGGTGATAAATCTTTTCCATTTGCTGTATGCCCAAAGACAATGCCAGCAGGTTTTTCTTGCTCGATAACAGCTAATAGTGCTTGACTATAGCCATCAGATGTATATTGTTTTAAATGTGGGTGTTCCACTGTTACTACGCGGTCAGCACCATATTCAAATAATGGTCCTGTTAAACTTGCTACAGCATCTCCTAAAAGTACCCCAACAACTTCGCCACCATCAGCGATTTGTTTTGCAGCTGCAATTGCTTCGAAAGAAACATTACGTAAGCTTCCTTCACGAACTTCACTTAATACTAATACTTTTTTTGACATAGCATATTCCCTCCGTTACCCTTTAAGATTCGATTAACATCAAATAAATTAAACAACTTTTGCTTCTGTGTGAAGTAGATTTACTAGCTCTTTTACTTGTACAGAAAGGTCGCCCTCTAGAATGCGGCCTGCTGCTTTTTGAGCTGGCAAGAAGATGTCTACTGTTTCAATCTTCACTTCTACATCATCTTCATCGATATCTAAATCATCTAACTCAAGCTCTGCAAGCGGTTTCTTTTTCGCTTTCATAATACCTGGTAGAGATGGGTAACGTGGCTCATTTAAACCTTGCTGAGCTGTTACTAGTAATGGTAAAGAAGTTTCAATTACCTCTGAATCTCCTTCGATATCGCGAACAATTTTCGCAGATGTTCCATCAATTTCAAGCTTTGTAATCGTTGTTACATAATTTATATCTAATAAGTCTGCAACACGTGGACCTACTTGACCTGAACCACCATCGATCGCAACATTTCCTGTTAAAATTAAATCCGCCTCTTTATCTTTTAAGTATTCCGCTAATAGATAAGCTGCTGCATTTTGGTCTAACTCATCTAAATCGTCTTCCGTATTAATTAGCACTGCTTCGTCTGCTCCCATGGCAAGTGCTGTACGTAATTGCTTCTCTGCATCCTCGCCACCAATTGTCACTACTGTTACTTTACCACCAGCAGCATCGCGAACTTGGATTGCTTCTTCAATGGCATATTCATCATAAGGGTTGATAATGAATTCTGCGCCGTCCTCTTGGATTTTACCACCCGACACTACGATTTTTTCTTCTGTATCAAACGTACGTTTAATTAATGCAAAAATATTCATATATCCATACCTCCTGGAACGTTTTATAATTCTAAGTAAACTTATAAATATTATATATTTTCAGTTTCGATAACGCCGATAACATCTTAAAACTGTTATCGACATTTGGGAAATTATTTGCCAGTAAACATAGGCTCACGCTTTTCAATGAATGCTTGAATTCCTTCTTTGGCATCTTCTGATACGAATACTGTCCCAAAGGATGTTGCCTCTGCTTCAATGCCCTCATAAAATGATGCATGCTTTGCATATTGCAATGTTTGAATAGCTGCTTTTAAAGCAATTGGGCTTTTCTTTGCAATATTTTTCGCAATTTTCAACGTTTCATCTAGTAGTGCTTCGTCTGAGAATGTACGATTCGCTAAGCCCCACTGCACGGCTTCTGCACCAGTAATTGGCTCACTTGTAAACATCATTTCAGCAGCCTTTGCTACACCTACATAACGTGGTAAGCGCTGTGTACCACCAAAGCCAGGTATAAGACCTAATTGTAGTTCAGGTAAACCTAGTTTTGCCGATTCAGTGACAAATCGCATATGACAGCTCATGGCTAATTCAAGCCCACCGCCTAATGCCGCACCATGAATGGCTGCAATAACAGGCTTCGAGAATGATTCAACTCGCTCAAATACTTGCTGCCCGTTGCTAGCTAGCTTCGTAAATTCTTCTCCAGATTCTACCCCAGTAAATTCTTTAATATCTGCCCCTGCAGAGAAGAAACGGCCTTCACCATGAAGTACAAGGACTCTTACTGCATCATCGTGTTCAACAGCATCTAAGACAGCGTTAACTTCTGCAATAATACCGCGAGATAATGCATTTGCTGGTGGGCGTGCAATTGTAATAATCGCTACCCCATCTTCTACTTTCCAACTTAGAAATTCCATTTCTCCACATCCTTTTAAGCTTTAATGCCGTTCAGGATTAATGCCTGAACCTTTGGAACTTGTTCCATCAAATCATATCGATAGTCATTCATAACCCACGACGTAATCGTTTCATCAATTGTTCCAAAAACCATTTGTCGTGCCAAGCGTACATCCATCGTCTGATTAAACTCCCCTGAAAGCATACCTTCGACTAAAATTTGATCGAGTAAATGTAAATACTCACGTAGTACACCATTAATTTTTAATCGTAAGTCTTTGTTTGACTGGCGAAGCTCTAATTGTGTGACGGTTGCTAGGTATCGATCTGTCGCAAGAACATTAAAATGATTGGCAATCATTCGTGAAAGTTTGTCACGAGACGTACTTCCATTTTCTATTATATCTTGTAATGACTCTACAAAAACAGCCATTTTTTCATTAAAGACAGAAATTAATATATCTTCTTTATTTTTAAAATATAAATAGATTGTTCCATCGGCCACCCCTGCCTGTTTGGCGATTTTCGATACTTGCGCTTGGTGATACCCATTTTCCGCAATAACGATGACAGCTGCATCAATAATTTGCTTATATTTCGGCTTATCTCGTTTCACTTTTATATCACCACCTAAAAAACATGCGCACGTCTACAATATCAATATGACGTGTGAACCTAAAAAAATATGAAAATATGAATGGTCATTCATTCATATTTTCATATTATATTTTACAGCATTACTTGTCAATACTTTCACACGTATTTATTTCGCTTCTTTATTCGCCAATTTTGTTTTTTCTTCGTCTACCAAAGAGCGGCGTAAAATTTTTCCTACGGCTGTTTTTGGTAGTTCCTCTCTAAATTCATAATAACGAGGAACTTTAAATGCCGCTAGATGCTGACGGCAATATTTATTTAATTCGTCCTCCGAGATCGAATATCCTTCTTTTAAAACAATATAAGCTTTTACCGTTTCTCCACGATACGGGTCAGGTATGCCTGCAACAACACACTCTTGAATTTCTTCGCGTTCGTATAACACTTCTTCCACTTCACGAGGATAAATATTAAAGCCACCCGCTATGATCAAATCTTTTTTACGATCCACTACATAGAAGAAACCTTGCTCATCCATATAACCAAGATCACCTGTTAAAAACCAGCCATCGACAAATGTCGCTGCTGTATCCTCAGGTCGGTTCCAGTAGCCCTTCATCACTTGTGGACCTTTGACAGCGATTTCACCCACTTCGCCAACTGGAAGCTCTTCCGTATCCCCTGTACGTAAAATAACAGCTTCTGTATTAGGCCAAGGTAAACCGATTGAACCAATCACTCGCTTACCCCAAATTGGCGTAGCATGTGTTACAGGTGATGTTTCTGTTAATCCGTAGCCCTCTACAAGCTTCCCACCAGTAACCGCTTCAAATTTCTCCTGAACTTCAATTGGCAATGAAGCAGAGCCACTTAAGCACGCCTTAATAGATGATAAATTATAATTCGCAATGTCTGGATGATTTAGAAGACCAATGTATAAGGTTGGTGCACCGGGGAAAAGTGTTGGTTTTTGTTTATCAATCGTTTTTAATGCCGTTTCAGCATCAAATTTCGGTAAGAGCACCATCTTATTTTGAGTGAATACTGATAATAGCATAACCGTTGTCATACCATAGACGTGGAAGAATGGAAGAATGCCCATAATGGTCTCTTCACCATGCACACATTTATACATCCAGGCATCACACATTGTCGTATTGGCAATTAAATTTTTATGGGTTAACATAACCCCTTTTGGGAACCCCGTTGTTCCACCAGTATATTGTAAGAGTGCTAGGTCTTCTTCAAAATCAAATGAGATATGATCAATTACCTTAATCGGTGCAGAGCGCATGATTTCTGAAAATAAATGATTTTGCCCGCTATGTTCAACCTTGACACTAAAGCCATACTGCTTTTTTTGAATAAATGGATAGACTAAATTTTTTGGGAATGGTAAATAATCTTTAATGGCTGTCACGATAACATTTTCAAGTGCTGTCTCTTTCATAATTTTCATCACTCTTGGATATAAAATATCCATGACAAGAATAACCTTTGCACCTGAATCAGCCATTTGGTATTGAAGCTCACGTTCAGTATAAAGTGGATTTGTTTGTACGACAACAGCACCTGCATACATAGCGCCGTAGTAAGCGATTACACTTTGTGGCGAGTTAGGTAGCATAATGGCTACTCGATCTCCCTTTTCCACACCTAATGCTTGTAAATAGTTTGCGAACCTTAAAGCTGACTCATATAGCTCGGTGTACGTCAAATCCTTCCCCATAAAATGAATCGCAACTTTGGATGGATTCTTTTTATAGGCGCGTGTCAAAAACTCTTGCACTGGAATTTCCTCAAACGTTAAAGACGGTGGTACTTCTTCAGGATAATTTGCTAGCCATGGTTTTGCTGTCATACGTCCTCTCCCCTTTGTCCCAAACTTTGTCAATTCTTATATTTATTATAATGAAAAAGAAATGCAGTTTCAAACAGAAAATAGAAAATAAATGCATTTTCGATTAATTATTATGCAATTCACAACATTAATATGACAGATGTTTAGTCTGTTTTATTTGCATACACCTTATGAATCCTCATTCATTCTCAAATCTTTCAAATAGAAAATTATGAGGATATTCCTATACTATAAAAATAATTATTTATTCAGGTTATGGAGGAAAATGAATAGCTGTTAGCAGAAATTGAAGTAAATACAAAAAACGCACCCTCATAAGAGAATGCGTTTTTTACTTAAACAGTCATCATATAGTAGACGCCCACTGCCAAAAATGCAATACAGACAATGATTAGTACTTTTGCTAATTTTTCCATGTCATGACACTCCTATGCAATACTTGCCCCAATTACAAACGATAGACCGACTGAAATGGTAAAGGAAATGAAACCAACTGAGCGATTATCATTGGCAATCTCTTGATCTACATTAAAACGAGGTGTCATAAATTCAAATAAGAAATACGCTACAATCAATAGTGTAAAGCCAAAAAGACCCCAGCCAATCATTTCACTTAATGTGCTATGGCGTGCTATGGAAAAACGAAAGATGTTGCAAATCCCTAGTATTTTTCCACCTGTTGCAAGGGCCACAGCAACATTACCATTTTTAATTTCTTCCCAATTCTTATATTTCGTAACGACTTCGAACAATGCCATCGAGACGACTAAACATAATACAACAACACTAAAATATCCTGCCGTTTCGATAATTGGATATCGCCAAAAGCCAGAATTCAGCATTTTTCTCCGTCCCCTTTATAGCTTATTTCAATTCAACAACTGTGACGCCTAAGCCCCCCTCGCCGGCTTCACCAAAACGGAAGGATTTCACGCGCTTATGCTTCTTTAAATAGCTTTGAATACCTTGACGTAAAGCCCCTGTACCAACCCCATGAATAATAGACACACGCCCATAATTAGCGAGTAACGCATCATCAATATATTTCTCTGTTCTTAAAATAGCGTCCTCATAGCGTTCACCACGCAAATCTAATTCTAATTTTACATGGCTATTGCGATTTTTCACACCAGCTGTTCGTAATACCGTCTCTTTTTCAGGCTTAATATACTCTAAATCACTATCAGCGATTTTCATTTTTAAAATCCCCATTTGGACAACCCATTCGGTATTTGACACTTTTTCTAACAAAGTACCTCGTTGACCATAGCTTAACACCTTTACCTCGTCCCCGACAACTAAGTTTTGCGCACGTGCTTTTACTTGCGCTGCTTTTTTCAGTACTTTATTGTCTTCAAGTGGTGTTGCTTCTTCCAGACGTTTACGTGCTTCAATCAATTCGTGCTCCTTGACAACTTGATCAGCATTTTTGCGCATTTCTCGAAGCTCTGCAATAATCGCTTCCGCTTCTCTTTTCGCTTCATCAACAATTTTACGAGCTTTTTCCTTTGCTTTCTTATCAAGTGCCTCTTTACGCTCTTCATAGGCTTGCAATTTATCTTGAAGCTCTTTACGTAAAGTTTCCGATTCTACTAGCAATGCATGGGAACGTTCTGCATCATCTTCTGATTGGCGACGTGTTTCCTCCAATGAGGCAATCATCGATTCAACCTCATGTCGATCTGTCCCTGTAAAGCCTTTCGCACGATCGATAATGGATTCAGGCAGTCCAAGACGACTGGATATTTCGAATGCATTAGAGCGCCCAGGTACACCAATAAGTAGACGGTAGGTTGGACTCAAAGTTTCAATATCAAACTCTACACTAGCATTGGCAACACCTGGTCGATTATAGCCATACGCTTTTAGCTCAGGATAATGAGTTGTAGCCATTACACGTGCACCGCGTCCATGTACTTCGTCTAAAATGGAGATAGCTAAGGCTGCTCCTTCCTGAGGATCAGTACCTGCTCCTAATTCATCGAAAAGAACAAGTGATTCATGATCAAATTTTTGTAGAATGTCTACAATATTGACCATATGAGACGAGAACGTAGAAAGTGACTGCTCAATTGATTGCTCATCACCAATATCAGCAAACAATTGCTCAAATACAGCAAGTTCTGAGCCATCTAATGCTGGCACTGGTAATCCTGCCTGCGCCATTAATGTACACAGACCTACCGTTTTCAATGTTACCGTTTTACCACCTGTATTAGGACCCGTAATGACAATAGCTGTAATTTCTTTACCAAATTCAATATCATTCGGAATAGCTATCTCTATTGGTAGAAGTGGATGACGTGCACGAACTAGTCGAATATAGCCATCCTTATTCATTTTAGGCATTGTACATTTATTGGCTTGTCCATATTTGCCTTTAGCTAAAATAACATCAATATCCCCTAAAACTTTCACTAAATTAAATAAATCTGATGCTACTTCTTGCACCATTGCACTTAATGCCAGTAAAATACGCTCAATTTCCGCCTGCTCCTTCATTTTTAAGCGATGAATTTCATTATTCGCTTGTACAACAGAGTCTGGCTCGATAAATAAGGTTTGACCAGAAGAGGATTGGTCATGGACAATCCCGCCATAATGGTGACGATATTCTTGTTTAACAGGAATAACAAAGCGATCATTACGAATTGTCACAAGTGTATCAGAAAGCATTTTCGCTGCATTACTTCCACGAATTAAACTTTCCAGCTTAGAACGGACTTTCCCTTCTTCAGCTCGTAAAGATTGGCGTATAGAACGCAATGTTTGACTAGCCGAGTCTAAAACAGCTCCATTGTCATCAATACAGTTGTTGATTTCATGTTGCAAACCTGTTAAAACAGGTATCGCTTCCTTTTTCGCGATGAAATGTGGAATTTCAATCACTTCATCAGCCTCTAAATCCTCAATGAAATTACGTAAAATTCTACTCGCTCGAATTGTGCTCGATATTTCCATTAATTCTATTGCTGCTAGCATGCCTCCTATTTGGGCACGTCTTGCAGATGGTCGTACATCAAATATTCCTCCCATTGGAACATTGCCTTTAACACGTAAAATGGATAATCCCTCATCCATCTCCTCTAATAATTGTACTACTTTATCAAAATCTGTTTGTGGTACAAGCTCCTCAATGGCAGATTTCCCAATAGAGCAAGTACAATATGAGGCCACTTGTTGCCGAACTTTATCGTATTCTAGTGTTTTCAATGCGCGTTCTGCTATCACTGAGAACACCTCCTCAACCTATTTATTTCGTCGTATGAACGCCTCAAATTGTTCAAGCGTCCATGTATTCACTATCATATCTTTCGGTAGCCATGCTCTATTGGCATAGCGAACACCGATATCCATAAAACGTAAATGCGCTATATCATGAGCATCTGTATTAATGGCTACAGGTACACCTGCAGCTAAAGCCATTTCTAAATGTTCCACACATAAATCTAAACGATACGGATTTGCATTTAACTCTAAAATTTTACCATATTCCTTCGCCCACGCAATCAGCTGTTTCATATCAGGATTATAGCCATCACGATCCTCAATAATTCGACCAGTTGGATGGGCAATCATATGAACATAAGGATTTTGCATGGCCGTTAGTAAACGTGCCATAATTTTATCTTGTGATTGTGTAAAGCTCGAATGAATAGAAGCGATAACAAAGTCTAACTCTTTTAACACTTGATCGTCGAAATCAAGGGAGCCGTCTGGCAAAATATCCATCTCTGTCCCTTTAAACAAATGGAAATCTGGATGTGTTGCATTAAATGCCTCAATTTCCACACGCTGTTTTTCTAAACGCTCCGGTGTTAAACCATTTGCTACTTTTAGAAATTGTGAATGATCTGTAATAACGCTATATTGATAGCCACGCGCTCGTAATGCCTCGCCCATTTCTGCAACAGAGTATGCACCATCAGACCAGGTCGTATGCATATGTAAATCTGCCTGAATATCCTCTAATCGCACTAACTGTTGAATCGTCTTTGTATTATCAAATTCCACAGTTCCTGTGCGTAAGCTTGGTGGAATCCAAGGTAGGTCAAAATGAGCGAAAAATGCCGCTTCATCTGAAAACGTTATAACGGTACCATCTTCCTGTTCAACGCCATATTCACTAATTTTTTCACCACGCGCTTTGGCAAGTTGGCGCATACGCACATTGTGGTCTTTTGACCCTGTAAAATGATGCAAGGCAGTTGCATATTCATTGTCCTTCACTAAACGGAAATCAACACCAACTGGCTCCTCTAAGTCTAAAATCACTGAAATTTTAGTATCTCCCGCTGCCACTACTTCTTGGATGGCTAATCCATTTAATAACTTTTCACGTACAGCCTCAACTGCTTGTGTCACCACAATAAAATCAATATCTTTACTTGTTTCTAGCGCCCGACGGAAGCTTCCAGCAACTGAAAAACGTTCCACTTCCTTCATACTACCTAGAAGCGCCTCTATTTGTAAAACCACAGGCTCAAGCTGCCAAATTGGTAAACGTTCTGAGCGATTCGCCAAATTAGCGAGTTCCTTTAAAATTTTTTCCTCTGTTTTTACAGCAAAGCCTGCTAATTCACGAACCTTCCCTGCTTCACAAGCTGCCTTTAAGCTTTCTACTGAGTCAATGCCTAGCTCTTGGTGAAGCTTCGCAATCTTTTTACCTCCCAAGCCTGGCAATTTTAACAATGGCAATAATCCTTTAGGGACAATGTCTTCTAGTTCTTTTAACAAACTAGATTCACCTGTTACCATCAAATCCTCAATGACAGCAGCCGTTCCTTTACCAATCCCTTTAAGTTTTGTTACATCGTCCATTTCACTTAATGAACGCTCGTCCCCCTCCAGTGCTGCAGCTGCTTTCCGAAAAGCAGATACCTTGAATGGGTTTTCTCCTTGTAGTTCCATATATAAAGCAATTTTTTCGAGTGTGCGAATAATTGTTTTTTTATTCATTGGTAATTCCCCCTATCGTAAAAACACTTCTCTCAAAACAGAGAGAAGTGCACAGTTTACTATTGCATATAAATATACCACCAGTTTTGGAACATCTTCGTAATAATCGGTGTATGCTCCAACATAAGCCCACTTAACAATGACTTCGACATTAAATTTTGAATGACATCAATCGGCAATAAAGCGCACACGTATAGCAAAATAAACATAATTAAATAGTTTTCAATCATGCCAAGTAATGCGCCAAGCCAACGATTCACTGTATTGAGCACAGGTAAATACGCAATAAAATCAAATATCGATGCCACGATTTGCAATGTTATTTTAACAGCAAAGAAAATTACCGCAAAGGCAATCACACGATAGAAGGTGCGATCTAAATCGAGACTATCAATGACGACACCAAGGCTACCTGTATCAGTGACACCTGGATAAGGCACCCAAAATACAAATTTTTGTGCTAATGGCTTATAATAAATATACGCAACAATTAGGGCTACGACAAAGCTGACAATGTGCATCATTTGTACAATGAAACCTCGTTTTGCACCGACACCAATTCCAGCTAGCAGTACCACTAATATGATTAAATCTAACATTCTCTTCAACCCTTTAGTTTTTTCAATTCTTCTTCTAGTTGCTCCATTCGTTCTTTTAATAGTAAATAATCATGTACTGTATTTACTGCCGTCAGAACAGCAAGTTTTGTGCTATCAAGTGAGGGATTATGTACGCTCATCTCGCGCATCCGGTCATCAACAATCGAAGCAACAAGTCGCATATGGCCAATGGATTCTGAGCCGACCATTTTATATGTATGACCATATATTTCCACAGAAATTTTATTTTTTTCTTGTTTTTCCATAGTCGCACCCTCCTATAAATTCGATGCACACACGATCTTTTCAGCTTGTGAGCACCATCACACAAAAAAGCTATTTATTATCATACCATGAAAGGTATAAAATTGTGAACAATGAGGACAGAAAGGAACGATTAAATGTCAAATATTGTGCTTTCCATTTCAACAAATATTCAAAAAGAGGTGATGGCTTACTACGCAACCTATTTTATCGAGCGTAAGGCTCCTGGTGTCATCTTTGCTGCAAAGCTACCAGATACCGCCATTACTATGTATAAATCAGGAAAATTAATGTTTCAAGGAGGTGGTGCTGAACGCGAGGCGGCACGTTGGGGAACTATTGAAAAAACAACTAGCCAGACATCCTCATCTATCGGGGCAAAGGGTGATGTACTACCTGAAAATTTCGCAGCAATGTCTGTCTTAGGCTCAGATGAAACTGGCACAGGTGATTATTTCGGCCCTATCACAGTGGCTGCGGTATATGTACCTACCTCCAAAATCGAACTTATTAATGAGCTTGGCGTAAAAGATTCGAAAATGCTAACGGATGATTACATGCGAAAAATTGCACCGGATTTACGAGCAGCTTGTGTCCATAGTGTCCTCGTATTACACAACGAGAAATATAACAGCCT
Organism: Lysinibacillus sp. OF-1; assembly: GCF_028356935.1. Classification (NCBI taxonomy): domain Bacteria; kingdom Bacillati; phylum Bacillota; class Bacilli; order Caryophanales; family Bacillaceae; genus Lysinibacillus; species Lysinibacillus sp. OF-1. The sequence continues at coordinate 3,384,041 of NZ_CP102798.1, forward strand.
ACAGGCAAAAGGCTATTCCCAAGGAAAAATGAAAGCCATGATGCACAACAAGGCTCTAAAAAATACGCTGACGAAAATGGCACCTGAAAAACCCGAATTCATTTTAATCGACCAGTTTGCCGAACGCGGTGTCTATTACAATTATTTAAAAAACGAACATGAACTTGTACAAGAAAATGTCTATTTTTCTACCAAAGCAGAGCAATTACATGTCGCTGTCGCTACAGCATCTATTTTAGCGCGTGCTGCATTTTTAAAGGAAATGGATCGATTGAGTGCAATCGCAGGGCTTACCTTAATGAAGGGGGCTTCTAGCAAGGTAGATATGCAAGCAGCTCGCATTTGGCGTAGCCATGGCGAGGAATTTCTACGCTCCATAACAAAATGGCATTTTGCCAACACCGAAAAAGCACGAAAGAAGATTTAAAAAGCATTCCATGTTCTTTTAAGTAGCAGGGGGAGTCTTATGGGTAGTTCCCATATCTAGGTTCTTTTGAAAAATAGTAATCTTGCTAGATTCCAATTGTACGAGAACGCTTTTAATTCGATTGAGAGCGACTTGGACTACTTTGAGCAACTACCTTCTCGGAGTGAACGCTTTGAGCCTCTTTGAGAGTGCCTTTCTGCTTGCGCTGATCCTCCCCCTTAGCTAAATTCCCCAAGTAAAAAAAGACTGCCTCAAAAAGACAGTCTTTTTTCAAATAGATTAGCGTACTTCTGTACCTGCAATCGTAGCAATAGCTTTTAACACTTTATTGTGTGCGGCTACTACTTCTTCGTCCGTTAAAGTACGTTCTGGATCGAAGTATGTGAGAGAAAATGCAACGGATTTTTTACCTAGCTCCATTTTTTCCCCTTCATAAACGTCGAATATGCGAACGTCTTTTAATAATTTCACGCCAGCTGCGCTGATAGCTTCGACAACTTCACCTGCTGTTGTTGCACGGTCCATAATGAGCGCGATATCACGAGACATGACTGGGAAACGAGGCACTGATGTATATGCAAGTGGGGCTTCTTGTGCATTTGCATTTAATAGGGCAACTAAATTCATTTCCATAACATATGTGTCTTTGACTCCCCATGCTTTTTGCTCTGCAGGATGGAGTCCACCAATAATACCGACTTGCTCGCCATCTAATAAGATGCTAGCCGTACGTCCTGGATGTAATCCATCCACTTGTGCTTTCACAAATGTCATGCGATTTTCTAAGCCAAGTTTACCGATTACACCTTCGATAATACCTTTTAGCACAAAGAAATCTACTGTTTTTTTCTCACCTTGCCAAGCATGATCTAGCCATTTACCTGTTAGTACCGCTGCTACATGCTCTTCTTCGTAAGGTTGCCCTTCATCTGATTGACCAAGGAACACAGAACCAATTTCATATAAAGCAACACCCTCAGCCTGGCGAGCCACATTATACGCAGCCGCTTCGATTAAGTGTGGAATAAGGCTTTGACGTAATGTAGAGCGCTCCTCACTCATTGGCATTAACAATTTAGTTACTGGCTCTGCTTTTAAGGCAAAACGTTGTGACAATGCATCAGATGTTAATGAATATGTTACAGCTTGGTAGAGGCCAGCCCCTTCCAAATAATGACGAACAACACGGCGATTAGCTTGGTATGGTGTTAGATTGCCTACTTGTGTTGCCCCCTCTGGCAATGTCATAGGGATTTCATCATAACCGTAAAGACGAGCAATTTCCTCTACAATATCCTCTTCGATTTTAATATCTTGGCGGCGTGTTGGTGCATCAATCATTAGTAAACCATTTGCTGCCTCTACACCAAATTTTAGACGCTCTAAAATCGAAAGCATATCTTCCAATGCAATCTTCATCCCTAAACGCTCATTAATAAAATCTGGAGAAACGACTACTCGCGCTGCTGTTTTATCTAACTCATCTACTAGACATGTACCCTCTAATACTTCACCGCCAGCTAATTCAGCAAGCAATGCGGCAGCACGTTCAGCGGCTGGTAAGACACGATTTGGGTCTACCCCTTTTTCAAAACGAGCCGATGCATCTGAACGTAGACCAAGGTGACGAGATGTTTGGCGTACTGTTAAACCATCAAAATAAGCTGATTCAATGACAACAGTCGTTGTTGCGTCTGTTACCTCTGAATTGGCACCACCCATTACGCCAGCAATCGCCACTGGTTCTTTTCCATTCGTAATGACTAAATCAGAAGCTTTTAAAGTTCGTTCTTGGTCATCCAGTGTTGTGATTTTCTCACCTTCTTTTGCTTTACGAACGACGATTTCACCTGTTGCTAGGCTATCATAGTCGAAAGCATGCAATGGTTGACCATATTCCATTAACACATAGTTGGTTACATCCACGACATTATTGTGAGGGCGTACACCCGCTGCCATTAAACGATTTTGTAACCACATTGGTGACTCACCAATTTTTACGTTTTTCACCACTTTTGCGACATACATCGGATTTGCTTGTAAATCTTCCACACGTAGCTTTAATAAATCCTGTGCTTTTTCATTAGCCGTTTTATATGCAATCTCTGGATACTTAATTTCCTCAGTAAGGATGGCACCTACTTCATAGGCTACACCAAGCATAGAAAGAGCATCTGAGCGATTTGGTGTTAAGCCTAGCTCTAGCACTGTATCACGTAAGCCTAAAATAGCCAGTGCATCAGAGCCAACTTCTGCATCTGACGGTAATACGTAGATTCCTTCTGAATATGCTTTAGGAACAAGCTTGCCTTCGATTCCAAGTTCTTGCAATGAGCAAATCATACCGTTTGATTCATGACCACGAAGTTTTGCTTTTTTTATTTTAATGCCACCTGGTAAATGTGCACCGGGACGAGCAACAATGACTTTTTGACCAGCATCTACATTTGGTGCACCACAAATAATTTGTTGTGGCTCTGCTTCTCCAACATCAACTTGACAAATATTTAACTTATCAGCTTCTGGATGTTTCTCTTTAGACACTACATAGCCAACCACTACTTTATCCATAGCGTTTGCACGATCAATAACTGCATCTACTTCGATACCAGAGCGTGTAATTTTTTCAGCTAATAGCTCAGGCGCTAAGTCCTGTGTATTGACATAATCTTTTAACCATTCTAATGATACTAACATGTTTTATCCCCCTTACGCTTCTGTTCGCTCGAATTGTGATAAGAAACGAGTGTCACTTGTATAGAAATGACGAATATCGTCAACACCATATTTCAACATCGCAATACGTTCTGCACCAATACCGAAAGCGAAGCCAGAAACTTTCTTCGGATCATAGCCAGCCATTTCTAATACATTTGGATGCACCATACCTGCGCCTAGAATCTCAATCCAACCTGTGCTCTTACATACATTACAACCAGCGCCACCACATTTGAAACAAGAAATATCCATTTCTACTGATGGCTCTGTGAATGGGAAGAAGCTCGGACGAAGTCGAATTTCGCGGTCTGCACCAAACATTTTTTTCGCTAAAGTATCTAATGTTCCTTTTAGATCACTCATACGAATATTCTCGCCAATGACTAAACCTTCAATTTGCATAAATTGATGGGAATGTGTTGCATCATCATTATCGCGACGGAATACTTTACCTGGACAAATGATGCGAATAGATTCACCCTTTTTTGCTTCCATTGTACGAGCCTGTACTGGCGAAGTATGCGTACGTAGCAATATTTCCTCGGAAATATAGAACGAATCTTGCATATCACGTGCTGGGTGTCCTTTTGGTAAATTTAGTGCTTCAAAGTTATAGTAGTCCTTTTCTACTTCAGGACCTTCAGCAATTTCATAACCCATTCCGATAAATAAATCTTCAATTTCTTCAATAACGCGTGTTAACGGATGGCGATTTCCTACTTTCACTTCACGACCTGGTAAAGTGACATCAATCGACTCACTTGCTAATTTTTCAGCAATCGCTGCTTCCTCTAGAACAACCACCTTTGTTTCTAGTACTGCTGTTACATTTTCACGAACATTATTCACTAAAGCCCCCATTTTCGGACGTTCTTCAGCTGATAATTTCCCCATCCCTTTTAGTAAATCTGTGATAGGTCCTTTTTTCCCTAGATATGCAACACGCACTTCATTCAATTCTTTTAAATTTGCTGCTGCTTCAATTTTAGCAAGAGCTTCTTGCTCTAATTGTTTTAATTGCTCTTCCATGTTAAAACCTCCTTAGAAAATAAATGCCTGCATTTTAGGCATAAAAAAAACTCGCCCCTAAAAAGGGACGAGGACATATTCGCGGTACCACCCTAGTTATTGCAAGCAAAAAACTTACAATCACTTCATTGACATAACGACTTGATGAAGCCGGCACACCTTTACAGCATCACGCTGGTCCCGGTAGCTGCTCACGGGCTGAATTCAAAATTGCATTGGTACGGCGTCGGCTCTCAATCTCCGGCCTTACGCTCCCTGTCGTCCATTCACAATCTTTACTACTTCCCGATCAAAGCATTTATTATTTAAACATACATTTTAGAATAAATTATACAATAACGAATAGTAGCAAATCAAGAGACAACTACCTGAATCCCACAAGGATCTGTCAATTATTTCACAAAGCCATATAAAACAATACCTGTTGCAACTGCTACGTTTAATGATTCAGCTTGTCCAAAAAGTGGAATAATCATATTTTGATCTGTCATCGCTAATAGCTGTGGCTGGATGCCACTTCCTTCATTCCCCATAATAATAGCAAATGCACCCGAATGCTGAATGTCACTATATGGCACTGCCTCCTCATCCAAAGCAGTACCAAAGACAGGTACACCTTGATTTTGTAGCAAGTCTACCCATTCTGCTAAGTCTCCGCGTACTACTGGGATATGGAAATGGGAGCCTTGAGCTGCGCGTAATGTTTTAGGATTGTAGGCATCTGCACAGCCTTTTCCTAAAATCACGGCATCTAATCCTGCTGCATCGGCAGTGCGTATCATTGTTCCAATATTACCAGGATCTTGGACTGCATCAATTAATAGCACTTTACGCCAAGTGGCCTTCACTTCATCCTCTAAAATTGGCTGTTTACATACAGCAAACACGCCTTGAGAAGTTTCTGTTTCTGCGAATTCCTTTGTTACTGCTGCTGTTACTTCTACAATAGCAACATCATCAATCGGCCATAACATTGGCAAATCAATACCTTCACGTACAATAATTTGTAATACTTGCTCTTTATTTTTTAAAGCTTCCTCCACAAGATGAAAACCCTCTATTAGAAATTCACCTGATCGTTCACGCTCTTTTCTTGTTGTCGCTAACTTTTTCCAATATTTCACTAACGCATTTTGCGTAGATTCAATTCTCTTCATATGCTACCTCTTACCGCCTTTTTCCTATATATTGACCACTATTATACCTTAGCAAATGGCAAATTTCATAGTTATGTGAGAAAACTATTATTTTCTACAGTCGTTCAGTAAAGAACAATATAGACATGCTATAATTAGACACAGCATACTAAGTCAAGGCAGCTGAATATAAATGAAAAAAACGATACATGTCGTTGGTGCCATTATAGAAAATGAGCAGCAAAAAATTTTCTGTGCTTTAAGAAATCCACATATGGTACTAGCAAATTACTGGGGGTTTCCTGGTGTGAAGATAGAACACGGCGAAACACCTGCGCAGGCGCTTTATCGTGAAATTTTTGAGGAATTTGACTGTATGATTCAAGTAGGTGATCGAGTCGCAGTAACCCTTCATGAATACGACACATTTTTCGTTCACTTAGAAACATATAAGGCAACGATTGTGAAAGGCGTACCCAAAATACTAGAACATGCTGAAGCAAAATGGGTTCCTCGCAAGCAATTGCTCGAACTTCCATTCGCTCCAGCAGATCTACCTTCTATCCAAAAATTATTAGCCGAAAAATAAAGACATTCATTTCATCTCATGATAATGAGTAACTCGGTTGCATCCATACGCTTTCAATACATACAGTGCTTCATCTGCTTTTTTTATGAAAGGCATGTCTG